>JANNEF010000142.1:0-9713 GCA_031378375.1 Verrucomicrobiota bacterium | reverse complement strand
CGGCGCGCAACGCCACCGTGTGAGCATATCCTGCACCACCGTCAGCCAAGTGGTATTGGTCTGGATCGGCTGCGGGGTGTTCGCGCTTGTGGTCGTACCGTCGCCCAACTGGCCGTAGTAGTTGTCTCCCCATGTCCAGAGCGTGCCATCGGCGCGCAACGCCACCGTGTGATCGGATCCCGCCGCCACCGCCTGCCAGGTGGTATTGGCCGGGATCGGCTGTGGGGTGTTCACGGTCTCGAAAGTGCCATTGCCCAACTGACCTTCGTAGTTGGCTCCCCACGTCCAGAGCGTGCCATCGGCACGCAACGCCACTGTGTGAAGCCCGCCGGCTGCGACCGTCAGCCATGTGGTATTGGTCTGGATCGGCTGCGGGGTGTTCGCGCTCGTGGTCGTACCGTCACCCAACTGGCCGTAGTAGTTGTCTCCCCACGTCCAGAGCGTGCCATCGGCGCGCAATGTCACCGTGTGAACGCCGCCGGCTGCCACCGCCAGCCAGGGGGTATTGGTCTGGATCGGCTGCGGGGTGTTCGCGTTCGTGTTCGGACCATCACCCAACTGGCCGTAGTAGTTGTCTCCCCACGTCCAGAGCGCGCCATCGTCCCGCAACGCCACCGTGTGACTCCCTCCAGCCGCCACCGCCTGCCATGAGATATTGGTCTGGATCGGCTGCGGGGTGCTCGCGTTTGTGAACGTGCCATTACCCAACTGGCCGAAGTTGTTGCGTCCCCAAGCCCAGAGCGTGTCATCGTCGCGCAACGCCACCGTGTGACCGTAGCCCGCTGCGAAGCGGAATTTGCCAGATGGCACTGGAACATTGGCGATGATGTTGGCGAGGGTCGTGACGCCGCTCGGAACCCCGTCCACCTGGACGAACGCCGTTAGTGGTTGCCCGTTGAACGTGGCGCGCACGCTGATCCAGAGCGGCCCAAGCGTGGTCGGGACGTTCAAGAGTTGGAAATGTCCGGCGGTATCGGTGGTGACCAACGGGACGGCCAAGCCGAAGATGCGCACCGTGGCACCGGCGATTGGCACGCCATTGGTGTCCAGCACATAGCCAACTACGGTGGTGGGCGTTACGTTGTCAAACTGCCATGAAAAGCTTGACCCTATCGGATGTCCGGCTTGATCAGCCAGAGGAGGACGAATACTAGCTCGGTAACGCCCCGCTCGTAAAGGAGCAGCAAACGTCATCAAGGCGGCTTCCAGATCGTCTCGATAGCTCACAACACCATTCGTTAGGACCAAATCATCCGCGTTGCCCGCGATGCCATCCCGGCCAAACCATCGCAACTCGAACGTGGCGGCGTTCACGGTGGGGGCGGAGAGCGGCCGGCTGAAATAGCAGGCCACTTGACTCAGGTTCGTTACCGAACTGCCTTGGCTCGGAACAGTCCGCACGATCAAAGCACCGGGGCTTAACAGAAGTGAAACCGTCACTTCATCGGTCCAGCCGACATTCCCGCCGGTGTCCGTCGCCTTCGCGCGCAGGCGGAACGAATTGGCGCCATTCGTAATCAGCGGCGTCACAAAGCGGAGGTCAAACGGGAAGCTCACATCCGTGGCGGTCAGCACGCCATTCACGTAAAGCTCCACATTCCGCACCTGGACGTCGTCCGTGACCCGGGCGGAAACGAGCACGGGCGCGCCTTCTTCGGCCAGTGGTGTGCCTTCAAGGAACGTCGCCGACAGCGTGATAACGGGCGGCACACCGGCGTTGTCAAATGGCCGGTAGTTCACCACTTGGAGGCCATTCTCTCCGTTGGCGACAAAGCCAAGACCGGCGGCGATGCGCACGGATTGGGGGCCGCGCGGCAGGTTAAAGAACGTGAGGAGGCTGTCGGTATTGGCCGGGTTGCTCGCGTCCAGCACGTACAAGCGGGGCTGGGGGACGGGGCTGGTGGGAAAGATCGTGCCCACCAGTACCGCCAGCCCGGAGCCGTTGGCCACGATGTCCCGCCCGGGCCGCCCGTCAGTACGATCTGGGCCACTGATGAACATAGGAGTATTGGGGTTGAAAACATCCACTGTGGAGTAGCCGCCACCGTTCGCCTCCGTGTTGAACGCTGGAATGTATGCAATGCCGTTGCCAACGAACAGATGGCCGCCGCCTTCTGTCAATTGCAACGCGCCCCGCGCAATCAGCACTTGATTCGCCGACTCCACTACGCGCAACCGGCGATTGGCGTCCATCGTATAAAGGAAGCGCCCTTCCTGGCTGATGTCGGTCACGGTGCCACCCGTAAGATCGAGAGTTTGCACCACCGCCCCACTGAGGAGATCAATCGAGATGAGATTCGCGCCCGAAGCCACGTAAGCGAGGCTCAACGACACTTCGACGCGATTTGCCGTCACCGCCACCGTGCGCACCAGGCGTGGTTGCATGGGATCGCTCACGTCCACCAGTTGCAGACCGTTCGTGCCGGTCGCGACGATGGCGAGTTTCAGCGCGGGTGATACCGCCACGTCCGTGGCATCGCCGGGGAGGTCGAGTTGGCCGAGGATGATGGGGTTGTCGAAGCGGCTTACGTCCACGATGGCCAGGCCGTGACTGCCGGTGGCCACGTAGGCCAGGTTTTCTTCCACCACCACTTCCTTCGCCTCGCCCCGCAACGGCAGGCTGGCAATGATGCCGGTGGGGAAGGCGCGTCCGTTGTTGGGATTGAGACCCTGCGTCAACTCGGCGTCGTCGCTCAGGCCGTCGCCGTCGGAATCGCGCGAGTTGGGGTCGGTGCCCAGGGCGTATTCGCCCGCGTCCGGGAGGCCATCGCCATCGGTGTCCG
Organism: Verrucomicrobiota bacterium; assembly: GCA_031378375.1. Classification (GTDB taxonomy): domain Bacteria; phylum Verrucomicrobiota; class Verrucomicrobiia; order Limisphaerales; family JANNEF01; genus JANNEF01. The sequence goes on along the minus strand of JANNEF010000142.1, from coordinate 6,930 downwards.
GGCCGCCGAACTGGTCGAGAATGAGCGTGCCGAGGTCGGTCACCTGGCCGCTGGCATTGGACCGCCCGCGATAGACGGCCCACCGGTTGTCCGCCGGGCGATAGAGGGTGAGGGTGTAATCGATATTGGGGGAGAGAATTTCGGTAAAGGTGCCGGCCAGGCTGGAACGTCCGGTCAGCTCGAAGCCGTTGGCCAACTGGAAGCGGTAGTAAAGCCGCGTGTCGCTGCCGAAGCCGGGGGCGGTGGAGAGGGGCGTGGGCGAGGCGGGTTGAAACAGAGGTGAAGCGGCCGCTGCAACTTGTGCAGGAGGCTTCACATTCACGTGAAAGTGTCCTCCATGTCCGGCAAGAAATCTCACGTTCGGGATATCCCACGTCCTGGGATCGTTGTAAAAGATTTCCGAAATCTTTGATTGATCGATGGAGTTCAATTGTTCTCGCACGACGGTTAGGTTGTAGTAGCTTGGACTTACGATCAGGTCCTTGATTCTGACGAGAACAGCCTCTTGATCCCATGCCTCCACTGCTTTCAGCGCTCGGTTCCAGCTAAAATCGGGGCTATTCGGATCAAGCGCTTCTTCTACACCAGGAGCCACTCGAACAACTACTTTGCCGTCGGCGGCTGCCACGTATCGAACTCCGGAGTGTACCACGACTGCGAAAAATGGCTGTGCGTTATCTCGCCAATTGCCACCATCATCAAACAACTCGTTACTTGATGGGGTGTCGAAGTCTACGTCCATCCCCGCTTGGTGGCTAACATGACAGGTTGCGCCACCCCGCTCCCGACTCGCACCCGACATTCTAAGGCTGTTCCATGCAGGATTCCGTGAGAGGAAATTCGCCGCTTCGGAATCATGACCCGTGAGAATATTTCTATTCACTACCCACCGTTGAGCTGACTCCACAATCATATCCAAAGCCCAGTGAGAACACCACCTTTCGTCGCAAGTGGAGGGTTGTGGAGTAATGACAAACCCTTGTCCAGAATCAGGTATGCGAATCCATCGAGGCGCGTTTGCAGCATTGATGAAGCTGTTTATTCGGCTACTTGGAGGCGCGGCTCCTGCAGTGCTTGCGCCATTGTATACCCCGATCGCGTGCCTCGTATCATCATCAAGAACGCCCGTTACATTCACGGCTTGGCCATCCCGTTTGCGAAAGCCCAAGTACCGCAATCTCTGTTGCGCCCTCAGAATCTCTAGGAACGTTCCAGGACCACTAACGGTCAGGTCTCGGTTTACCAAATCGTACTGGTCAGCAGAGGGCCGCCCTGTTGTGGAATAGTCAGGATGGATTTCGATTCGGATGCGCCCTTCGCATCGAATTCTGCCCGGACCCTCCACGACACAGCCGGAATCAGGGTCGGGCTGTGGAATAGCTGTCGAGCCCTGGTCGATAAGCGTCGCTCTGAAGGTTCCTTCATAAACTGAGGGTGTCGATGGCGACGGCGAAGCCCTTTTCTGCGGCCCTTCGCCAGTTGATGCGCTTTGGATTGTTGGTGCAAAGAATGTGTAGCCGAGTTCGTTGAACAGGCGCACGCCGGGCAAGTCAAATCGTGTTCCGCCATTCAATGCCGAGAGTTCGAAATTGTGGAAACCAGGGTCACTGTTCGCCACCGTTCCGTTGAGGTCGATCACGATGACATCGCCATGCCTTCCCACGAATCGCGCACAAGTTGAACCAACTTTGCAAGCTTGCCCCGGAGTTTGAGTTCCCACCTGAACGAGATGCCACCCCGGGGCGCGGATGCCGACGCCGGGGTCGGTTTCGATGGTGCCGTTGGTGGTGGCGGTGCCCGCGCCGATGACGTCCCAGCGGCCGGCGGCATGGTTGAAGGAGAAGAACAGCGCCTTTTCGCCGGGAGCCAGGCCGTCCAGGTTCGGGAAGATCACCGGGGCCGGCACGTCGAAGCGGGTGGCGGCGGCACCGTCGGGCAGCATGGCTTGCACGGAGATGACCAGGCGCGGGTTCAGGTTCGGCGGCAGCGGCGCGGGGATGCGGTCGGGCGGCACGGGGATGATGATGCCGCGGGTGGCCAGGCGGCCCGCGTTGTCCCGCGCCGAGCCGGGCGGGTAGCGCACGCAGACTTTGCGGAACATGGCGGGGTCGTTGGTGGGGAACATCTGCGCAAGTTCCGCCAGTCCCGCCGGGCCGAAGAAGACGTCGGTGAGGACGTTGGTGTCGAGCGGGGCGACGTCGGCCAGGGCCATCGGGGGCAGATAGACGTGGAAGGGGTTGGTGCCCATGAGCAGTTGCACGCTCTGGCCAGGGATGCTGTGGAAGGGTTTGCCGACGCTGGGATAGACGGTGCCGGGCGGGGCGTTGCTGGCGGTGGTGCCATCGACATGCACGAAGAATTCGGGCGCGGGCATGTTGGTGAGGATGAAGTAGCCGCGCGCGTCAGTGACGGCGTTAGCCTGCGGGAAGGCGTCCACGCGGATGGTGGCGCCGACGATGGGGCGGTAATAAGTCGGCGGGAGGAGCGCCCCGGCATTGGTGTCGCGCGGCGAGCGGAGGGAGAGGGAGCCGTCGGCGTTGGTGTTGTAGGAGTCGAAGACGTAGCCCCAGACGTGCGTGCCCTCGATGCGGAAGAGTGGAAGGGTGCGGAAGTCGAAATGGAGCGCGGACGGCCCGTCCGCCGCGCCCGACGAACTCGCGGACGAGCCGTCCGCGCTCCGGGCGAGTGGGCGGCCCCAGCGGTCGAGGATGTTCGTCGTGACCACGACGAGGCGGATTTCGGTGCTGGCGGGAAATGCATTCGACGGGAAGAACGTGGCGAAACGTTCGGTGCTGGAGACTTCGATCCGTCCGGGCAGTCGCGCGCCATTGGCGATGAGATAAACGGAATTGGAATGGATGGTCGCCGGATTGATACGACGGCTGAAACGCAGGATGACGTTGCGCTCGGGCGAGACGAGTTCTTCACCATTCGCGGGCGACGCTTCGGTGATGGTGGTGAATGGGAATTCGGGCAGCGGCGCGATGCCGAGGATCGCGTCGGCGAGCATGTCCACATCGGCCTGGTTAATTACGCCGTCGCCGTTGAGGTCAATGATCTCCGCCTTTTCCGCCGTCGTCAGACCGGGGATGTTCGGTAGAACGCTCGTGTCGCCATTCACATAGTTGATCAGGCGGACAAGGTCGAGGACAGTGGCGAAATTGTCTTGGTCGAGGTCACCAAGATACCGCGGCTGGGCCGATGCCGACCGTGTGAAGAGGCAAAGCATTCCCGCGAGGAAAACCAACGCGAACGAGCGGTTGGCTTTTCTGAACAACCAGAACATGCCGGTTGGTTTCATGGGAAATTTCTTTTGACTTGAGTGCGTTGTAGCAGGCACGGCGGGCAAGGTCAAGCTTGGGTTTTTGGGTTTTTGTAAAACGGCGGGCGTTTGTAGTCCCGCCAAACCCGCAGGCTGGAAAGCGGGCGTTACAAGCTTGCGGCACCGGTGGCTTCGGTTTCTCATCCGTTTCCATCCGCGATATCCGTGGTGGTCACCTCGGGGGTCGCCGGAGGACGGGCAGGATGTCCATTTTCGGGACAGGACGCACGTCGGTCTTTCGATGACGGGCGTGGGCGGGGCGCGGGAGGTTGCGCGGAGTCAACGAGAAGAGTTGCCGGCGGCGGACCGAAGGGGTAGCCACAGGCGCGGTCGGCAGGGGCGTTTCCAACCAAACCGTTCGCAGGGAGCGATCTTCATCATCACTGGTCGCGCCCATCACTTGATCAAAAACAGTTCTGGACTTCACCTGGACGTTCAAGGTGATGGGCAACAGCAACTGAGGACTCCGTATGGAGCGTCAACATGGTGGGCCAAAGCAAATCGGGACCGCACCCAGTCGGTCAATAGGATGTCAGAAAGCAACGGTGGCCTTCACCCGCCGACGCGATCAGGTGTCGCTCACCGGTTTGGAGCCGCACCCTGCGCCTCGATATGGTGTCGCGCATCGCTTTTGGAGTCATCATTCACGCCCGATCTGGTGTCGAAAAGCTGACACGGCGGCAGGCAAACGCGCCGGGGTGGTGGTGAACTCCGGGGGCCGGCCTATCAAAGTGTCTTCCCATGCTGTCCAAAAGCGGGACGGTCCCCCCGGTGGAGAACTCGGGGGTAGTCGTAGCGAGCGCATCGGCCAAGCTGATAACTCTGGCCACTCCTGAATTCGGGCGCGTAGAATCTGCCCATGAAGTTGCAGCAAGGCCAGGTCTGGAAAGTGGACGCGCAGTTTATCCGCATCGTTCTGCTGGAGCGGTTGTTCGTGGAGTACAAGGCCGGCCCGAACCTCGCGACCCGCGAAGGCGCCCGCCAGCGCCTGACCAAAAAGGCGTTCTGTCGCCTGATCAAAACCGCCGTCCTGATCCCGCCGGGCGAGGTGCCGGTGCTGCCGAGTCATCCCGCGAATCGCCGTTAGCAGCGCGCCCTTTGCGCCTTTCCACGCCGCGCGCGATTCCCGGCTTGTTGCGGCGCGGGAGTCTGCTACCGTCCGCGCCCCTGTGGATCACACAAAAGAAATCCAACGCCGGCGCACGTTCGCGATCATCTCGCATCCGGACGCGGGCAAGACGACGCTGACCGAGAAGCTGCTGCTCTACGGTGGCGCGGTCCACCTTGCCGGCAGCGTCACCGCGCGCAAGCAGCAGCGCGCCACAACCTCCGACTGGATGGAGCTGGAAAAGAAGCGCGGCATTTCGATCAGCTCGACAGTCCTCCAGTTCGACTACGACGGCTACCGCATCAACCTCCTCGACACGCCCGGCCACAAGGATTTCTCCGAGGACACCTACCGCGTGCTCACCGCCGTGGACTCAGTGGTCATGGTCATTGACTCAGCCAAGGGCATCGAGCCGCAGACGCGCAAGCTCTTCGAGGTCTGCCGCCAGCGGGGCGTGCCCATCTTCACCTTCATGAACAAGTGCGACCGGCCCATGAAGGAGCCGCTCGCGCTGCTCGACGAGTTGGAGAAAGTGCTCGGCATCGGCGCCTTCCCGGTGAACTGGCCCATCGGCACCGGCTTCGAATTTCAGGGCGTCTATGACCGGCGCGCGAAACAGTTCCATCTCTTCGAGCGCACCGTCGGCGGGCAGTATCGCGCGCCGGTGGAAGTCGGCGGTCTCAATGACCCCGCCATTCGCGAGCGGCTGGATGAACAGACCTTCCACAAGACCGTCGAGGAAATCGAGATGCTCGACCTGGCCGGCGCGGAGTTCGATGACGCGTCGGTGCTCGCGGGCCTGACCACGCCGGTATTCTTCGGCAGCGGCATCAACAACTTCGGCGTGCAACTGCTGCTCGACGGCTTTCTCCAGCACGCGCCACCGCCCAAGGCCCGCAACATGGCCGGCACGTCCATCGCCCCGGAGCACCCGGCCTTCTCGGGCTTCATCTTCAAGATCCAGGCGAACATGGACCCGCGTCACCGTGACCGCATCGCGTTCCTGCGCGTGTGCTCCGGCAAGTTCGAGCGCGACATGAGCGTGAGCCATTCGCGCACCGGAAAAAAAGTGCGCCTCTCCAGCTCGCACAAACTGCTCGGCAACGAACGCGAAACCGTGGACGAGGCGTTCCCTGGCGATGTCATTGGACTCGTGGGCCACGACGGCTTCGGCATCGGCGACACACTCACGACCGACCCCGCCATTCTTTATCGCGAGATTCCGCGGTTCACGCCGGAGGCCTTCGCGTTCCTGCACAACCCGAACACCGCGAAGTTCAAACAATTCCGCCAGGGTCTGGAACAACTCTTACAGGAAGGCGTCATCCAGGCGCTTTACCTCCGCCACGCGGCCAGCAAGATCCCGCTCCTCGCCGCCGTCGGTCCGCTGCAATTCGAAGTGGTGCAATTCCGGCTCGAGAACGAATACGGCGCGGTCTCGCGCGTGGAGTCCGCCCCGTGGACGGTGGTCCGCTGGCTGCCCGCGAGCATGACCGACGACCAACTCGACGCGCTCTCCCTCCCGACCGGCGCGAAGCTCGCCCACGACATGGGCAACAACCCGGTCGTGCTGTTCACCAACGAGTGGTCCGCCAACTACTTCACGACGCCCAACCCCGGCGTGACACTCTCGCACCTGCCCGTGGGCCTATCGGGGCTGTGAAATTCCACCCCGCGCACCGGCGTTCCATTGGGACGAGCGCCGCTACGCGACGGAAGCGATCTTGAACTCACTGGTGCTGCCGGCCAGATCGAGTTTCAACTTCTCCCCCGCCTTGCGTCCCATGAGCTGCTGGCCCAGCGGCGACTGCGGCGTGATGACCAGCACTTCGCACTTATCCTGCACGACCTCGGTGCCCCCCGCGCGCGGGCCGATGAAATAAACCGCGCGTTCTTTTTGAGAGGCCAACTCCACGAGCGCGCCAATCTGGACGGCGTCAGTCGGGCCGAAGGCGCGAACCGCCAGCGCGTTGAATTCCTCGATGGCCTGCACGGCTTCGGCGGCCTGCTTGGACTGGCCGCGCGCGAGGTAGGAAGCCTCCAGTCCGCGAGTGTCATATTTGTTCTCGGCTTTGCTCGATTCGTGGGTGGCCTCGGCATGGGCCGCCCGGGCCGCCTTGGTGAGGAGCGCCAGCTCGGCCTCGAGTTGAGCGACAATTTTCTTGATGAGCGCGCGTTTGTTCACGGGCCAAGCGGTAACACGTCCGGGTCAATCTCACACCACAAATGCGACGAGACCAGATCTCGTTGGCGAGGCGGCAACGGGTGTGAGCGAGGGCGGGTTGATGGTTGAGGTTGGGCTTGATCCGGGTGCTGTTGAAATGCGCTTGAAGCGCACTTCGCGTTGACATTCCTCCGAGTGTTCCGCATTTTCGCGTCATGGCAAAACCAGCACTCGGTCGCGGGCTGGGTGCGTTGTTGGGGGGATCGTCTCCCGGCACCAAACCCGCGCCCGTCGCGATGATCACGCCCGGCGCACCCGCGCCGGCCGCCGCCGCGC
>JANNEF010000100.1:0-3490 GCA_031378375.1 Verrucomicrobiota bacterium | reverse complement strand
GTAGCGGCGCGTGCGATCTTTTTCCAACGCCTTCATCACGATCCAGTCCAGATCGCCCGCCACTCGCTTCTCCAATTGCCCCGCCTCCAGGTCGCGTCGGTCGGCCACCGTCGTCTGTTCCTCCTTCGTCAACGTGCTCAGGCGCGTCGAAGGTCTGGGCGGCTCTTCCCGGCGGATCACCCGGCGCATCTCTTCAAAGCCGGCTCGAAAGAGGCGGTCCATGTCGAAGGGGAGCTTGCCGGTGAGCAATTCAAAGAGCAGCACGCCCAGGCTGTAGATGTCGCTGCGCGTGTCGATGTCGAGACCGGACATCTCCATTTGCTCCGGGCTGCAATAAGCCGGCGTGCCGATGAAGCATTGCAGTTCCGTGAACACGGTCTTGTCGGTGAGTCGCTGTCCAGTGGCCTTGGCGATACCGAAGTCAATCACCTTGAGCATAGGCATGTCGTCGTGGACGGTGACGAGGATGTTCGAGGGCTTGATGTCGCGGTGGATGATGCCCTTCTGATGCGCGTGCTCGATGGCGTGGCAGATGGTGATGAACAGATCGAGACGCTCCGCCAGCGGGAGTTTATGCTCATCGCAATACTTCGTGATCGCCACGCCACGAACCAGTTCCATGACGAAGTAGGGCCGGCCCGCGTCGGTCGCGCCCGCGTCGAAGACTCGAGCGATATTGGGATGATCCATCATCGCCAGCGCCTGGCGCTCGGCCTCGAAGCGGGCGATGACCTCATGTGTGTCCATCCCCAGCTTGATGATCTTGAGTGCGACCTGCCGTCGGACAGGTTCCTGTTGCTCCGCCAAGTACACCGCACCCATCCCGCCTTCGCCGATTTTTTGGAGAAGTTTGTATCGGCCAATGATCGTGCCGGGAACTTCTGTCGGAGAAATTGCAGCCGAGGCCGCAACTCTGATTGTTTCCGAGCGATCGGCCCGGGGGAAGTTTCCCACGTCCTCGCGTTCTCCTGGTATGAGCGGCTGATCCAGCGCCAGCTTGAGCAGGCAGTTCGCGCACAGTTCACCGACGGCCTGACCGGTCAGGGTCACGCCGCAGCGCTGGCATTGAGCGTTTTGTTCCATATCATCTGCGCTTACTTCCAGCGCTTATTGCAAGACCCCCGGGCGAAGAGTTACTGCTCCGCACTGAATTCTTTCCGCAGCGAATCACGCGAAGGTGCGATGCTGAACTTTTGCGGTCACTCACCAAATTGAACAGAATTCGCGCTGCGCATGCATCCTGGTCCGGCCATGGGTTGAAGGGGCAATCGGGCATCCTGTTTCACCCTTTTCCTGTATGCGGCGGCTTTGGATATCGAGTGGGCGGCTTCCGTGGTTTCGGCGGCGTTCCGGTGAAGAGCGAGTGGCAGATGATGCGGTCGCCATCGAGGAGAACGTCGAACTTCCGCCGGACATCTCCATGGCGAAACTCAACTGTGCCGCGTGCTGGGTCCTGGCCCGGAAACCTCATGCGCGAGAAATAGCGGTCCTGCGTCCCATCCGGAGCCGTGGCTGGATGCGATGTCCGGACGACCTTCCATTCGTTGCTGTTGAATCCCTCGCGTGCGAGCGTTTGCCACGCTTTAGTGAGCGCCAGCTCCTCACTCAGAAACAGGGGAGCAGGTTTCACCTTGTAGGTGTATTTCTTTCCGTGCATGGCAGCGATCTGGCGGTCTTGCTGCACGCTTTTGTAGAGAAGGAAAACGCAGCCGTTCGTGAACAGCGCGATGGAAAGGAGCAGCAGCCCATTGATTGTGCGTCTCATGTCGATGGCTGATATGTGGAAGCGCTTCATTCCCGACTTACTACAGAATTGCCGTCGCCCGGTTACAGGTCCGCGAAACTTTTCGCCGGCTTGCGACACCCGCCGCGGCTCACGCGCTCATCGCGGCCATCAGGCAGCGCAGTTCCTCGTCCACCTCGGCGGGCGTCGCCACGGTCTGGGCAATCTCCGACCGGACCGCGTCGCGGAAACGCTGCCGGAGCCGGTGCAAGGCGACTTTCACCGCGCCTTCGCTCAGGCCCAGCGGACCAGCCAGTTCCTGATAGGCCTGCGCGGAGCCTTCGCTCAACAAGAGGCTCTGCAATCGGTCGAAGAGTTCGCGCTTTCCGGCCGCGGCGTAATTGGCCCGTAACTGTTCCATGGCCCGTTCCAACAAAGTCATCGCCCACCGCTTGTCGTAGAGACTCTCGGGTGGAAGCTGCTCCGCAGGCTCCTGCAGATAACTCCGCTCGCCGGCCGCTTCGTCCAGTGACAGGAGTTTTTGACCGCCACCCCGCTTCTGCGCCTGACCACGCACCCACTCGTTGACGAGGAAATGTTGGAGCGATTTCAACAGGAAGGATCGGAAACGGCCCCGTCCCGCATCGGCGAGCTTGAGATATTCCTTCTCGAGGAGGCGGGCGAAGAATTCCTGCGTCAAATCCTGGGCGTCCTCCGGGCGGTGCCCCTGCCGGCGGACGTAGGCGTAGAGGGGATACCAGTAGCTGCGACACAAACTCTCCAAGGCGGCTTCGGCATGTGGCGTCGCCGACTGTCCGGCTGCCAGCACCACGCTCCAATGCGTGGTCTGAAAGCTTCCGGCGTGCTCCGTGACTGGAACCTCGTTTGTGTCTTCGAGAGGCATGTGATCGCCGGTTGAACAACGCGCGGACTCAATCGCCCACGCCAAGTCCGCACCGGCTGCCGGAGAGTGGAACTGATTTCGCCGGGAACTCCAAGCTCCAACTGCCCCCGCCGTCAAAGTCAAAGGGGGTCATCAAAGGGATCACCCATTAGCGTGAGCGGTCAAGAGGGAAAAAGGATCTCCGGCAGCCAGCTTCTTCTTTTCCTAGAAGCTGTCTTTGTCTTGGTCCGAGTCGGACGGGGCCCGTGGTGTCGTTCGTGCCTGTCATTTCTGTTTTGATTCGGATGCGTTCCCTCCCCCTTTTGGAGGAGGTGATCCGTTCAGTCACCCATCTGGTTCCAGCATGACCCGTCCGATCCGGGTGACGGACTCGGACTGCGGTGCCCGGACTTGCGTCCACGCACACCGCACACGCCCTCCTCCCGGAAACCGGGAGCCAGAAGTCATTCAGTGCCCAACCGGGTTCATGCAGTGGAGACAAATAGTGGCTCGCAACGTCTTGCGACGGCGCGATGCGGGTGCAATTCCCCGCGTCGCCCGGCCAGAGCTACAGTTTCCTGTGGAGCAGCAACCTGCTGGACTGGCTCACCCTTGGGCACCGGCCCGCCGACACCAACGGCGTGGCCACCTTCGACGACACCAACGCGCCCCTGTATCCCCACCGCTTCTACAAAGGCGTCACCCCGTGAAAGGCGGTTAGCTGATAGTTTGGGAGTTGATGGTTGATGGCCAAAATGGCTGATTCCATTTCGTGCAAATTCGTGAAATTCGTGTCTCTCCCTCGTGCTCCCATCCGTATTCATCCGCGTGCATCCGTGGTTAACTGTCCTTTGTTTTCTGCGGCACCCAACCACCGGAATAAA
>JANNEF010000040.1:0-1986 GCA_031378375.1 Verrucomicrobiota bacterium | reverse complement strand
GAAAAGGCGATGTCGTATTCGATCCAGTCGGTGGCGTATTGCGTGCCGTTCCAGTTCGCCAGCGAAATGGCCAGGCGGTCTTTGGGCTGCGCCTTGTCGGTGATGGTCACGGTGACGGCGAGCACTTCGCCTTCGGGCGCGGCGGGTGTGCGATACTTGGCGGGCGCGGGCTGATGGCTGAGAGCGGCACCGAGAGAACCAGCCCAGGCATCCATCTTCGCAGCGAGGGATTTCACCACGTCGGGATTCGCGTCGGCGACGTTGTTCGCTTCGAGTTCGTCCTTGGTGATGTCGTAGAGTTCGTAGCGATTGAAGAAGCGGTGGAGCTTCCACTGCGCGGTGCGGATGGCGTCTTCGTCGCGCCAGATCCAGTAATAACTTTCCACCGGGCTGGGCTGGCGGTCGCGCAGGGCGGGCCAAATGTTTCTGCCATCCAGCGGGCGAGTGTCAGGCATCTTTGAGCCGGTCATCGCCATCAGCGTCGGGAACATATCCAACGCGCCGCACAGGCCGTTCCACTTCTTACCGCCGACGAGTCCGCCTTTTGGCCAATGAACGACCGTGGGCAGGCGCACGCCGCCGTCGTAAATGGTGTGCTTGTGGCCGCGCAACGGCAGGCTGCTGCCGGCTTCCATCGCGCCGTTGTCGCTGGTGAAAACGAAGATGGTGTTCTCGCTCAAACCCAGCTTGTCGAGTTCCGCGATGATGGCAGCGACGTTGTTGTCGAGCGCGTGGAGCATGGCCGCGTGGATGTGCTTGTTCTCGTCCGTCGTCTTGCCACTGGCGGTGGGGAGCTTCGCGGCCATTTTCGCATCCACCTTCGCCAAATCACTCTTCTTCGCCTGAAGCGGTGCATGGGCGATTTGGAAAGGGATGTAGCAGAAGAAGGGCTGATCCTTGTTCGCGCGGATGAACTCCAGCGCGTGCCGCGTGAGCAGGTCGTCGGTGTAGCCTTCATCCTGCGGACGAAACTCGCGATTGTGCCACCACGTCACCGGCCCCGCGCCATTGACCGTGCGACGAGTGAACTGATCCGGGCCGCCGCCGTAATAAATCCACGCCTCGTCGAACCCGTGCGCGTTGGCACCATGACCGAACGAGGGCTTCTTGTTCGGCATGTGCTTGAAGGCTTCGGCAAAAGCGGTGCGGTATTCCGGCGAGTCGGGTTCACTTCCATTGTGCCACTTGCCAAAGACCCCCGTGCGATAGCCGCTGGCCTTGAAGCCCTCGGCGATGGTCGTCTCGGCCGGGTCGAGTTCCCCGCCGACCTCCGGCGCGGTTCCGACGCGGATGGGATGCCGCCCGGTGAGCAGCATCGCGCGGGTGGGCGAGCACACGCACCAGCCCATGAACTGCGTCAGCTCGACGCCGCGGGAAAAAAGCCGGTCAATGTTCGGCATGGGCACCCCGCCGCCGTGCGCACTGATGTCACCCCAGCCGAGGTCGTCGGCCATGATATAGACGACGTTGGGTTTGGGTGCGTCAGCGGCGCGCAGCCCGCCCAGCGGCGTGAGTAGAAGCGCGATGCTGAGTGTGAGAGCGTATTTCATCCTATTTGATCCGGATGAGTTCCGGGGTGTCCGTCGAAGCTTCGATGGCGGCGATTGTTTCGCGCACGGACTTGGCTTTCACGAGCATCAGGTTCTTGGGAAAGTCCTTCTCGTCCTTTTCAAAGTAATCGCCAATCCGCGTCAGTTCCGGGATGACCGCCTTCGCGTGGGTGCCGTAGGTGAGGAGGATTTTCATCAGTTCCGGCGTGCGCTCCTGGCTGGCCCACGGATTTTGATCGCGGGTGTATTTCACGCACGCGCTGATTCCTTCCTCGATCCGGTGTTTGGCTAAAAGGCGCAGCCCTTCCACGCGGATGCCATCGGCGAACATCTCGCCGCTCGGGGCGGGTTCGACCACGGCCTGGTAGATGGCGGGCAGAAGCGGTTGGAACTCTTCGGTGGCGAGATTCCGGTAAACCGAGCCGATAGCTCCACG
>JANNEF010000037.1:0-5040 GCA_031378375.1 Verrucomicrobiota bacterium | reverse complement strand
GCCCGAAATCCGAAGGCCGAACCCGACTTCGGCCCTGCGATGGAAAAAGGGTGAAGCGCCCACCCTGTGGCATGCGGCCTTTCGGCCTTCGGGCTTCGGATTTCTTTCGGATCTCGGATTTCGAACTTCGGGTTTCGGGTTGAATTGAACCGTTGCCTGCCTGCAAAGGCCATGAAGTGCCGGATTATTCGCGGAATTGTCGTAAGTGCCTGTGAATGCCGCAATTGAATGACTGTAAGCGGCGATTTGGCGAATGTAAGCGGGCGTTTGGGCAATGTAAGTGGCGATTGCGCGACTGTAACCGGCAATTTTTTTCCGGTAAGTGGCGATTGCGCGAACGTAACCGGCGATTACGCGAACGCGAGCGGCGATTGCGCGGTCGTGACCGGCGATTGAACGAACGCGAGCGGGCGTTGCGCGGCGGTGACTGCGCGTTGCGGACGGGCGGGCCGGGGTTGCGGGATCGTTGCCAGCGGTTTCAGCGCGGCGCGGCGAAAGTCGGGAGCGGTTGGTGAGAATTCTTCCGCGGCTCGCGCCGCCCTTCACTTGATGGCCATCTCCTGCTTGATACCGAACTTCTCCACCCGCTTGCGCAACGTCGCCCGCGTGACGCCTAGCAACTTCGCCGCCTGCACCTGGTTGCCGTTGGTTTCAACCAGCGCCTGAATGATCAACTCGCGCTCCACCGCCGGGATCAACTTGAGCTTGCCGTCCGCCCGCGCCCAACGGAACAGCGCCCGCGCCAGCGACGCCACGTCTCCGCCCGCCTCCGTCGCCGGCGCCACGGCTGCCGCGCCGGACGCGGCCTCGGTGGCGCTCCGGTTGGCCAGAACTTCCGCCGGCAGATCGCTCACCAGAATGGCCCGCCCCTTGGCCACCACCAGCGCCCGCTGGATCACGTTCTCCAGTTCACGCACGTTGCCCGGCCAGACGTGCAGCTCCAGCGCCGCGATGGCTTCGATGGCGATGGACTTCGGCGGCTGCTTCTCCTGCTGCGCGAATTTCTTCAGGAAATAATTCACCAGCAGCCGGATGTCGTCCCGGCGCTCGCGCAACGGCGGCATCTCGATGCGCACCACGTTCAGCCGGTAGAACAAATCCTCGCGGAACTCGCGCCGCGCCACCGCCTGCTCCAGCGGTTTGTTCGTCGCGGCGATCACGCGCACGTCCACCATGATCTGCTGGTTGCCGCCGACGCGCTCAAACGCGCCGTCCTGCAACACGCGCAGCACCTTTGTCTGCGTGGCCGGCGTCATGTCGCCGATCTCGTCGAGAAAAATCGTGCCGCGATTGCACTGCTCAAACTTGCCGATGCGCTGCGTGCCCGCGCCGGTGAACGCGCCGCGCTCGTGCCCGAACAGTTCGCTCTCGAGCAGATTCTCCGGGATGGCCGCGCAGTTGATCGCGATGAAGGGCTGGTCCGCCCGCCGGCTGTGGTGGTAAATGGCCCGCGCGACGAGTTCCTTGCCCGTGCCGCTCTCGCCGGTGATCAGCGCCGTGGCGTCCGAGGCGGAGAGCTGGCCGATGAGCTTGAAAACATTCTGCATCCCCTCGCTGCGCCCCACGATGCCCAGATCGTAATCCTCGGATTCCAGCAGCGGTTGATACGACACCACGCGCTTCATGTCGCGCGCCGCTTTGAGCGCGCCGAAGATGATTTGCTTGAGCTTGGGCACGTCGAACGGCTTGAGCAAATAATCGTAAGCGCCGAGCTTCATCGCTTCGATGGCCATTTGCGTCGTGCCGTAGGCCGTCATCATGATCACCGGCAGTTTGGCGTCGCCCTGCCGCAACCGGCGCAGCGTCTCCAACCCGGTGATGCCGCCCATGCGCACGTCCATGATGACGAGGTCGGGTTTGAGCCGGGGAATGATCTTCAGACCCTCCTCGCCGCTGGCGGCGGTGGTCAGTTCGATTTCCGGCGAATCGAAGATGCGACGGAAGGAGTATTGCACGTCCGCCTCGTCATCAATCAACAGCAGCTTGTCCATGCGTGGCGCGAAGATACCGGGCGGGCGGAGATTGTAAACGCGCATTCAAGGAAGCGATCCCGGCGCACCCAATCCGCGCAAAACCGCCTTGCTTTGAACGCCGCGATGACTCATCTTGAAATCACTTTCGACGGCGTAACCAACCCGCTGGCCGTCCATGGTCGCGCCAGGGGGTCGGTTTCAAACACCGATCAAAAACTGCGCGTGACAAAAGAAGAACCGATCGCATTGCAAGGCACCGTGACGCAGGTGCTGCCGGGCACGATGTTCCGGGTGGCCTTGCCCAACGGGCATGTGGTCCTGGCCCACATCTCCGGCAAGATGCGCAAGCATTTCATCCGCATCAGCGTGGGCGACAAGGTGGACCTGGAGATCACTCCTTACGATTTGAGCCGGGCGCGCATTACCTTCCGCCACCCGTGAGGCGGGAGCGGCGGCTCCAGTCCGTTCCGGGTTTCACGCCTCTTCCGGCACCACCATCTTGAACCTGGGAATCCGCGTGAGCACCTTGCGGCCCTGCGCATCCACGCCCAGGTAACTGCCAGCGGCGACTGCCGAACCGGAGTCCAGCAGGTGATAGCTGTTGTAACTGAACTTGTCGCCGGGCGCGATGGCCGGACACTGGCCCACGACCCCGTCCCCTTCCACGGCGGTGACTTCGCCCCGGTCATTGGTCACCACCCATTTGCGGGCCTTGATGGTCACTTCCAGGTCGGTGTCGTTGTGGATGCTGATGAAATAGACGAAGCAATGCGGACGATCCGCAGGCGTATGGGCGTCTGGCTCATACTCGACGCGGTCCACCGTCACACGCAAGCCGTCCGGCTCCAGGATTGCCCCCGAGGAACTCACGCGTCGCCTTATCGTGGCGACTGGCCCGCGAGACTGAGCGTCAGCTCGATTTCGTCGGCGACCTTGTCCTCAGCGGCACCAGCGTTGATGCCGAAATCACTGCGCTTGATCTTGAAGTCGGCGCGCAGCACCAGCAGGTCGCCTTGCAGATTGGGCACGCGGTCTTTGAGCCGGTCCTTCAGGTAGGTCAGCTTCACGGGGACGGTGATTTGTTTGGTGACGCCCTTGACGGTCAGGTTGCCGGTCACCTTGGCCACGGTGGAATTGCCGGCGGTGACAGCGCTCTCCGCGCCCGTCACTTCAAAGGTCAGCGTCGGGTGCTTCGCCACGTTCATCCACTTTTCCCCGTGGAGATGTTCCTTCATGGTCGGGTTGCCGACATGCATCGAGGCTGCGGCAATGATGATCTTGCCCTTGAGCGCGTCGGCCTTGAGCGGATCGAACGTCACTGTGCCGGTCACGCCGCTGGCGGTGCCGTTGATGGACTCCAGCGGCGCGTCGGCCTTGAAGACCACGTTGTTCACGCCCTTGGGATCCTTGAAATCAAAGGTTAGCGGCGCGGCCACGGCGGCGGCCGGCAGGCCGAGCGAGAGGAGCAGGAGAAAAATGTTTTTCATGGGCGGAATCAAAGCGGGTCGCAATGGGGAACGCTACTCATTTTTTCCGGAACAGGAAGGAACTCCCCGCCAGCAAGCCGGCGGCGAGCAGTCCCGCCGCCAGGAAATCCACGCCGGGCAGGAACCGCTTTTCCCATCGCACGCCCTGCTGATCGGTCACCATGTCGGTGAACGGCACGGGCACGGAGGTCTTGGTCCAGCCCAGGTTCGGCCCGCCAAAAAACCAGACCGCCAGGACCACGACCGCCCCCGCCAAAGCTGTCAGTCGGATTGCTATTCGCATGGCCGGCGCACGCCCCGCCGAGGATGCTGATGATTGGCCACTACGGTTGCAGGTAGCCCAGCAACCCGTGTGTTCCGCCGGCCGGTCCCGAGGTGAAGAACAGCTTTTTGCCCTCGCCCCCGCCTTTGCGTTCGAAGCCGAGACCCCAAAGCCCTTCGATTTCGATCACCACGCCCGCGCGGTCGGCCAGTTGGCCGAGGAACGCGCCCGTCTGCGGATTAAACGCGCTGATCCGTCCATCGCCGGCATTGCCGACCAGCAGCGCGCCGCCGAACTGGCCGAAGCTGCGCGGGGCCAGCGCCAGGCCCCAGGGCGCGTTGAGCGGGCCGCCGGCCGTCAGGCGGCGCACGAGATTTCCATTCAAATCAAACACCGCCACATAGCCCAGTCCCGGACCGGCTTCACTGGTGGAATAGTCGGGGGCCAGTTGTTTGGCGAAGGTTACGTAGAGTTGTTCGCCGATATTGCGCATCCCGAACGGCGCATAGCCCGGCGGCATCATCGGGTCGGTGAATGATTTCACGTAAAGAAAACTCCGGTTAAACATGCGGATCAGCCCCAGCCGGAAGTCCGCCACAAACAGGTGGTGGTTGTTGGTCGTGCGGCCCAGCGCGAGGCTCGTGTAAACCGTCGCGCCCGCCGAGCTGTCAATGCCGATGCGCGCCAGGTTCGGTTCCACCTGCGGCACGCCGCTCAATACCGTCCCGTTTTCCGAGCAGTAGAGGAACAGGCTGGGCCGCACGAGCCCGTTGCGCGTGACGAGGAAATCGCCGGTCAGGTTGATTGCGATGTCCGACGGCGCGGACGGTTCGCCCGGCGGGGGCTGGAGGCTGACCACTTCCTGCAACGCGCCGCTGGACTTGTACACCGTGGAGACGCCGCTGCCATTGTTCACCACGTAGAGATCTCCCCACGGTGCGACCAGCAGGCCCCAGGGGTTGACCAGATTGGAATCGGTCTTGGCAGCCATGCCGGGCACGTCCGACACGAGATTAATCTGCTTGTAACCGGCGGCAGACGCGGTCGCCGGCAATGAAAAGGCCGCGAACAAGGCGGCGAACACGACCAGACTGGTGGGCAGATTCTTCAATTTCGGATTCATAAATGGAGTTCCTTTTTACAGCTTTGGTTGATGGAATGATTCTGAACAGCCGGAATGCTAGTCTGGTGTCCAACAAGTCATTTACATTATAGGGTTGCGGGGTATCCTCTGGTGATGCCCCGCCATGCCGCGCCCCTGACCTTGAGCGATTCGGAGAGCAAACAACTGAACGCGCGCGTTCAAGATCGTCGTTCC
>JANNEF010000023.1:0-5129 GCA_031378375.1 Verrucomicrobiota bacterium | reverse complement strand
CCGCAAGAACCTCGCCTTCGCCGGCACGTTCGTCACCAGCGGCCAGGCCGAGGGCGTCGTGTGCGCCATCGGCGACCAGACCGAGACCGGCCGCATCGCCGGGCTAATCGCGGGCGCGGTCGAGTTGTCCACGCCGCTGACGAAGCAGATCGCGCAGTTCAGCAAGCTCGTGCTCTGGGTCATTCTGGGATTGGCGGCGGCGACGTTCGCGCTCGGTGTCGCGCGCGGCGAAAAACCGGCCGAGATGTTCATGGCCGCCGTGGCGCTCGCGGTCGGCGCGATTCCCGAGGGCTTGCCCGCCGCCGTCACCATCGTGCTCGCCATCGGCGTGTCGCGCATGGCGAAACGGCGGGCCATCATCCGCAAACTGCCCGCCGTCGAGACGCTCGGCAGCACCACCGTCATCTGCTCGGACAAGACCGGCACGCTCACCGAAAACCAGATGACGGTGCGGGAAATCTCTGCGGGCGGAAAGCTCTACGAAATCACCGGCGCGGGCTACGAGCCGACGGGCGAGCTCAAGCTCGATGGTGCCGTCGTGAAATTGCCGGAGCATCCCGCGCTCGCCGAGTGCCTGCGGGCCGGTGTGCTCTGCAACGATTCAAAACTCGGGCACGAGGACGGGCGGCCCAAGGTGCAGGGCGATCCCACCGAGGCCGCGTTGATCGTCGCTGCCGAGAAGGGCGGGCTGAAACACGACGACCTCGCTCGCGAATCGCCTCGCGTGGACATGATTCCCTTCGAGTCCGAGCACATGTTCCGCGCCACGCTGCACGAGGCGGGCGATGGCCGCGTCATCTATCAGGTCGGCGCACTCGAAGCGCTGCTCGACCGCTGCACCGATGCGCTCGGCGATAACAACGCCGTCGGCGCGCTCGATAAGGACGCTGTGCATCGTGCCGCCGAGGCGATGGCCACGCGCGGGCTGCGCGTGCTGGCCCTCGCGCGTCGGCAAGTGGACAAACAGCACGCCAAGCTCGAACACGCCCACGTCGCCGAGGCGCTGACCTTTCTCGGCCTCCAAGGCATGATCGATCCGCCGCGTGCCGCGGCGATTGCAGCCATCGGCCAGTTCGCTCGCGCCGGCATTGCGGTGAAGATGATCACCGGCGACCACCTCGTCACCGCCCGCGCTATCGCCGATCAGATCGGATTGAAGGGCAAGGACGAGCACACGCCGCTGGTCGCGCTCGCCGGCGGTGAGCTGGAAAAAGTCTCCGACGCCGAACTTCCCGACATCGCCGAGCGCACGTCGGTCTTCGCCCGCGTCGCGCCCGAGCAAAAGCTCCGGCTCGTGAAGGCGCTCCAGTCACGCGGCCACGTCGTCGCGATGACGGGCGACGGCGTGAACGACGCCCCCGCGCTCAAGCAGGCGGACATCGGCGTCGCGATGGGCATCAGCGGCACCGACGTGGCGAAGGGCGCAGCGGCGATGATTCTCACCGACGACAATTTCGCCAGCATCGAGGCGGCGGTGGAAGAAGGCCGGGGCGTGTTCGACAACCTCACCAAGTTCATCGTCTGGATTATCCCGACCAACCTTGGCGAATCGCTGATGCTGCTGACCGCCATCGTGCTGGGCTTGCCGCTGCCGTTGCTGCCGCTGCAACTCCTCTGGATCAATCTCACCGACACGCTGCTCGGCCTCTCGCTGGCCTTCGAGCCCAAAGACGGCGACGTGATGAACCGCCCGCCGCGCCCGCCGAAGCAGCCCTTGCTGCCGTGGCCGCTCATCCAGCGCGCCGGACTCGTGTCGTTCATTATGGTGGGCGGCGGGCTGGGCCTGTTCTTGTGGGAGCTGCGCGTGGCGCAGACCGGGGACGCCGTCGCCCGCACAGTGGCCGTCAACGTCATCGTGCTGATTCAGGTATTCTATCTTTTCAATTGCCGCTCCCTGCAACGGACCGCCTTCGCCATCGGGTTCTTTACGAACCGCTGGGTCATCGCCGGCTCGCTGGGCATGGTGGGCGCGCAACTCCTCTTCACCTACGTGCCGGTGATGAACCGTCTCTTCCACAGCGCGCCCATCAGTGCGGAGTCCTGGCTGCGCATCGTCGGCGTGGCGACCGTCGCCTTCCTTGCAGTGGAGCTTGAAAAATGGCTTCGCTTCGGGCGGAGGCCTGCCGAGCAAGCCGTGCCCGGAGAGAACATCGCGGCATGAACACCGTCGCCTACTGCTCGATGAAAGTCCGGAAACGGCCCGCACCTGCGCTTTTCCGGTGCTTGTCCTCGCCGAGCTCCTGCGCTCCTTTGGTGCCCGCAGCGAAACCAAGCCCGTCTGGCGCATCTCACTTTTCACGAACATCAACCTCGCCATCGTGGTTGCCATTTCTTTCGGCCTCCAGGTATGGAGCCATCACAACGCGTTTCTGGGCCGCTTCCTGAAGACGGGATTCATGCCGCTCGCCGAATGCTTCCTGCTGCTCGCCCTGGGCGCAATACCGTTGATAGTTTTGGAGCTAGTGAAGGTCGCGCGGAACTCCCGGCGGCAAAGAAAGACTGAGCCATGACCAAAGATCGTCTTCATCTACAACACGCTCGGAATTCCCATAGCGGCGGGCGTCCTCTATCCATTCTTCGAGCTGCTGCTCAGCCCAATCATCGCGGGCGATGAGTCTGAGTTCCGTGTCGGTGATTGGCAACGCGCTGCGGCTGCGAAAGACGAAACCATCAAACTGCGACTGCTCACGTCTGGGCTACGAACCGTTCCATGCGGTGGGAGATTCTGCCCCGGAGGAGAACCTACCCCATTTCAGTGCCAGCACCGGCAACACGAGCAAATTCAATGCGGTGCTGGTGATGAGTCCGCCGAGGATAACGATGGCCATTGGGCCTTCAATTTCACCACCGGCGCTTTCGCCGCCGAGCGCGAGCGGGAGCAGGCCAAGCGCGGTGACGAGGGCGGTCATCAGGATGGGGACGAGACGTTCGCTCGCGCCGCGCAGGGCGGTTTCCAAATTCCACGTCAGTCCTTCGACGCGAACGAGGTGGTCGTAGTGCGAGATGAGCATGATGCTGTTGCGCGTGGAGAGGCCGAATAGTGTGACGAAGCCGATGAGCGAGCCGACCGAGAGCAATCCGCCGCCCGCGAACACGGCGAGCGCGCCGCCGACGAGGGCGAAGGGCACGTTGGCCAGCACGAGCAGGAGGTTGCGTCCGTTGCGGAAAATGATCGCGAGCAGGAGGACGATGCCGACCCCGGCGAGCGTGGAGTGGACGAGCAGTTCGCGGCGCGTGCCGCGTTGCGCTTCGGCGGAGCCGCCGTAGCTGGCATACACGCCATGCGGGAGCGTGACTTCGGCGGTGACGCGGCGCTTGAGTTCGGCGAGGAGGCTCGCGCTGTCGCGGCCCACGGAGTTGCAGGTGACTTGCTGGCGGCGTTGCGCGCCTTCATGCACGATGACGCTGCGGCTGTCGGCGAGGAACACATCGGCCAGTTCGCGCAGCGGCACGCGGAGGCCGGCGGCGCTGGTCAGCAGCAACTCACTCACACGCTCGGCACTACGGCGTTCGGCGGCGGGCAGGAGCACGGTCACATCGAAGACGCGGCTGCCGTCGAATATCTGCCCGACCTCCGCGCCTTGAAACGCCGTCTCGACTGCCTCCAGCACTTCGACCGGCGTGAAGCCGCGCGCAGCAACCTGGTCGTGGCGCAGACGCACGATGAGTTCAGGCGCGCTGGCCTGTGATTCCACGGTCACGTCGGCGGCTCCGCGCACCTTCACCATCACGCGGCGCACGGAGTCGGCGGCGCGATCGAGCACGTCGAGGTCGTCGCCGCGCAGAGTGACGACGATTTCGGCGGTCGCGCCGGAAAGCGTCTCCTCCATGCGCTCGACGAGGAAGGGCATGACCTTGAACGTGAGGCCGGGAAACTGGAGCAGCGGCTTGCGGATCTCGGCGATGAACATCTCCGCTTCTTCGCCGCCCATCTCGGCCAGCTCGACGTGCATCTCGCTGTAGTTCGGGCCGAAGGTGTCTTCGCCCAACTCGGCGCGGCCCGCCTGTTGCGCGACGGAGACGATGCGCTTGTCCTTCAGCAGTTCAGCGGTCAAACGCTTCCCCATTTCCAGCGAATGTTCGAGCGATGTGCCGGGCACCGCTGCTTGATGCAGCACGAGATGGCCTTCGCGGAACTCCGGGAGAAATTCGCCGCCGCAGAACGGAATGGTCGCCGCCGCGCCCGCAATCATCAGCGCCACGACGGCGATGGTGAAGCGCGGCGCGCCGCTGACGGCTTCGAGCGCGCGGCGATGCAGGGTCCTTAACTTGCCGAGATAGTTGGGCTCTCGGTGCGGCTTCGACTTGGCGAGCAATGCGAGACACAGCGCGGGTGTGACGGTGAGCGCGACGACGAGCGACGCGAGCGTGGCGAGCAGAAAGCTCACGGCCAGCGGCGAGAAGAGCCGTCCGCCGATGCCTCCCATCGTGAGCACCGGCACAAACACCAGCGCGACGATGAACGTGGCATAGACCACCGCGCTGCGGACTTCAAGCGAGGCGTCGAGCACAACGCGCCACACGGGGCGAGCCTCGGCGAGCGCCGAGTTCTCGCGCAGTCGCCGGAGGATGTTCTCCACGTCGATGATGGCGTCGTCCACCACGACGCCGATGGCGATGGCGAAGCCGCCGAGCGTAATCGTGTTCAACGAGACACCGAAGCGGTCGAGCACTATGACTGCCGCGAGCAACGAGAGCGGGATGCTGGCGAAGGAGATGAACGCTGTCCGCAGATCGAGCAGGAACAGGAACAGCACCGCGACAACCAGGACACCGCCGAGCAACAGTGAGAAGTTGATGTGTTGCAACGAACGCTCGATGAACGTGGCCGGGCGGAACAAACGCGGATGAAGCGCAATGCCATCGCTGGCGAAGACTCCGCTCATCTCGTCCAAGGCGCGCTCGATGCCGGCGGTGACCTCCAGCGTGTTCGCGCCGAATGCGCCATGTACCGACACGATGATGCCGTTGGTGCCGTTGATCTGCGCGTCGCCAAACTTTGGCTCCGCTCCTTCGCGCACGTCGGCCACGTCGCGGAGTTTCAGGGCTAGGCCGTTCTCCCACTTGAGCAGCGTCTCGCCGAGTTGCGCGGGCGTGAGCGCCTGGCCTTCGGTGCGGAGCACGACGCG
>JANNEF010000455.1:0-14891 GCA_031378375.1 Verrucomicrobiota bacterium | reverse complement strand
GGGCGCGCCGATGGTGCAGGAAGCGCAATGGGACAGACCGAACAGCGTGGCACGGGAGTCGTCGTATCCGATGCGTTCGATATTCTCGTCCACGTTGCCGATCAACGTCGTGGCCGCGTCTGCGAGGTCGACGCGGTAGAGGCCGCTCACGTTGAACACGTTCGAAACCGTGTTGAGCTGTGTCAGGAGGAAGTCGCGGCGCGCGGTGATCCAGTCCGGGATCGAGCGCTGCGGCTCGCCCGTGGGCACGCTGCCGCTGGGCACGAACGGGGAGATCGCGTCAATGCCCGCCGCTTGAAACGCCGCATACCGATCCGCCAGGAACGTCTGCACGGCGGCTGGCTGGAAGAAGCTGTAAACCGCCTCGTCCAGCGCGGCCCAGTAGTGGCGCACGATGAAGGGCGTGGCGTTCATCCGCTGTAGTCCAATGTCGCTCGTATCGAACAAGGCCGCCGTCGGTCTTTCCTGAATCTGCCCGCCACCGTTGCCCGTGCCCAGGCCCACGTCAAAATCCCAGCACATGATTTTCCAACCGCTGCGGTCGGGCCGGTACATGTAGCTGTTCTTGGAATTGGGATTGCCAAAGGCATCCCAGTACGAGGCGAGGTCGTTCATCGCGAAGGTCCGCATCCACTGCGGAATGTCAATCACGCACTCGACGGCGGACTGGTAGCCGTTGCTCGGCGCGCTGGCCGCGGCGATCATGGCAAACAGGTTGGAGTAATTGTTGGCGCTCCCGTTCACGGCGCGCGGCAGCCACGAGTAACGGTAATGCGCCGTCTTGGTCACGCCGCCCGTGGTGGTGATATTCGTCAGGCGCGGCGCGATGAACGTGGACGCGATGATGGCTCCGGCGGTGTTCGCCTCATACCACGGGTTGAGCTTGAACAACTCGCCCTCGGTGTCGTCCGAATACCATTCCTCAATCGAATCGGCATTGGGCCGTTGCGAGTCGTTGTAGATGCTGCCGCGCTTGACGCCATTGATGTGAAGATGGATGAAACGCCGGTAATGATTCGGCAGCCCGTATTGATCGAGCAGCCAGTACATCGTCACCTCGCGCAACTGCGTCGTGTCGCGATTCGGCCAGTCCAGCCGCACGCCGCTGGCACCGAGCAGCAGGTCGTCCTCCGGGAACGTCATGTTGTAACCCACCAGCGTGCCGGTCGGCGTGGTGAGGATGGTGGAGTAATTCTGGCTCGAACCAAAATGAACACCCACGTTGTAAATCACGCGGAAATTTCCATAGGCAAACGTTGTGTCGGAATCCTCGTTACTGGATTTCTCCTGTGCCGACCAGCGGTCGAACGTCGCCTGAGTCATCCACATCCGATACGTCACGAACGCTCCCGCTGGCACACTCTCGCCGACGCGCACCAGGCACTCGCGCACGGGCGCGTCTTCCGGAAATTGCGTCGTGGCCATCGGGACGAAACTGTCCGTGGCCTGCACGCGGAACGCGACGATCACGCCGCTGGATTGTCCGGGGACCAGCCCGGTGTAAATCCCGTCGCCCGCCAGCAGATCGCCGTTCGTGCCGCTGTCATTCATCGGGACGGAGTTGAGCGTCGCGCTTGGATCCACGCGATAAACCAAGGTCGCTCCCTGCACGCCGTCCACGTCCTGCACGCGCGCGGTCACGCGAATGGTCTGGCCCGCCTGCGGCAGCACGGGGCGGTGCGTGACCTCGGTGATGACGGGTCCGATGTTCGCGCGGGCGCGGCTGTTCACCGCGCCGGGCGTGCCGAGATTGCGGGGGACGGATAATCTGCCGACGGCTTCGAGGCTGTTGCCGATCAAGCGCAACATCAACTCGGGATGGCCGCCCAGCCAGCGGGCCTTCGCGCGGAGGGTCACGGTGGTGCCCAAGGTTAGCGCGGCGGTCAACGTCGTCTCCGCGCGATTCACCACGTCGCCGCGCCCAGTGGCGACGAGCCGCAACGCATTCGCGCCGCTGAACCCGCCATTCGTGGAATAGCTCGTGCGCTGCGTGCCGCGGAAGGTCCAGCCATTCGTCCCGCTCTCGAAGCCCGGATTGCTCACGCGATTGACGGCGCTGGAGATCACTTCCAGGTCGTCCACCATCGCCTCGCCCGCATCCATGAGAAAAAAGTGAAGTTGATTGATCGACGTGATGTCCGGGTGGCCGAGGTCAAGCACGCCCGTGTGCTCGAAGCTGGTCCATTGCGACTTCGCTGTCTCATCGCTGTCGCCCCAGTTCGGCGCGAGGCGGCTGTCGCTGTGCGCGTCCGCCAGTTCGAGGCTGCTGCCGCCGCCGTCGGACCATTTGCCCCAGCGCCCGCCGTCGCCGTAGGTCACTTCGTTCATCACCACGTTGAAAAAGTTGGTGGTCACCACCTGCGTCTGCGCGTTGGTCTGGAAACTGTAATCCGGCATCGCCAGCGCCAGGCGCTCGCCACCGTGGGCCAGGCGTCCACCGAAATTGCCGAACAGATTCCCCGCGTTCAGGCCGGCGTAGTTGGTCATCATCCGCGAAGCATTCCGCGCCACGACCAGGTAGCCACCGGGTGCCAGCATCGTGTTCGCAGGGAACCGGTAGTCGATCCCACTGGTGAACTGCCAGCCGCCGAGGTTCACCGCGCTGCCGCTGCGGTTGTAAAGTTCCACGAACTGATCGTCGTCATCCCCGGAGATGGGGTTGTACATGATCTCGTTGATGACGATGGAGCGGGCCAGTGGCGGCGCGTTGTTCGTGCCCGGCGTGCGCGCCGACAATTCGCGGAAGGCACCCTCGCCATCCGGCCAGCGGCCCAGGGCCACGCCATTGGCCTGCCCGTCGAAACGCAGGGCATCCAGCACGCGCGTCTGCGCGGGGTTCGAGAAGTAAACCGTCTCGCCATTTGCCCCGAGCGAGAAGCCGAGTTGCGCTTCCTCGAACGAAACAAAGCCGCCGGGCGGCAGGACGGTGCCCGGCGGAATCGGGAACTTGTTCGACGTCGCGTTGTCGCTCAACCACGCGCCCGACACGTCCACGCTGAGCGGGCTGTGATTGTGAAGCTCGACGTAGTCCGAAAGCGGCAGGTCGGTGTGGGCGAGGATTTCATTGATGACGACATTCTCCAGCGCGCCGGACGGCACAGCGTCGGCCGCGCCGGGCGAGCCGCCCTTCACGTTGCTCGCCGCCCAGGACTTCGGATCGTTCTCGCCGTAGGATGCCCGCGCCAGCACGAGCGAATGCCCCGTGCCGTCCGCCGCCACCGGCCACGGCGGCTGGTCCGAGTAGCTTGCTTCGAGCACCACGCCGCCGGATTTTTTCCGCAGCCGGATCGTGCCCGAGTCATTGGGCAGATTGTTGGTGAAGCCACCGAGCACGCCGCCGATGCCGTAAATCGCCGACACATCCGCCGGCACCGTCGCGACCACGAGATAGCCGAGGCCGGGAATGCTGACACCGTTGGCGAACGTATAGTCCACCGCGCCGGAGATCCGGTAGCCGCTCAAGTCCTCCGCGAAGGGATTGGAATTGTAGAGCTCGATGAACTCCCCGTTGCGCAGATCAGTGCGGTTCGTCGGATGATACAGGATCTCCGAGAACGTCACGCCGCCGCGCCGGCTGCTCGGGCCGGCCGGCTCGTAGGAGCGCTGCGCCGCGCTGAGGAAGACCACGTTCACCACCGCCACGCCGCTGGTGGGCGCGCCCGCCGTGTTGCTGACGATGACGTCGTAATTGCCGCTGTTGCCGCTGCTCACCGCCGCAATGCTGTAGGTGGCATTCGTCGCGTTGGCGATGGGCGCGCCATTGAAGCGCCATTGGTAGGCGAACGGCCGGCTGCCCGTCGCGCTCACCGTGAGCAGGAGGCTGTCGCCCAGCCCCACGTTCTGGCTCAGGGGCGAAGTCACGATGCTCGGCGGCGTGCCCGGCGGCGGCTGCACGTCGGCGGTGGCGCTGATGAATTCCGCGCGGAACGCGGTGGGATTCGCCCCCGTGCCGGCGTTGTTCACGATGAAGTCCAGCGTGTTGGTACCGTCGATGAAGCCTGAGTTGATCGTGAAGTTGTTGCCAAACCCGCCGAAGTTACCGTCGCTCGTGTTGCCCGTGCTCAGGCCGTTGATCAAAATATCTGGCCCGGCATTGTCCGAAGTCCAGCGCCCGGTGATCACGGCGGTGGTCGGCTCCAGTCCCGTGAGATTGAAGGTGATGCGATACCGGTAGTCTCCGGCCAGATTGCCCCCGCTCTGATTGGCCATCGGACCGATCCATTTGGAGGTCGGGCCGCTGGCCAGCCACGGACCGGCGACGATGGGAAAGAGCGTGTCCGTCACCACGAAGGCGCTCGGTCCCGGCGCGGTCGCGTCCGCGCTGGCGATCAAGCGCCAGTGCGGGTCCACCACGCCATTAGCCAGCAGCGCGTTGGCGTCCGAGACGCCGGTGTTGAACAGGTTCGTGATGGGCGCGGCTGAAGCCGCCATGGCGAACGCGAGCGACAGCCCAATGGCTGCGGGAACAAAACGTGGGAGGAAGTTCATGATGTGACAGTGTGCAGTGGTTCAATCGACCCACGAACGCCGCCGCCGCCTTCGCGATAAAGCCGCAAAGCCCCGACCGGAAAAGAATTGGCCGCAAGGTCGTTCATGGGAACGGGGATACCATTGCCGAGATGTGGCTCCGAGGCAAGCCAACTTTCCAACTCAATCCGGCGATGACAATCGGGTGTGCTCAAGCTGCGCTGGTTTGCGCGAGCGGAAATGCAGGCCGCTTCAACCTAAAGGCGGCGGTAATGCCTGGCCACGAAGACACCAAGGCACGAAGACCGAGGAGACTGCCGACGCGCTTCCACCATCATCTCATCCGCAAAGTGAAGGAACCAAAGTGCGTCTATGCCCCTCGGTGCCCCCGTTTTCCTCTTCGTGTCTTGGTGCCTTGGTGGCTCAACGGCCTTTTCCAGGCTCAAGGCAGCGCCGTGAAGAAACGATGCCAGCGGGGCGCGTAATAATTGTCCCGTGCCAGCGACAGCACCACCGCCGTGGCCCGGCCCACGATGCGCTGGCGTTCCACGAACCCGAAGTAGCGCGAGTCGAAACTGTTGTCACGGTTGTCGCCCATCACGAAGTAATGGTCGGGCGGAACCTGCATCGGCGCGAAGGATTGCATGGCTCCGGTGCCCGGCGTGGCCATCACCGGATGCTTGCGCCCGCCCAGTTGCTCGCTGGCGAATTGATGACGCGGCTGTTCGGCGGCGGACATCTCGTTGATGACGGCGGCTTCCAGCGGCTCATACGACACCGGCTCGCCGTTGATGAACAGGCGGTTGTTCGCCATCGCCACCGTGTCGCCCGGCAAACCGACCACGCGCTTGACCAGGCGCACTTCGTCGGCGGGCGAAAAGAACACGACGATTTCGCCGCGCGCCGGGTCGCCCCATTGCGCGAGCCGCGTGGTGGTGAACGGCACTTTCAAATCGTAAGCCAGCTTGTTCACCCAGATGCGGTCGCCTTCCATGATGGTCGGTTTCATCGAGCCGGTGGGCACGTCGTTCCAGTCAGCCAGCGCCGAGCGCATCGCGCCAGTGACGAGCAGGAGGATGAGGACGGGCCGCGCGGTTTCGATCCAGAACCGGCGGAGCTTTGATTTCCAGACAATCGTTTTCATCTCTCCTTGGATGGAAAACACCCGCCGCCGTTCAAACTTCGCGAACGCATTCGGCGGCGCTACGCCCGTTCCCGCCAGATTCGCTCCCAGCCGTCGCCTCGCGCGGGGCGCGGCACCAACTTGATGTCCGCGTAAAGAATCGTCTCCGCGTCCTCGCCGTACGGGCCTTGCAAGACCTCGCGGCCATCTGGCCCAACTACCAGCGAACAGCCGATGCACTTGCGGCCTGCCCAAAGCCCGGCGGCGAGTTGGCCGACGTTGCTGACGCCGACGATCCACATTCGGAAGTCGCGCGCGACCGGGCCGTAGTTGTCGCGCCAGAGCTGGCCGTAGGGTTCCTTCACGTTGTCGTGGTCCGCTGCCACCGCCCACGCGCATGGCGAGAGAATGATGTCCGCGCCCATCAAACCGAGCGTGCGGCTGACGACCTGCCCGCGCGCAAAAGCATCCGCGCAAATCATCACACCCATTCGGCCGAACGGCGTGTCAACCACCTGCAAGCGGTCGCCCGGCGCGTAATCTTCGTGGGCGATCGCCAGTTCGTTGAGCTTGCGGTGATGGAGAATGACTTCGCCGTCAGAGTTGATGAGCACGGCGCTGTTGAAAACTTTCCCGCCATCCCGCTCCACCAATCCGGCGCAAACATAAACGCGATGAACCCGCGCGCTCCGGCGCAGCGCCTCGCACGCCTCTCCGTCCGGAATCTCGTCCGCGTCCGTGTGGGCGGACGGATGCGTCCAGCCCAGATTCATCGCCTCCGGCAGCACGACGACTTGCGCTCTGCCGCCCGCCGCCTGGCCGATCATTTCCGTCGCACGCTGGAGGTTCCTCAGCTTGCGTCCGCCTTCCACGCGCATCTGCGCCAGCGCGAGCCTGAATGTCGAGTGGCTCACAGCTTACTCGCGGATGGACTCGACGCGGAACAATTCCAGGTCGCCCTTGCCTTTCACCTTCAGCACGCCTTGCGACTGGCCGGTGGCGCGCGGGGCCAGCAGCTTCCACGTCTCGCCGTTCACGCACACGCTGCCGGGCGTGGCGGCCTGTTCCATGCGCGCGGCGGTGTTCACGGTGTCACCCCACACGTCATACTGGTATTTGCGCCGTCCAACCACGCCGGCGATGACCGGCCCGACCTGCACGCCCACGCGCACCTCCCAATGCGGCGGAAGTGCGCGCGCAGTGGCAATCATCTCCAGCCCGCAGCGGGCGCAGTGGAGCGCGGGGTTCTCCAGCGGCGCGAGCAACCCGGCGGTGGCCATGAAGGAGTCGCCGATGGTTTTGATTTTCTCGAGGCCATGCCGCGCGGCGATCTGCTCGAACGCCTCCACCAACGCCTGCAAATGGCGGAGAATTTCCTCCGGCGGATGCGCGTCGCACCAGGCGGTGAACCCGGCGATGTCGCAAAACAGCACGCCGACATTTTCAAAGCGGCGCGGTTTCACGGACTGGCTGGCCTTCAACTCCGCGGCCACGTCGTGCGGCAGGATGATGTGGAGCAAATCGTCGGAGCGCTGCTTCTCCTCCTGGATTTGGCGCAGATGGGAGACTTCGCGGTCGCGCAGAAATTTCTTTTCCAGACACGCGCCGATGCGGGCTTGCAGCAGCACGGGGTCGAACGGCTTGGGCAGATAATCCTCCGCGCCCAGCTCGACGCAGTGGGCCACGCGCTCCGTTTCGCTGGAAGCAGAAAGCACAATCACCGGCAGGTCGCGCAACGCGGGGTCGGCCTTGAGTTGTTCGAGCACTTCGTAGCCGGTCAGCTCGGGCATCTGAATGTCGAGCAACAGCAGGTCAAACGGCTCGGCGCGCACCTGCTCCAACGCGTCGCGGCCGTTCACCGCCACGGAAACCTGGTGGCCCAGACGCGCGAGCCGGCGGGCCAGCATCACGCGGTTGGCTTCGTCGTCATCGGCCACGAGCAACTTGCCGGTGAACCCCGCGCCCAAGGTGACATGGCGGGCCGCCTCGCCCGGCGACGGCGCTTCCCGCCGCGTGAAAGTGGTGGCGCCGGTCGTCGAAACATGGGCTGCCCGCGCCACATCGAAGTGCGCCGGTGCCAGCCGCTCGACCACCAGTTGCAGCAGGCCGCGCGCGGCGGTGTGGATTTTCTTGAGGTCGGCCACCAGGGCCGTCTGCCCGCGCGCCTGGGCTTCCTCCTGGAGCATTTCCGCGTAGCCGATGATCTGGTTGAGCGGCGTGCGGACTTCGTGGTGCAGCGCGCTCTCGCTTAACTTCTCCGTCGGCGTTTTCGTGGCATCGAACAGATCGTTGACGACGGTCAGCAGCCGGCGGCCGGCGGCATGGATGCGAACAAGGTCCGCCAGCAGCGCCTCCTCGTGCTGATCCTGCGCGTCTTCCATCAGCATTTCGCAGTAGCCGATGATGTGGTTGAGCGGCGTGCGCAGTTCGTGTTTGAGGCTGGTTTTCATGCGGGCGCGAACGAGCAAGCGGGGGACCGCTGACTATGGGGATTGGCTCTTCAAGAGCGCCTCCATCTTTTCCAGCAGGCGTGGCAGTTCGACGGGCTTGGTGTCGTAGTCATCACAGCCCGCCTCGCGCGCCTTCTCCTCGTCGCCCTGCATGGCGTGGGCGGTGAGGGCGATGATGGGGATGTGTTTCGTGCGCTCGTCGGCCTTGATGCGGCGCGTGGCCTCCCAGCCGTCAATGACCGGCAGGCTCATGTCCATCAGGATGAGCGCGGGCGCTTCGCTGGCCGCCATGTCCACCGCCTGCTGGCCATCGAGTGCCATGACGATGGTGTAGCCCTTTCGCTCGAGGCGGCGCGAAAGCATGTCGCGGTTCATTTCGTTGTCTTCGACGAGGAGGATTTTGGTCATAGGTTTGAAAAATTCTTAACCACGAATGGACACGAAGGCACACGAATCAGAGGCGGAGCAAATGCGAGCGTGTGGAGCGCGGGCTTCAGCCCGCTTCAACGTCCGCGAATCGAAACGCGCTGGATGAATCCAGCGCGCCCACCCCTTCGATACCTGAAGCGGACTGAAGTCCGCGCTCCCTCCGCATTCGTGTTTATTGGTGTCCATTCGTGGTTTCAAATCTTCTGGGTCAGTAACTGTCGCACTTCGGCCACGAGTTGTTCGCGGCTGGTGGAATCTTTTCCGAGGATGCGCGCGACTTCGCCACTCAGGCGGCGGCGGTCTTCCTCGGTCAAATCCTTGGCGGTGATGACGATGACGGGCACTTGCGCGCAGTCGGGGCGTTTGCGCAATTCCTGCATGAAGCCGAAGCCGTCCATCTCCGGCATCATCAGGTCGAGCAGGATGAGTCCGGGCGTGCCTTGGGCCAGTTGCTCAATGCCGATCCGTCCGTTGGCGGCTTCGCGGACCTGCCAGCCTTCCTTCTGCAAGGTGCGGCGCAGCATCTCGCGCGTGCGTTCGTCGTCTTCCACCAGGAGCACCGTCTGGCTGTCGGACGGCTTGCGATACTTCTGGATGACGGCCCCCAAGCGCTTCCAATCAATCGGCTTCGTGAAATAGTCGGCGGCCCCGAGTGCGAAGCCCATGTTTTTGTCGTCCACGATCGTCAGCATCACCACCGGGATGTCCGCCGTCGCCGGGTCGGCTTTCAACGCGGTCAGCACCGCCCAGCCGTCCATGCTCGGCATCATCACGTCCAGCGTGATGACGGCGGGCTTGAGACTCTTGGCCATCTCTAAACCGGTGCGGCCATCGGCTGCCACTTCGACGCGGTAGCCGTCCTTGGCGAGCGAACGCTGCATGAGGTCGCGCACCGTCGCATCGTCGTCAATCACGAGCACGACCGGACCTGTGGCGTCGAATGTCGCTCCGGCTGGTTTCTGTAAGAATTGCGTCTCGGTGGGTTGCGGTGTCTCGGCGACCTGCGAAGGCAACATGACAGTGAAAGTCGAGCCCTTACCCGGCTCGCTTGCCACCGTGATGTCCCCGCCCATCAGGCGGCAAAACTTCCGGCTGATGGCCAACCCGAGGCCCGTGCCGCCGAACTTGCGCGTCGTCGACACATCGGCCTGCGTGAAGGCCTCGAAGAGTTTGGCCATCTGCTCGGGCGTCATGCCGATGCCGGTGTCAGTGACGCGGAAAGTAATCAGTGAGTCAGTAACCAGTGAACCAGTATTCAGTGAATCAGTGCGGGCAGCCGTTTCTGACTGATTACTGATGACTGACCTACTGATTACTTTTCCCACTTCGAGTCGAATGACTCCCTTCTCCGTAAACTTGCTCGCATTGCTCAACAGGTTGAACAACGACTGCCGCACCTTGGTCACGTCGGCGCGCATCACGCCGATGTCGGCCGGGTAAATCACTTCCAGCTTGTTGCCATTCTTGGTGACGAGTGGCTGCACGGTGGCGGCGACTTCGTTCACCAGCTTCGCCACCTCGAACTCTTCGAGGTAGAGCGTCATCTTGCCCGCTTCGACTTTGGAGAGATCGAGGATGTCGTTGATCAGGGCGAGCAGGTGTTTGCCGGCGCCGTGGATTTTCTGGAGGTCGGGGATGAAGCCCTTCTGGTCGAGGTCTTCGGCTTCCTCTTGAAGCATCTCGCTGTAGCCGATGATGGCGTTCATCGGTGTGCGGAGTTCGTGGCTCATGTTCGCGAGGAAGGCGCTCTTGGTTTTGTTGGCGACCTCGGCGGCGTCCTTGGCCAGCTTCAGTTGCTCCTCGGCCAGCTTGCGCTGGGTGATGTCCCAAACAAGAATCTGCACTCCGATGATGCGTCCTGACGCGTCTCGCAACGCCGTTTCAACGAAGTCCACCCAGCGCGCCTTGTCCGGATGACGCAGGCTCCTCACCTGGATCTCGCGTGAGACCGGCTGGCCGCTTGCGATCACGGATTGGTCCGCCGCCCGAACCTGCTCCGCGAAATCGCGCTCCACGATTTCGAAATCGGTCTTGCCAATCACTTCGCCGGGCGTCGTGCCGAAGAACTCACAAAACGGTTCGTTCGCGAATGTGAAGCGAAGATCCAAATCCTTCCGGATAAGCCATTGATCGAGGTTGACTACCAGTGACGAATAGAGCGCTTCCGAATCGCGCAGCCGTTCCTCGGATTTGCGCCGCTCGGCGATTTCCTTTTCCAAGGCCGCGACGGCGGCATCCGCGGCTTCCTTGGCCTTCGTGAGTTGATCTTCGGCGAGCTTGCGCTGCGTGATTTCCCAGACCAGAACCTGCACGCCAATAATCTTGCCCGCCGCGTCTCGCAATGGCGTCGTCACAGCCTGAAACCATCGTGATCGATTGGGATCGGCAGGATCCTTTAACTCGTCTTCTATCCAGAGTGCTTTGCCGGTTTCGATGACGTTACGGTCGTCGGCCCGCGCCCGCTCTGCGAGTTCCCGTGTGTGGAGTTCAAACAACGTTTTTCCGACCACTTGATCCACTGTCTTCCCAAAGAACTGGCAAAACCGCTCGTTGGCGAACGTCAATCGACCTTCCAAATCCTTGCGCGCGAGCATCTGATCCAAATTTTCCACCAGCGACGAGTAGAGCGCTTCGGAGTCTTCCAACTGTTTTCTCGACTCACGCTCCTGCTCCAACAACCGCTCCCGCAACTCCTCCGCCTCGCGCTTGCGCCGAATGACCAGCGATCGCGCGATGAACGCCCAACCGAACAAACCGAGCGCCAGCGCTCCCGACGGCACCACGATGAAGGCGTTGCGAAACCACGGCGGCACCACGGTCAATTGCGCCAGCACAGGCTTCGAGTAATTCAATTCGCCGTCCACGTAGCTCACCGAGGCGGTGAAGGTGCCGGGCTGGTCCGGCTGCCAGTCGAACTGCGGCTCGGACTGGATGGAGACGAAGTTCGTCGCGCCCGGCGCATCGCCTTTCACCTCGATTCGATACTGCCGGCGCGCTGCGGGCGTGCCGGCATCGACGGCGGCGAAGCGGAAGTTGGCCCAGCGTCCTTGCACGAGCGAAGGCACCTGCGCGAGCGGAACGGACGCCTTGTCCGTGCGCACGGTGACGGCGGGTTTGGTCGGCGTGGTCTTGTTCTGCCGGTAGCGCACCAGTCCGCCATCGGTGGCGAACCACATCGCGCCGTCGGGGGCCTGCTGGATGGCATAGACCACCTTGCCCGGCAGTCCCTCGCTCTCGCCCAGCAACGACCACGCGCGGCCGTCAAAGCGGGCCACGCCATTGTCCGTGCCGATCCACAACAGCCCGTGGCGATCCAGGAGCAGGCTCCAGACGGCCCCGGACAACAGGCCGCGCTTCTCCACCGGCACCGGCGGGCTGTCGGCGGTTTCGGAGCGGAACAGTCCCTTCGACGCGCCGAACCAGGTGACGCCGTTGGTGGCCGCGGCGATGGCGTAAACCGGACCGCTGAGTTCATTGGTCGAAGACCACGACGTCAGCAGGCGCTCGTTCCAGCGGAACGCGCCCTCGGAAGTGCCCACCCAGACATCGCCGTTCGTTAAGGGCAAGATGGTGCGCGCCTCGTTGGGGATCGACACCACTTGTGACGAGCGACCATCGAACCGCTTGGCCACTTCGACGGAAGCAACCCACAGCCGCCCATCCGCCGCGCGCTGGATGGCCCCCACGCGCAGGTCGCTCAATCCTGCGGACACGTCGAGCGGGGCAAACCGGTTTCCTTCCGAGCGCCAGACGCCGGTCACCGGCAGGATGCGCCAGCCGCCGCGCCCGTTGTTGCCGCCGGCCCCCACCCACACCGTGCCATCCGTATCCACGTGCAGGCCACCGATGAGACCGGCCCCCATCCCGTGCTCGCGCCCGTAGCGCATGACCGAACGTCCATCGTAACGGCAGAGAATGTCTCGGACGGCGCCGAGTTGAGGACAGGTGAACCAAACCGAGCCATCCGGCGCGACGACCACGCGCGTCACGATGTTCCCCGGCAAACCATCCTTCGTCTGCAACACCTGCAACCCCTCCTCCTCGAAGTGCGACAGTCCTCCGTCCGTGCCCACCCACAACGCGCCTTTGTGGTCGGGCGCGATGGTCCGCACCCAGTCATCCGCCAGGCCATCCGCCTTCCGGTAAGTCACAGAAGAACCCGCGGTCCGCCGCTTCAATCCACTGCGGCCGCCCGTCCACCACGTTCCCTCCGCGTCGCGATGCATGGCCATCCCCGCCCCGCCAATACTGGCGTCCACCAGATTGGTCGAGGCCGCATCCCACCGCAACACCCTGCCCCCGCCGGTGCTGAACCAAATCTGTCCGTCGCCGTCGCGATAGACCTTCCTCGCCGTGGCCACGTCCAATCCGCTGGCGGCCGGCAGGGGCCGCAGATCCTTGCCATCCCACCGGAACGGGCCGCGATCCCAGGAAGCGATCCACACTGTCCCGTTGGTTTCCGACAGCAGGTCGTCCACTTCACCCAGTGAACGTCCATCGAAGGCACGGACCTCGACGAACCGCTTGCCTTCCAAACGAAACAATCCGCTCCTCGATCCCACCCACAACCGGCCGGCAGCATCCCAGGCGGCGGTGTAAGCCGAGGATTCCGGCGGCAAACCATCCTTGGGCGAGTAGCGCAAGGTCCACTGCCGGCCGTCGAACCGCGCCAGGCCCCGCCCGGTGCAGGCCCACAGGACGCCCTGGGGGTCGCGTTGAAACTGCCAGACCGTGGCGTCGCGCAAGGACGCCGGCACGTCCCACGGGACAAACTGCTGTCCATCGAACCGCGCCACGCCGTCGCCCGTTCCCACCCACAACGTGCCGTCGGTTTCGGGCAAAAGGCAGCGCACCTGATTGTTCGGCAACCCCTCCGCCGTGCCAAAAGAACGCCAGCGCCCCTTCTTCATCGGAGCGAGGTGGAAGGTCAGGTTGGTGAGCGGCTGCTGTGGATCGAAATCAATGATCTGTCCATCGAGCAACGACACCGGACCGCGCTGCGTCAGCGCCAGCAATTCGTAGCGGCCTGCCGGGCGGGTGCCCTGGAAGCGGAACTCGCCGTTGTCGCGCGTGGAGGTGAGCGAGCCGACGAACTGCGGCTCCTCTCCCGGCGAGGAACGCGGCTTGGCCAGACCGATTTGCACACCCGCGAGCGGCGAGTTATCCATCGCCACCACCGTGCCGGCCACGACCACGGCACCCTGAAGTTCGAGATCCAGTTCCTGCCGCTGGCCGGGCAGGAGTGTGACGTTGGTGCGCAGGCCGTAGAGGTCGCCGTCGCGCGTGTTACCGCCGAGCGCGATGGATTCCGGCGGGCTGAACACCGCCAGCCGAAAGCGGCCATCCCGATCTGCCGTGCCGAAGCTGGCCCACACGGGCGGCGCGGCATTCGTCCGGTCCACGAAGAGTTCGGGCGGGGCGATGGCGATTCGCGCCCCGGGGACCGGAGCGCCTTCAGGATCGGTCACGCGCCCCTCGACCAGGCCGGGTTGCGGGACGGACGCGGGTGGCGGCAACTCCATCGGAATACTCCGCGCATCGCCGAACAACTGGCCGTGAAAACCGTTCGCCGTGGCATCGCGCCCTGGTTGCGCCGGGTCGTCGAAATTCCACAGCCCGGCCAGCCCCGACTCGCGCCCGGTCAGCCGGCGGAACTGATCGGCGCGGATTTCCTCCTCGGTGCGCATGACACTCCACAGACGCACCTCGTCCAACTGACCACCGAGGAATTCCGTCGGGGTGGCTCTGTTGTTCTCGCGCCCCAGAAAGTAATTCTCCCCGCCCAGTGAGGAGAGGCTGCCGGCGAAATCGTTCGTGGCCACGAGCATTCCGTTCAAATAAAGGCGCACCCCGCCCGGTCCCGTGACGACCGCGAGGTGCGTCCATTCGCTCAGGCGGAACCCGCCGTACACATCCTCGCGGCGGCGGGTGCCGGCAGGGTCCACCACCAGGAACTTCATCACCGTCGAGTTGCCTGTGCTTGCGCCGACGTCTTTGCTCACATACATCTCGCGCTGCCGCGCGCCGAAGTCGAACACGCGAGCAGCAGTGGAGTTGAAGGTCCGCCATTTCACCCACGCCTCGATGGTGGCCTGGTGGAAATTAGTGAACCCCGCCGGCGGCAGCCGCACGTAATCGCCCCGGCCGTCGAGGTCGAGGACGCGGTTGGGCGGTGGCGCGGGCTGGGAGTGGAGCGGGGAGGGGTGAGAGAGGAGCAGGAGCAGGGCAAATCCGAAGGCCGAAATCCGAAATCCGAAAGAAGACCGAAATCCGAGAAGCCATTGCAAAAGTCGGAGCGCCCCCAAACCTTCGGGCCCGGGGGAGTGGGGCCGCAATCGCGCCGCCAGGGTTGGGGGGCGCCGCGTTGGGGGGGGTTTGCCGAGCCGCCGGGAAGAAGAAATAGCCCCCGGGCGGGGTACGCG
>JANNEF010000431.1:0-30117 GCA_031378375.1 Verrucomicrobiota bacterium | reverse complement strand
CTCGAACAGTTCGGTTTTCTCGGCGACCAGTACGTGGCGATTTACCCGCAGGACAACCAGCGCACGCCTCTGAAGGACGGCGACGAAGTCACCTGCGACGAGCCGTTCAACCTGCAGAGCTTCGTTGGTTCGACGGATGGGCTGATCCAGGACGTGAAGAAGGCGCTCACCAATCTGGACGAAATAATACCGCGCCTCGGTCGCACGGTGCTGGGTGAAGCGTCCTTGAGCAATCTGACCGCGACCGTCAGCAATTTTCATTTCATCTCCGGGCAGACGATTGGCCTGCTGGCCGGGGTCGAGCAGTTGCTGCAAACCAATCGCCCGGCGATTGAGGTGACGGTGAGCAACCTGGCTGTGTTCTCCCACCGCGCAATCCAGTTCGCTGCGGACGCGCAGCAAGTCGTCACCACCAACGGCCCGCATCTGCACGCTGCCGTGCGGCAGTTCGAGATGGTGACAAGTCAGGCGACCAATCTCATGGCCGAGTTGCAATCGGGTCGGGGAATCCTGGGCACGCTCATTGCTGACCAACAAGCCAAGAGAGAAATGGACGCAACTCTGACTCATCTGAACGGTTTGATGGCGAATCTCGAAATCGCCAGCAGCAACCTGAACACGTTCGGGCTGTGGCGATTTCTTTGGAAACCCAAAAGTCCTCCCGCCAACCCATCGGCCCCCAGCAAACCGGCCAGTTCGTTCCGCGGTGACGATCAACCGTGACCATGACACTCTGGGTCATCCGCATTTTCTTTCTGCTGCTCTGCACGCTCGCCGGCTACGCGGTGAGCGAGTTGCATCCGGAACTCATCAAACATCCCTTTGGGCCGGTGGCCGGGTTTGGCCTGGGCGGGCTGATGATCGCGCTGGACGAGATGCTCAAGGGCTTTTCGCTCCGCGCCTTTTCCGCCGCCACGTTCGGGCTGATGCTGGGCAGTGTCATCGCCTGGACGGTGGACCGCTCCGGCCTGTTCGCGTTTGCCGAGGAAGCCTCTCATTGGCTCATCCGCCTCGGCCTGTTCCTGAGTTTCGGCTATGTCGGCATGATTCTCGCGCTGCGCAGCAACAAGGATGATTTCTTCCTCATCATTCCTTACGTGCGCTTCAAGTCACAGAGTCAGCCGGAAAATTTGCTCCTGCTCGATACCAACGTGATCATTGACGGGCGCATCGCCGACCTCATCGAAGCGAAGTTTGTCGAGGGCATCGTCGTGGTGCCGCAATTCGTGTTGCACGAACTGCAATTCATCGCCGACGCCGCTGACCCCCTTCGCCGGGCGCGGGGCCGGCGCGGTTTGGAGATGTTGAACCGCCTCCGGCAGAACCCGCGGCTCGAAGTGAAAATTCACGAGGCCGATTTCCCTGAAGAAAAGGAAGTGGACGCCAAGCTGGTGCGGCTGGCGCGCACGCTCGCAGCCAGGCTCTGCACGAACGACTACAACCTGGCCAAGGTCGCTGAACTCCACTCCGTACCCTGTTTTAATCTGAACGAGTTGGCCGCGCTGCTTAAGCCCGCCCTCCTGCCGGGGGAAGTGCTCACGCTCCGCCTGGCGCGTGAAGGCAAGGACAAAGGACAGGCCGTCGGCTACCTCGCCGATGGCACGATGGTCGTCGTCAATCACGCCCAGGCGCTGGTCGGCCAGCAGGTGCAGGTGCAGGTGCAAAACATCGTGCAAACCGGGGCCGGCGTGATTATTTTCGCGGAGTTGAAAGTGGCGGCGGCGGCTTAGGCGGGCCGAGGTGCAAGGTTGCATGAGTGCCGGTAAGCCCTGCGTCGTCGTTTCATTGCAGTTCGTGTAGCAGTATAACCGTGTAACGACTCACAAAATCATGTCACAAGTCACCGTCTATCAAACGCTCAATTCCGCCGACGCGCAGTTGGTCCGCTCGCGTCTCGACGCGGCCAGCCTCCATCCCTCCGTCGAGCACGAATACTCGGCACTTAGTTTGGAAGGTGGCGCGTTCACGTCGCAAGGCATCCTCGTGCAAGTCCCCGCAGAAGAGGCCGAGTTCGCGCGCGAGATCCTGACCGCCCCCGCGCCGCCGCCGGTCGAGGAATGAAGCTGGAAAAATTGCTGACCCGTCTCCGGGCGCTTCTGCCCGCTGGCGAGGTGCGGCTCGAAGAATCCTTCCGCGACAAATTCGCGGGCGACAAGTGGTTCGCTTCGCATCGCCCTGACGCGGTCGCGCTGCCGCGCACGGCCGCCTCCGTCGCGGCGGTGCTTCGCTTTGCCCACGAGCACAGTATTCCCGTCACCGCGCGTGGCGCCGGTTGCGGCTACGTCGGTGGCTGTGTGCCCGCGCGCGGCGGCATCGTGCTCTCCCTCGCCCGACTCAACCGTATCCGGGAAATCAACGCCGACGATTTTGTGGCGGTCGTGCAGCCCGGCGTCATTACGCAAACCTTGCAGGAAGCCGTCGAGAAGCAGGGCTTGTTCTATCCGCCCGACCCGGCCAGCCGCGCGGACTGTAGCATCGGGGGCAACATAATTACCAACGCCGGTGGGCCGCGCTGCCTCAAATACGGCGTCACCCGCGACTACGTGCTCGGCCTGGAAGTCGTGCTGGCCGATGGCTCGCTGGTGCGTCTGGGCACCCGCACGCACAAGAACAAGACCGGCTTCGATCTGCATCGCCTGTTTGTCGGCTCGGAAGGAATGCTCGGCGTGGTCACAGAGGCGACGCTCAAGTTGCTGCCGCGCCCGCCCGCCCGTGCCTGTCTCGCGGTGGGGTTTGACTCAACCCTCGCCGCCACGCGTGCGATCAAAACGATTTTCAAGGCCGGCTTCCTCCCGTGCGCGCTGGAAGTGGCCGACTCCTTCACGCTGGCCGCCGCGCGCCAGCGCACTGGCAGCCGGCAGCTTGCGGGCTGCCAGTCGCTTTTCATCGTCGAACTGGACGGCCAGGAAAAAGCTGTGCGCTCGGACATTCGCGACCTCGAACGGGTGCTGCGCGCCACGCAACCGCGCTTCATCGACCGCGCCATCGGCCACGCCGCGAGCGAGAAACTGTGGCAGCTTCGCCGCGAATTTTCCTACAGCCTGCGTGACACCGGCCTCACCAAACTCAATCAGGACATTGTGGTGCCCCGTGGCCGGCTCGAAGACCTCTTCCAGTTCACCGCGCGCTTGCAAAAGAAACACGGCCTGTCCGTCGCCGCTTTCGGCCACGCCGGCGACGGCAACATCCACGTCAATGTGATGCTGGATCGTGCGCAACCCGGTGCCGACGCCCGCGCGGAAGCCGCGCTGGACGATCTCTTTCGCCAAGTGCTCGCGTGGGGTGGGGCGATTACTGGCGAACACGGCATCGGTCTGGCCAAGAAAAGATGGTGGCCGCAGGCCGCCGACGCCGGCGTGCGGTCGTTGCATGAAAAAATCAAACGCGCCCTCGACCCGCGCGGAATTCTAAATCCGGGAAAATTTGTTTGAAAACCGGGCAGGCGACATCGCCTACCCTGATTTGCTACCGCCGTCCGCGATAACCACCGCTCCCGCCGCCGCCGCCCCGTCCACCACCGCCGCCGCCGCCAGCACCGCCACCTCGATAGCCGCCGCCACCGCCGCCCTCGCGATGACCTCCGCCGCCACCGCCACCGCCAAAGGGCCGCTCCTCGCGCGGACGCGCTTCGTTCACCGTCAACGCGCGGCCTTGAAAGTCCTTGTTGTGATACTCGGCGATGGCTTTGGTTGCCTCCTCCGCGGACGACATTTCCACAAAGCCGAAGCCGCGCGCCTTCCCGGTCAGCCGGTCCTGGATGATGTTTACGGACACGACTGTGCCCGCGCCGGAGAAATGATCCTGTAAATCATTTTCGGTGGCTGTGTGGTTGATGTTGCCGACGAATAATTTGGTCGTCATAGCTGCTGTTTTATCTAACTCGCCGTCGGCGGGCGTTGCGGGTCGTTCCCGGAAGAGGTTTCAAACCGTCATCGCTGTGAAGCGCCTGCTGACGGTTTCCGGCTCACTTCGCTATGCGCTTTCGGACGTGGGCATTTGAAAAGGGTGGCGTGGCAAACACAAGGAATATTTTTCTGGTGCAAAGTGCGCGGCGCATCACGTTGCTCCCGCAACGCTGCCACCCAGCCACTCCAGATACCGGGCGCTGCCCGCTGCCACCGGCAGAACGATGAATTCCGCCGTGTCGTAGGGATGCTCGGCGAGGATGAGTTTTTCGAGGGCGGCGAGTTTGCTCCTCGTCGTCTTCAACAGCAGCAGCACTTCCGTGCCGCGCTCCAACCGGCCCTGCCACCAGTAGTGCGATTCGATCCGGGGAACCAGGTTCACGCACGCGGCCAGCCGGGCGCGCAACGCGAGTGCGGCCAGCGCGCGGGCTGTTTTCAAATCGGGTGCCGTCACCAGCACGACGGCGAAGTGGCGCGTGGATTTCATGGCGTTAGCGGACAGATTTCCTGTGGCTGGCGCAAGCGGATAACGGCCCGGCTATTTCGCGCCGTCCACGATCTGGCACAGCATCGGGTGGGGAGAACGGTGGACGCGCGCTTCGAATTGGCTGGTGATGGACCGCATGAATGTTTGCGCCTGGTCGCGTTGCACCAGGTTGATGGTGGCGCCACCGAAGCCGCCGCCGGTCAGTCGCGCACCCAGGCAGGCGGGCTGTGCGCGCGCCAGTTCCACCAGCAGATCGAGTTCGGGGCAACTGTTCTTGAAAAAATCGCGCGAACTCTCGTGGCTCTGGAACATGAACTGGCCGAACTGCGCGAAATCTCCGTCGCGCAGCGCCCGCGCGCCGTGGATCACGCGTAGAATCTCACCCACGATGTGATGCGCGCACTCGCGTTCGCGCGCGGACAGGCGGGCTGCGTTCGCCGCGAGAAGCTTTGGCTCCGCCGCCCGCAATGACGGGAGGCCGAGTTTGCGCGCGGCTTCCTCGCAATGGCGGCGCAGGGTGTTGTAGCCACCGTCCACCAACTCGTGCTTCACTCCCGAATCGCAAACCACGATGGCGATGTCCCCCACCATCGGGACGTGCTCCACCATCGCCGACTGGCAGTCAATCTCGATGGCATGAAACGCCTTGCCACCGAGCGACGCGAGGTAATCCAGCAGGCCACAGTTCACACCCACGAACTGGTTCTCGGCGGCCTGGCACAGCCGGGCCAGATGAATTCTTTCCATTGGGGTCAAGGGCGGTGGTTCACCTTTGGCGTCCAGGCGCGGCGGCGCGGCCAGCCCAGTGGCGGTGAGTGAATACGGACGGAGCCGGCGCAGGAGCAACGCGATGCCAACGAGAAGCGCCGCAGAACTTCCCATGCCCGCGCCCAGTGGAAGGGTGCTGTGGATGGCGGCATTGAAGCCGCCAATGTGGATCCCGCGCCGGCGCAGTTGATCCAGCACGCCCTTCACGTAGTCGGCCCACGGCGTGTCGGGATTCTTTTCCAGACTGCCGGCGAAGAAGGCTTCCTTGCCGGGAAACGCGGATGAAACCAGTTCCACGCGCCCGTCCTGGCGTGGCGCGGCGGCGAGGGTGATGAACTTGTCCACCGCCAGCGCCAGCACGAGGCCCTGGTTGTAGTCCGTGTGGTTGCCGAGCAATTCCAGCCGGCCCGGAGCCTGGACGGTGATCGGAGGCGCGTGGGCGAAATGCTTTTTGAAAAGAGTGGCGGCTTCGAGCATGGAGCCGTGGTGCGAGAGGTGATTGCGAACTGCGGCTTTGATCAGAGCCGGTCAAATCGCCGCGCGAGTTCAAAGTCCTTTTCTGTCAACCCGCCCGCGTCGTGCGTGGTGAGCGTGAGGGTGACTTTGTTCCACCGCACGTCAATGTCCGGGTGGTGCCAGGCTTTCTCCGCCAGTTTGGCGAGTGCATTGACGAACTGGATCGCGGCGGGGAAGTCCTTGAACTGATAGGTGCGCGTGATGGTGGCGCCCCGCTTCTTCCACTCCGGCACGGCGGCGAGCGCGGCGTGGATTTGTTTGGAGGTGAGTGTTGCCATGCGGCGTTTTCTGCCAGCAAAGCGGCGGCAAGTCACGAACGGATTCGGCGAATCGTGGTGCGTGGCGCGTGGAATCGGAGGGACGCCGTTTACAAGTTCACGCACCACGCATCACGCACCATTCCGCCGCCCCTCTCGCACGATGCCGATGCTGCTCACCAGCGACCAGCACCACGCGACCACGCACAGCCCCAGCCCGGACTGCCAGGCCCAATGGTAGGGACGGTATTGCGCGCGCCACCGGCCTTCGTCCCAGTCCGCGTGGATCAGGTAACGCGCCGCGCAAATTATGAACCAAATCATGAAGCCCATCAGCAGCACGAAGCCGGCGACCATGATCGTCGCCTGCGCGTAGCCGACACGCCGGCCCGCCATGATGGTGCCCAGGCCGGGGCAGGCCAGTTGGTTCATCACCGCGCAGCCCCAGCGCTGCGTGGGGCTAAGTTTGGCCGGGTCCGGTGCCCTGGAAAATATCTTCATACGCATACATCAGCGCGAAGCCCGTGACCGGCGCGGTGATGAAGACGCCCACACCGCAGAGCAAGAGACCGGCGAAGTTCAGCAACACGCACACCAGCAGCAGACCGAGGAAACTCCACCAGTGTCGCGAAACCACCCGCCGGCTCAGTTCCATCGCGTCCCAGAATGGAAGCTTTTTATCAATCACCAGCGGCAGCGTCAGGGACCAGGCCACGCCCAGGTAGATGCCGGGTATCACGCACGCGGCCAGCCCCACGCCCACGAGTAGTGTGCTGACCACGCCCGCCAGCATCAATGGCACGAAGGCCAGCGAGAAACCGCCAAAGGCGTCGCCCAGGCCCGGGCGTTGCCCGCGCAGGTGCTTGAGGTAATACCAGAACAGCCCGCCCGCAAACGGCCCCGCCACAATGAGGCCCACCAGGTAAAGCGAATTGGTGGATCCGATCAGGATCGAGATCAACGCGCTGACGCCGATGATGGGCCAGAAGTCGCTCTTGACCCGTTCCCAACCGCGCCCAATGCACCCGCCGATGTCCACCGAGTAGTCGCGCGCGAGGATTTCATCGCCGAGCGCCTTGGCGTTGGGCGGTGTCAGGACCGGGGGCGGGCCGGGCTGCGCCGGCGGCGGCTGGACGCCGAGCACGTCTGCAAATTCCGGGTAGGCGGCTAGTGGTTTCCAATCCGCCGCGCCCTCGACCTGCGCCAGGGTCTGCGCATTGGCGCGGTTGATGACGATCCATTCGCGCAGTTGTTCGGCGGTGACGGGGCCGTATT
This sequence comes from Verrucomicrobiota bacterium, assembly GCA_031378375.1. Lineage (GTDB taxonomy): Bacteria > Verrucomicrobiota > Verrucomicrobiia > Limisphaerales > JANNEF01 > JANNEF01. The sequence goes on along the minus strand of JANNEF010000431.1, from coordinate 22,909 downwards.
GCTGGCCATCGGCTCCAATGATTTTATACATGCGGTTCCTTTCGCGGCCAAATTCAGTGACGTTTCGTCTCCCATTTCAAACGGCGCAAGATCGTTTCGGCGGTGAAGTGTTCGAGCCACAATCGTTCGCGCGTGGTGGTCGCCCATTCGTTTGGCTCGGTGCCATAAACCAGATCAATCGCACCGATGCTCTCCAATGTTTCCGCCATCGCTTCGCGCAACTGTCCCTCCGCGTCCGGCGTGTCGCGCATCGCCGCCACGGAACGCGCTACAAACGCCGCATCCACCAGACCTCGCCTCGCCCAGTCGCCGGGCGGAACGTGAAACGGACCGCGAGACGGCGGGACGGAGAGTTCCGGCTGAATGGCGCTCATGGTTTCCAGGCAAACGTCTTCGCGTTTACTCGCTGGTAACTGGCGTCCAGTGCGGGCTGGAGCAGAATCAACGCGGCGATGCGGCGGGCCGTATGCGTGACCTCGCGAGCTTCGTCCGGTGTGAGCGCGCGGCCCAACAACGAGTGCTCGCGGTAGCTCAACCACTTCTTCATCACCTGGTAGCCGCCGATGGTGTAGTCCCAGACTTTTTCCGGCACGTTGCACCAGCAGGCCGTGTCGTTCAGGAAAACGTCGTGCGTGGCGGGGCCGAGCAACGTGCTGTAGGCCGCGTCCCCTGACGCGGCGCTGGCGTGGGAAACGCCGGGTGAGGGCACCCGGCCTACACGCAATGCCACTGTTTCCTCCGCCGTATAGCCGCGTGTTTCGAGTTTGCCTTTGCCGGGCATTGTCACGCCGCCTTGGCCTCCGTGTCCCCAGCCGGCGGTGATCGAGAGATTCAACGGCTCTTTCGTCAGCCGGGTGACGACTGCAATCTTCACCAACTCGGGACGAATCTTTCCGGCGTCAACTCCGGCCATCGGCGTTTCCGTGTCGAGCAGGGCGGCGACTTGCTGGCCCAATGCGGCGGAAGCGAGCAGCGTGGCTTTGGATTCCGGCAACGGGATGCGCGGCCAATCCTGCCGGATACCGTCCGCGTTCTCCGCGAGATACGCGCAAGAAAAACCGATGGCGAGCGCGTGCATCCAGAGCAACGCCGCCGTCTCGGCGTCCGCGTCGGGATTCTTGATGCCGAGTTTGGCGAGATAGGCGCGGGCGGCGGGTGAAAGATTGGCCGTGGTTTTCTCGCCGCCGGTTTTGTAAGCGGGCGCGGTTTCGTGCAGGATGCTGCCGAACTCGCCGTTGCCGTCGTCATTTTTCTTTGGCTTTTCTGCTGGAAATTCTCGGAGGCGTAGAGGAAACGCAACGGCGTGACCGCGCATACAGTCGCGCGCCAGCAAGTTCTTTGTGAAAACGAACGGTGTTCCTTCTGGCTCGGCGACACCAGCCGCGCGACTTAACAAGAACGCATTTCCCGACCAGCTTTGTCTCCAAAGTTCGGGTCGCGAACGCTTCCATACATTCGGAACGGGAGTGTAATAGCACCAGCGGACATCGTATGGACGGAAAAGATAGCGCCGAAGATTCTGAACTGTGAATTCATCTTCCTGTTGCGCGGTCTTCCTGACTTTTTTTGGCTCGAAAGCCGCGCTCGTTCGGGAAAGTCCAGTTTGCAGCGACGCAAACTCATCCCACTCAACTTGTTCGTCGAAGTATTTTTCAACGCGTGCCGCCAGTTTACCCTTTTCAATTTCAATCAGGCTGTTCGCCCGATCTTCATCCATTCCCTGCAATGACTGGTTGCCGCAAATCTCGACAAGTTTCGGCCATGTTAAATAGTTTGCTGCGACAGTTTGAGGGCAAAAGGTGAACCGGTTGCTTACTTCTGGAGCGACCTTCTCATATTGATTGGTGAAGTTCTTTGCTTTGAGACTTTTGAGAATCTCCGCGCGTTTGCTTGAGCCCCAAAATTGACGGAAGAAAACCGACGGGTTCTTGGCGCGTTTTGGTCGTCGCACCATCAAGCTCACCGCTGTGCCAACACGGATGCCTTCGCGGTTGTATTCGGTCGAGAACACCGAAGGGTCGGGCTTGCCTTCGGGCGTGAGCTTGCCGGTCTCGCGGCTATCACCGTTCAAGCAGTCAAACCAAAGGGAATCGAACTCTTGCAAGAACCGTTGGCGCATTACGACAAATGACGGTTCGCTCAAGTAGGAAAAATTCGAGATGAAGCAGACGATGCCTTTGCCGGTTTTTTCCGCGATGCGGCGCTCTGCCAGTCGGAAAAAGCGGGTGTAAAGATCATCGAGGTTGAATTTCTTGATGCCCCACTTCTTCACCAACCCCTCCTTGTATGACTCGACCAAGCCTTGCTCCTCTTCCGGGCTGACGCCTGCGAAACCGTTGTAAGGCGGATTGCCGAGGATGACGAGAATCGGTTTCTCCTGTTTCACTATGCCCGCGCCTTTGCGCTCGGCTTCCAGTTCCGGCCAATTGGCGAGCTTGGGGTTCTCGCCGGCAAAATCCCAGCCGGTCAGCGCGTTGGTCAGAAAAATTCCGGCGCGTTCGCTCTTGGAATCGTCCAGCGGCACGGAAAGGTTTTGCAGGAGCAAACCCATTTGCAAATGCGCGACGACGAACGGCGCGGGCATGATTTCAAAACCGAAGACGCGTTTCTGCGCGGCTTCCTTGATTTCCATCATCGCCAGGGCGTCCTCGCCTTTGCTCTCTTTGAGCGTCTCGCCAATTTTCCGCAGCACCTCGACGAGATACGCGCCCGTGCCGCAGCAGGGATCGAGCACGAACACGCGCGGGTCGGCGAGGCCGTCGGGAATGTCCAGTTCCTCGCGCAACGCGGCGTCCACGCGGGCGACCTGATACTGCACAATCTCCGGCGGCGTGTACCAGACGCCGAGCTGCTTGCGCAGTTCGGGATCGAAGGCTTCGAGGAACGGCTCGTAGAAATACTGGACGGCGTGGTCCTCCACAAACCGTTCAAAGAACGCGGCGCGATCCACGCGGTTGAGCGCGGCGGCCGTCCAGTCGAGCACTTCCACGAGTCCGAGCGGGCCGAGCTTCGTCGGCGTGGCGACCTGCTCGAACAGCGCCTTGATCATCGGCACATGCAGCGTCCACGCGGCGGACTTCCAATCGAAGGCGTCTTTGCGCTGCGGTTTTGCCTTGTGCCAGAGCACCCACGCGGAGAACACGCCGTAGAAAAGCGTCTGCACGAGCGTGGAGCGGAAGAAGTGTTCGCCCTTCTCCGCTTCAAACTTCATGCCGAGCGCTTCTTCCAACGCGATGCGGACGGCGGCAAGTTGCGGCAAATCTTTGGTGGCTTCGACGCGCGCACGGGCATCGCGCGCATACGAGGCGAGGAAAAAGGCCACGTCCTTCGGGTTGTTCAACGGCGCGGCGTGGAGCAGCACGCGCTTGAGATATTCAGCAAAGCGTTCGCCCAGTTCGCTGGCGGCTTTGCGCGGATGCGCGGCAACGGCCCAGAAAGATTTCTCGTCGGGCGCAAGTTCAAAAAATTCCAAGCGGACGGGGTGGCCATTGTCGCCGCGTTTCAGGAGCAGAAAGCTGCGGTAGTTGGTCACCAGCACCTGTCCGTAGTGCTTGACGTAGTCGCGGACTTGTTTGGTATCCGCCACGTCGCCAACTTCAGCATCGGCGGCTTTGACTTCGATGACGCCGCGCGAGGGAAGCGGGATTCCGAGCAGCGGGGCTTCTTCGTCCGTGTTCTTGAGTTGATCGGGAGTGAACAGGCCGCCATCCGGCAAACCCGCGCCGCTGTTCTTCACATGGATGAAACAACGGACTTTGGGTTTGAGCGCGTGGCCGACGGCGCTGAAAAGATTGGCGAGCGCGCCATAGCCGGAAGTTTCCTTGACCACCGCTCCGGAGGAACGAATGGCGCGCAATTCTTCGAGATAGGTTTCGAGGGCGCTGGTCATGACTGCCGCGAATGATTCTGGAATCCCGGCTCCTTGTCCAAGTGAAAGCGCCGGATACCCGGGCCGTTTGGCAACGACGTTGAACATGCCTCGCACGCGCCCGGCTTAGTCGCGCACAAACCTTCGTTTTGATTTTCACCGGTCGGACGTCGCTACCGGAGCACGCGCCTGTCCCCGTCGCGCCGCGTGACGCCGTCCTTGTCCAGACGTTCCAGCAACGGGATGATGACCCGCCGGTTGGTGTTGAGCAGTTGGCGCAATTCGCTCGCCGTCGCCGGGCCGCGTTCGCGGAGGTGTTTCTTGATGGCTTCCGTCGCGCGCAAATAATTCTCCGCGAGCAACACGCTCTCCGCGTCCAGTTCCACCGCCTCTTTCGTTTGCAGCAGGAAGCGCAATGCCTGTTGGGCCAGCGCGTCAGGCGCGAGTTCCTTGCGCGGCGGCGGCTCGAACGGTTTGGCGGCGAGGGCGGCGCGCAGTTTCGTCCCGGCGCCTTGCAAGTGTGGCGGCAGCGCGGGCCGGTGCGCCGCCGCGCGGATGGCCACGCCCGCTTGCGCGAATCCGGCGCGGCAGAGATCGGTCAGCAGCGCGTCGAACACTTCGGGCGCGGGAAGTTTCTTCTCCACCGCGCTCCGGAGTTCATTCAGCGGCAGGCCCGCCTGTTCCGGGTGCGCGCGGTGATGCGCTTGAATCGTCTCCGTCGCGCGCTGCCGCAACGCCTGCCACCACGCGGCGTCCGCCACCCAATCGCCGGCGATGACTGCGTGCTTCTCCATCACGGCGCGGTCCACGGCGGCGGCGATTTCTGCTGCGCTGAAGCGGGACTTCACCAGCAGCCCGCTCCGTCGCGCCGCTCCATCGCGCGCCAGCAAAGAGGTCACGAAGGGGATTGCCTCGTCCGGCGCGTCGGCGCGGCTCCGTAGAAAATCTCCACGCAACTGGCTGGCGAAGCGTTTCGCGCCGGCGTCCGCGTCCAGCACGATGCCGCCCGCCAGCGTTGCCTGCTCCGACCAGTCGCGCACGATGAAATGGTCGCCGGCGAACGCGAAGACGGGCACCTCAAACCGCAAGCGCGCCAGCGTGCTCTGGCCGGGACTGAGCGGCTCGCCGCCGGCGGGAAGATGGATGGTTGCCGGAAAATTGCCGCTGCCGTGATGGATGCGAACGCGGGTTCGGTCCTTGAGCGGACGCGCGGGAGGAGCTTTGCTCCCAGCCAGGCGCGGGGATTTTTCCAGCAGCACGTCGAGCGTGGTTGTCGGCCCGTCGAGTTCCGCGAGTGTGACGACTTCGCCGCGCCGCACGCCTTCGGACTCGATGTCCGGCAGGTTGAGGGCGGTGCGCGTGCCGGGTCGGCTGGACTGCGCGTCGCGGTTGTGGCTCTGCACGGTGCGGATGCGGGTCGTGCGTCCGGTCGGCTGAATCACGACCGCCTGGCCGCGCGCGAGCGACCCGCCGATGAGCGTGCCGGTGACGACCGTGCCGATGCCGCGCAGCGTGAAGACGCGGTCCACCGGCAGGCGCGGCTTGCCGAAGTCGCGCGGCGGTGGCGTGCCGGCGAGAACGCGCGCGAGCGTGGCTTTCAAATCCTCAATGCCGCGCCCGGTGACGACGGACGTGGGAACAACCGGCGCGTCGGCGAAGTGCGTGCCGGCGAGTTGATCGCGCAACTGCCCGATGCTCGCCGCTTCGTCCTGCGCCAAGTCAATTTTCGTCAGCGCGACCACGGCGCGCGTGACGCCGAGGTAAACGAGGATTTGCAAGTGTTCCTCCGTCTGCGGCATCCAGCCGTCATCCGCCGCCACGACGAACAGCGCGAGGTCAATGGAGCCGACACCCGCGACCATGTTCTTCACGAAATCCTCGTGGCCGGGCACGTCCACCAGGCCGAGGTGAAGGCTCGCGGTTTCTTGATTCGAGTTTTTGGTTTCGAGTTCGAGGTGGGCGAAGCCGAGGTCAATGGTGATGCCGCGCGCCTTTTCCTCCGGCAACCGGTCGGGATCGGTGCCGGTCAGCGCCTTGACCAGCGCGCTCTTGCCGTGGTCCACATGACCGGCGGTGGCGACGATGAAATGTTGGGCAGCCATTGTCTGCGCGGATTGTTACCGGTGGTGTCTGCGCGCGGCGAGAACGAATCAGAACCGGCAGTCCAAAGCCACAGCGGCACCGAGCAGGCGGAGATATTCAGCCTTGGGGATTTCGTGCGTGCCGAACTGCGTCAAGTGCGGCGTCATCCATTGCGTGTCGAGCAGGGTGAAGCCGCCCGCGCGCATCCGCTCGACCAGCGCCACGAGCGCCACCTTCGACGCGTCCGTCGCGCGGTGAAACATGCTCTCGCCGAAGAACGCGCCACCGATGTGGACGCCGTAGAGTCCGCCGACAAGCTTTCCCGCCAGTCGCGTTTCCACGCTGTGCGCGTGACCTTCCTGATGGAGTTGGCAATAGCTTTGGAGAATCGCCTTGGAAATCCACGTCGAGCCGTGGCACTTCGAGCAGGCGCGGATGACGGCCTCGAAGTCCTGGTTAACGGTGATCTCAAAAACATTTTTCTTCACCGTGCGCCGCAGCCCGTGCGAAACGTGGAACCGCTTGTCCAATGGAATAATCGCGCGCGGGTCGGGCGAGAACCAGCCGATGTCGCCGCGCGGATTGATCGCCATCGGGAAGATTCCCTGGCGATAAGCGGCGAGGAGCAGTCGGGTGTCGAGCACGCGGCAAGGCTAATGTCTGTCACGTCGGAGGGCCAGTCTGTCCGCGCAACCTTGCCTGCTCAATCATGCGCTTTTGTTTTTGCGGCCCGCAAATCGGACAGCCACAATTCCGCCGTGAGACGTGACATCTTCAAGACGATTGGCCGCCATGCCGCCCAAACCTGACCAACCGTCACCGGGGAAAAGCCTTCTGACTCCCCGTATGGACCGGTTCCATTTGATCCTGTGCTTGCTCCTGTTCGCCTCCGGCGCGCTGGCACTTGTTTATGAGCTGCTTTGGATTCGCCGGTTCACCGCCGTTTTCGGTGCCGCCACTCCGGCAACGGCGGCGACGTTGATCGCCGTCTTTTTCGGTTTCACGGTTGGGAATCTGGTGATGGGGAGTTATGCGTCGCGGTTGCGTCGCCCGCTTCGGGTTTACGGGTTGCTGGAGGTGGGAGTGGGATTGAGCGCCTTGCTGGTGGAGCCGCTGGTGACGTCCTATGGACGGATGTATCCGATGCTGTTCAAAACTTTCTCCGGATCGGCAGTTGGATTCTCGGCGGTCAACACATTGCTCGTGGCGGTCGCAGTCTTTGTCCCGACTTTCTTGATGGGTGGCAGCATTCCGGTGCTTGGCCACGCGCTGGTTGGCGGCGGACGAAGATTGGGGGTCGCGGCCGGTGGGCTTTACGCCGCGAACACTTTCGGTGCGACGATTGGCGCGTTGAGTGTCCCGTGTTTTTGGTTGCCGCAGTTGGGCGCGGCGACCAGTTACGGCGTGTGCGTCGCGGCGAGTGTAATCGTTGGATTGCTCGCGTGGACGCTGGATCGGGGGGAGATGAGTCCGGCGGAACCGACAACGGTGGCGCGCGTGAAGAACGAGCGGGCCGGCGGGGCGGAATCGTCGTTGCCCGTTTGGTGGACGCTCGCGCTGGCGGCGCTCTCCGGCGTGCTGACGTTCATCCTGCAAATCACCTGGGGGCGCATGTTTGCCCAGGTGCATGAGAACTCGATTTATTCCTTCTCAGTCGTGGTGGCGGTGTTTCTCGCGGGACTGGCGGGTGGCGCGGCGCTGGCGCGCGAACTGTTGCGGCGCGGTTGGGCCGCCCGGAAATTACTTTGCTTCGCGTGGATCGCCGCCGGGTTGGCAGTGTCGGCGTCGCCGCGTTGGTTCTATTCGTTGACCGATGGACTGGACTACCTCGCCGCTGGAGCGTGGACTTCATACGGCGCGCGTGTGCTCTGGCTGTCCGTGCCGACGGTGCTGCTGCCCACGCTGTTTGCGGGAATGGTGATGCCGCTGTTGATGGAACTCGCCGGACACAACCGTTCCGCCACGCCCGGCCAGATGCTCGGACGATTGCTCGGCGTCAACACGGCGGGCGTGATCGTCGGATCGTTGCTCGCCGCATTTGTGCTGCCGGCCTGGCTGGGGATGTGGCGCAGCCTCGCGGGGGTCGGGTTTCTCATGGTCCTGCCGGGTGCGTTCTGCCTCGGCGATTCGCATCGTCTTTGCCGGCTGCAATCGCGGCAGATCATCGTCGGCCTCGTGGCATTGGCGGGATTTCTTCTACTGAACTCCGGCCAGCTTCCGCGCACTCAGTTGAACATCCGGCGCGGCGAAAAACTTTTGCACCTTAGCGAAGGCAGTCACGGCATCGTCGCCGTGGTGGAGGAACGCGGCAGCCGGCGAATCAAGCTCGACAACAATTACGTGCTCGGCGGCACGGCTTCGACAGGGGACGAGCGGATGCAGGCGCACTTGCCTCTGTTGCTGCATCCGGCACCGCGCACCGTGGCGTTCCTCGGCTTGGGCACGGGCATCACGGCTGGCGGCGCGTTGCTGCATCCGGTGGACAAGATCACCGCCGTGGAGATCGTGCCGGAGGTGGTCCGGGTGGCGAAGGATTTTTTCGGGGACGCAAACTTGGGAATCGTGAACGCGGCGCGCGGCGAGGTCATCGTGAACGACGCGCGCAACTTCCTGCGCGGTTCCGGGCGGCAGTTCGATGTGATCGTTGGTGACCTGGTGGTGCCGTGGCGGCGCGGTGAGGCGGCGCTTTATTTCGTGGAGCATTTCCAGGCCGGACGCGGCGCGCTCACGCCGGGCGGCCTTTACTGCCAATGGCTGCCGTTGTTTCAAATGTCCGAGGAGGAGTTCAACATCGTGGTGGCGTCGTTTCTGGATGTGTTTCCGCGCACGACGCTGTGGCGGGGGGACTTCGCGCCGGATCGTCCCGCGCTGGCGATGGTCGGTCATACGAGCGAGACGGCGATTGATCCGGCAGCAGTGGAAGGGCGTGTCCGGGAACTTCAACCCGATGAGGGCAACCCGCACCTCGGCCATCCGGCGGGGTTGTGGATCTACCTTTGCGGCCCGGTGGATCGGAAGGCGGCTCGATTCGCAGCGGCCCGGCGAAATCGGGAGAGCGAGCCGTGGCTCGAATTGCTCGGCCCGCTTGCGCACGGCGGCCTGGCGCACAGCGCGCGTCCATTGTTTGTGGGGCGCTTGTTGGATGCCTTCCTGGCGGAAATTCGCGCGCCATCACTGGCCGGTTCACCGCTGGAGCGGCTCGGTTCGTCGCACCTACAATGGCGCGAGGCCGGAGCCAGACTGGGCGAAGCTTCGGTGTTGCTGGCCGAAGGCGACGGCGGTGCCGCGAACGCACGAATGCAGCAAGCGCTGGCGCCACTGCCGCCGGAAGTTCAGCGCGCCCTTGGTGGCGCGTCGCCTGCGCCGTCAGCGAAGTAACGTCCGTGTTGCGCGGGGGGCTTGCTCCCGCCGTCCACTGGGCTTAGAACATTTTTATGAACGAATACAAACGGGATCGAAATCTGAAACACAGCCTGCTGATGGCCGCAGTCATCTTGCTCGCACAGATGGTCACTCCGCAGTCCGCCACCGCCGCCAGCCCGGCCAAAGTGGCCTCGCTCGAAATCGTCCTGGTGGACGCGGCGCCGGTGACGCCTGAAATGGTTTCGCAATGGAAGAAGGAAGGGTTCAAAGCGGTGGCCGTGGTGCTGGACGAGCAGACGGGCGAGGCTGGTCATCGTGAATTGGCCCGGCGCATTTCAGACGGCGGTCTCGACCTCTACTACTGGATCGAAGTGGCACGGAATCCGAAGCTGGCCACGGCCCATCCCCGCTGGATGGCGGCGCTGGGATCGCACGCGGATTGGCAGAAGAATTTCCCGAAATTTCCGGAGCCGGGCGTGGGCGAAGTGGCCAAGGCGTTTCCCTGGGTGCCGATTGGTTACCGCGAGGCTTTCGACGCGCATCTGGCGCGCATCGAGCAATTGCTCAAACGCGCTGCGCCCGGCTGGCGCGGGCTGCTCTTGAACGATCTTCAGGCCGGCCCCAGTTCCTGCGGCTGCGGCAACGTGCTTTGCCGCTGGGCCATTGACTACCATGTGTCGTCCACGGCGACAAAGATGGGCGGCGATGATGTGGCGGCCAGGTTCGTGGCTGAAGTGCGCCAGCGCGCCGGGGGAAAAACCGTCATTCCCGTCTGGACCACCGAGTGCGCGCCGGTGGATCTGCCAGCGGACAAGAATCAGGGTCGCCCCGGCACCGGGCTGTGCGGCACGGTGGGCTGCGCCACCGGGGCATGTCCGGACGCATTCAACCGGCAATGGTCCGCGCTGGTGTCCGGCCACCATGAACCGATTGGACTGCTGGCGTTGCACTCGGCGTTGCAGCGGACTCAAAAGGAGTTCGGCGGCGGGCCGGGTTGGGTGACCAACGCCATCGGTTACTTGAATCAGACGCTTCCCGCCAACGGCGGCAAGGCGATACCTACCGAGCGGCTCTGGGTCGTCGTGGAGGGATCCCAAACGGCCGACGAAGCCAAGGCGCGAGATCTGGCTGCGAAGGCGGGCGCGGGAGCGGTAATTGTGGCCCGCGCCAAAATTGATCAGTCTTACGAACCGAGGATGATTTCCACCAAGTAGCGTCGGACAGCCCTCAAAACGTCTTGCCCAGACTGAACATGGTGATGAAATCCGCAAATGCGGCGTCGCCACCCGTCGTCGAGCCGAAGCTGCGTTCCCGGTTGCGATAAAGAGCCACCGGGGCGCTGAACGAAGCGGACCAACCATTCTTGGCAAACACCAGCCCCGGCTCAATGGATATAGCGAAACCGGGCCGCCGCCTGCCTCCACTGCCGCCGATGAGGTCCGTGGACGGGCTGCCTTCCATGCGCCCGCCCAACGTAAACGTCAGTCCGTATTTCGGCAGTATCGTATAGCCAAATCCCGACCGGAATAGAAAGGAGTCGCCGACAGACCAGATTTGCGGCCCCGCGCCCGACAGGACGCCGGCAGTTTCCTGAGGCGTGGCGATGTAGGTGCCTGCCGCGAAAATATTGAGGTTCTTGTAAACCTCCATGAACCCACCGATGTCGAAAATGATGCCCCAAGCCCCGGCGCCAGGTTGGATCGAGTTGTCCACGTTTTGGCGCACATCGTCAACTATCGCTATGGTGGCGGGGGTGCCTCCTGCACCAGCGCCCGGCGTTACAACAGCAGTTTTCGGCACATCTTGGACGTCTTTCTCCCCGGTCGGGAATAACACGCCCAGGCCCACCGAAATGTTGCCCTTCTTGTGGGTGTCAGGATCCAATAACCAGCTCGTGGCCTGCAATTTGATATCGCTCAATCCGCTCGCTTCGGTTTGGTAGCGTGAAATCACGGCACCTCTAACCACCCCATCGGGGGAGGGGAACGGACTCGGGTTGAAGAATGGACGGGCATCGTTGTTGCCAGTCTGTCGCGCTGGCAGTCCGCCTGCCCCTACTCTCCGTGTATCCCGCACCGTCTGCGAGCGCGTCGCGCGCTGGTAGGGGACACTGACCGTGAGATTGACCCGCTTGGAAACGGCATAGCTGATCCCGACGTCGATCACATGGACGTCGTTAATGACCTGGCTGCCTTCCTTCTCGCGATACACCTGCTCCTCGCCGCCGACGAAATGTCGGTCGGAGTATTGCCAGCGATGGGTTACGGCGGCTGTCCACTTGCCTTTCTCCTGATACGAGGCTGCGCCCAAACTGGGCGAGCTAATGCGGGCGGTCACTCAGCCCTGTCCCAGCGCGCGGGGGTTGAAGGCGAAAATTCCCAACAGGACGGCGAAAGTTGCAATCAGTGGTTTCATATTTTTCTGTTTGGACTGGGCGCAACTTCCCATGAAGGCGGGTGCATGAACACTGCCGGGGTACAGATGGCGGTCTTTTTGTGGCGAGCGGCTGGCAAAACAGGGCGAGTTGCCGGTGAATTTGATTGCCGACAAGGAAAAGCCGCTTTGTCGAGGCCGTCGGTGCCCCACTGCTACCCCTTGGTCCGGCGGAAACGAAACTCGTTCTCCGTCCTCACCGCTTTGCCGTCCACTTCGAGGAGCGGATAGACCAGGAAATTGATCGGACTCGCGGCGGGTACCGGTTCCACGATCAGGTCGCGTCCGGCGCTCAACTCAAAACGGTTGGCTGGATGATGGCCGAAGTAATATCCGGCCAGCGCCGGACTTTTCGACGCCTCGCTGATGTCCACCGGCACCCACTTGCCGTCGGCAAAAAACTCCGCCCAGCAATGGTAGCCAGCGATGACGCCTGCGTCCTTGTCCGCCGGTATGGTGTAGCCGATGGCAAACCGCGCTGGCAGGCCCAGTGAACGCGCCAGGGCGATGAAGTAGGCGTGGAAGTCCGTGCAATTGCCGGCGCGCGAGTCGCAGGCATAAGTGGCGTCGCCGCGGCCCCAGCCTTCACCGCTCTTGTCGTATTTCATCCGACGCAGGACGTGATCATAGAGCGCGCGGCCGCAGGCCAGCGCGGTGGTCTGGTCACGGGTGATGTCTTTCGCGAGTGACTTGAATGTCTGGTTCACCGGCACCAGCCGTTCGGGCTTGAGATGGTGCAATGCATCCTTCTCTGGCGATGCGTAGCTGGCCTTTTCCCGGCGCCGCACGACGTATTTAACTTCGATCACCTTTCCGCTGTCGGCCGGTTGGGGACGCATGACCAAAATCAGATTGTCATGATCCCGGTCGCGCACCTGCCGCCATTCGCCTGGTGCGGAAATATTCTTGGCCACGATGGTCTGGAATGCATCCGATTTAGCCAGCGGCAGCCAGAGGTGACCGGGCTGCGTGATGGCGGGCAGTTTCACACGGTAGGTGAAGTCGAACTGATCGACCCCGCGAACGACCTCCTGCTCCGGTGCGTTGGCAGCGGGCAGGGTAAACAGGCCGCCTGCCACGAGGACGACCACCACAACCGATTTGCATAAACGAGCCAAGAGTGTCCAGTCGGTATTCATGCGAGTTGATTGAGTTGGATTAGAACAGGGCGCGGACGGCGAGGATGATCTGGCCGTCCTGTGAGGGAAAAATTGTACGCAGGTCGAGTTTGAAACGTCCGCCGGAAATGTAGCCGATGACGGGCGGGGTGCCGTGCCGCAGCCGCGCGGCGAAGTCCGCCAGCGGAACATTCGCCATCGTGAGTTCAATGGTGACGGAGGGAATGACCGAGCGCGGCATCGTGCCGCCGCCGATTTGCGCTTTGCCCTCGCCGATGCGGGCTTTGAGTCCGGGCTGGTTGGAAGCGAGCGCGCCGATGATTCTTTCCGCGCGTTCCAGCAACTTGCCGTTTGAGGCGTTGAGCATCGCCAGCACGGGGATGGCGCTTTGACCGCTGCCGGCGAGGTAGTGGTCAACCGTGGTTTGCAACGCGGAGAGAATCAGTTTGTCGCAGCGCAACGCGCGGAAGAACGGCTCGCGCTTGAGCGCCGCGACGAGCTTTGCCTTGCCGGCGATGATGCCCGCCTGGGGGCCGCCGAGCAGTTTGTCGCCGCTGCAACAGACCAGGTCCACGCCGCGCTTGAGCACTTCGGCGGGTGTCGGCTCGTGCTCGACCGGGGCGAGCTTGTCCGTCGCCACCATCGCGCCGCTGCCAAGGTCTTCAACGAAGGGGACACGTTTCTTGCGCGCGAGCGCGGCGATTTCCTCGGTCGTCGGCGACTCGACGAAACCGCCCATGAAGAAATTGCTGCGATGAACTTTCAGAATCAACGCCGTCTCCCGGCGGATGGCCTTGGCGTAGTCGGCGAGCGAAGTTTTGTTGGTCGCGCCGATTTCGCGCAGTGTCGCGCCGCTCGTTTCCAGAATATCCGGGATGCGAAAGCCGCCGCCGATCTGCACAAGTTCACCGCGCGAGATGATCACTTCCTTGCGCTCGCCGCTGGTGAAGTGGCGGAGGATGAGGATGAGCGCGGCGGCGCAGTTGTTGACGACGGTGGCGGCATCCGCGCCACAGAGCAAAGCCAGATTGTGTTCGAGGTAGCCCGCGCGGGCACCGCGTTCGCCACCGCCCAGGTCGTATTCGAGGTTGTTGTAATTCGCGGCGACGCTGGCGAGCGTTTCGACCACGGCGGGACCGAGCGGCGCGCGGCCGAGATTGGTGTGGACGATGATGCCGGTGCCATTGATGACCGGTTGAATTTTCGAGCGGTGCAGGTTATCGAGCGAGGCGCGGATGCGGGCGAGCACCGTGTCGAAATCGGGAATCGCCTTCTCGCCGCGCAACGCCGCCAGTTCGCGGCGCACGACGGCTACGACGGCGGGGCGGGGCAGGGCGGTGTCGCCGAGGGACTGGAGCACTTTCTCTACGGCGGGAATGGCGCGCAGTGCGGCGGGTTTCATGGCTCGACGCGGATGACGGGCTTTGACGACCGCACAATCTTCCCGATGACGGACGCGCTCAGGGTGCGGTGGCGGTCGAGAATCTTGAGCACTGCGCTCCAGTGGCGCGGTTGGATGCAGAGCAGCAGCCCGCCGCTGGTTTGCGCGTCGGCGAGGAGAAACTTGTGCGCCTCGGTCACGCCGTCGAACTGTGTGAAGGCGCGAGCGGTCCTGAGATTCTCGCGGCTGCCGCCGGGGATGCAGTCGCTCGCGATCAAATCGAAGACTCCCCGCCCGATGACGGGCAGTTGGTCCGCATGGAGGATCGCGCCCACCCCGCTGGCGCGGCACATGGAGCCGAGATGGCCGAGCAGACCGAAACCGGTCACGTCGGTGCCGGCTTTGACGAGATTTTTCTCCGCGAGTTCAGCGCCTGGAGTGTTCAGGCGGCTCATGCAGGCGATGGCTCTCTTCGCCAGCGCGGGCGGGGTGAGGTTGCGCTTGATGCCGGTGGTGATGATGCCGGTGCCGAGTGGCTTGGTGAGCACGAGCAAATCGCCCGGCCGCGCGCCGGCGTTGGTAATCATCCGGCGCGGCGAGACGAGGCCGGTGACGGAGAGGCCGTAGATGGGTTCCGGGTTGCGGATGGTGTGACCGCCGACGAGGACGCACCGGGCCTCCTTCGTCTTCGTCGCGCCGCCGCGCAGGATTTCGGCGATGACTCGCGGCGGCACGAGGTTCGTGGGCACGCCCAGGATGTTCATGGCGGTGAGCGGGCGTCCGCCCATCGCGTAAACGTCCGAGAGCGAATTCGCCGCCGCGATCTGTCCGTACATAAACGGGTCATCCACGATGGGCGTGAAGAAGTCCACCGTTTGCACGAGCGCGCGGTCGCGGTCGAGGCGATAAACGCCCGCGTCGTCCGCCGTGGCGGCGCCGACGAGCAGGTTCGGATCGCGCAGTTGGGGAAGCCGCCGCAAAACTTGCGACAGGGCCGATTGGCTCAGTTTGGACGCTCAACCAGCACACGAGGAAAGCGAGGTGAGCTTCAAGATTTGTTCACGCGACACACGCAACACCTCCTTTCGGGAAATGGCGGAGAGGGTACGAATCGAACATACCTCGGCCCGTGAAACGAACCGACGACGGTTTTGAAGACCGTGAGGGCCACCAGGCACCCATCACTCTCCGGTAAAAAATCATACTTGGCGATTGGCGGTTGGCGATCTGGGAAAGGTGCCCGGTGATGGTGCCGTGTCCAGAATCACCGATGAGCAACAGCCCATCACCGGCGCGCGCGCACCGCCTTGAGAATTTCGTCCGGCTCCGGGAACTGTCCCGTGGCGAGCTTGGAATAAATCTTGTGTCCATTGACGCTGACCTCAAACGCGCCGCCGCCCGCTGGCACGAGTGTGAGCGAATGAACGGCTTGCTTGAGTCGCAACAATTTTTCCGCCAGACCGACGGCATGTGGCTCGTAGTTTCAAGCGGTGCAGTACTCGATGATGATTTCCAGTCCAGTTGGTTTCATTGTTTGTTGCCGCAGGGTAGGGGGAGCGTGTGCGGGCGTCAAGGCGCGGAACCACTGTCAAAAAATATCAGGATGCGCACCAGTCAAAAATAGACTTTTCGCCCGGAAACCACTACGTTCTGCCCGATGTTGCGTGGCAGAGATGTGTCATACGCCCGCGTGGCGGAAAACCTGATCGAAGCACCGGTGGGCCGGCGCGCTTCTGGCTGTCGATTTCTCGCGCAAGGTCTTTTGCGGCTCCGGCACGGTCTGGCTTTATGCGTGTGGTACGCGTTGGCCGCGCTTGGTTTTTCCTGCATCGCTCAGTCGTTGCCCGTTTCCGCGCGCCCTCCGGTCCGGCATGGCAGTGGTTACGTGATTATCAAGTTCAAGGATGGCGAAAGGGCGCGGGCCTCGGCGCGGGCGGGCGCGGATGAGTTGACGCACTTGCTGCTCGGGTTGGATTTGCCACCGGGCGCGGCGCTCGAAGAAACGATCTTCGGCCAGTGGCAGAGACGGCAGGCATCCGTACTAGATGGGGCCGACCGGCATCTGCTCCTGCGACTGCCGTCCGGTTTGAGCGAGACTGGGTGTGTCGCCCGGCTGCGCGGCCATCCGCTCGTGGACTTCGTGGAGCCGGATGCGGTGGGAACTTCCGCGCTGACTATTCCAACCGATCCGTTCTTTCAAAACCAATGGCACCATCGCAATACGTCGTTCACCAACAGTTCCGGGCGCGCGGACATTCGCACTCCCGAAGCCTGGGACATCACTCAAGGTTCATCCAATGTCACCGTGGGCATCTTGGACACCGGACTGAACGCGGGACTTGCGGAGTTCAACGGACGGGTCGTTCCCGGTTATGACTTCGTGGACAATGACAGTGACCCTGGTGACGGCGGACTTTTCGGATTCAAACACGGGACGATCATCACCGGATTGTTGGGTGCCAGCGCGAATAATGGAACCGGCGTGGCAGGCGTGGACTGGAATTGCAAGCTTATGCCCATCCGCGTGGTGCGCACGGACGACACATTTGTGGCTTCGGCGCTGGTGGACGCGATTGACTGGGCCGTGACGCATGGCTGCAAAGTCATCAATATGTCGCTGGCGTCCACCGAAGCCAGCGAGATCGCGACGCGCGCCATCACCAACGCGATAGGGCTGGGGGTGATCGTTGTGGGCATCACGGACAACGTGAACGGGCCGATTTCCTTTCCGGGTAACCTCACCAATCTGATCACGGTGGGTACCACGGACATTCAAGACAACCGCTGGTCCAGCAGCGGTTTTGGTCCGCAGATCGATCTTGTCGCGCCAGGGGTGAACGTCGTTTCAATTGACGGCAATGGGAACTCGTTCACCGGCACGGGCACTTCCGCGTCCGCGCCGCTCGTGTCCGGCGCGGCTGCGCTCCTGTGTTCCGTGCGACCGCAACTGGACTGCGCCACGGCCCGCACGCTCTTGTGCGCCGGCGCGGATGATCAGGTGGGCAACCCCGCGCAGGACACCCCTGGCTTCGATGTTTACCACGGCTGGGGGCGGTTGAACGTTTACAACTCGCTGCTGCTGGCGCTGACGAAAATCCAGTCCGCACAAGTGACGAACGGCAATCAGATGCTCCTCGCCTGGCGCTGTCCGCCCAACGCGAACAGCAAGCGCCCTTACCGCGTGGAATGGGCGCCGGCCTTGACCGGTTCGTGGACGACGCTCAACTCCTCCGCCGCCATCGCCTACCGCGGCACGAACGCGACGTGGCTGGATGACGGTTCGGAAACGGGCGCGGGCGCGGGCAAGTTTTATCGTCTGCGCGTCGTGGCGGAGTGATTCCGGCTTCTGCGCGCAGTCGGGCTGCTCCAGTTTCTGGTGCGACTACAGCAAGAATCCCAACGGCGGTGAACTGCTGCCCAAGCTGTGGAAGTTTGCGATGTTCGGCAGCACGAGGGGCAGGTTGCTCTTGCTCACGCCCAGCCAGAGCGGGAAGTTGCCGAACAACTCGCTGCTCTGCTTGTAGCAGTAACCACAGCCCTATTCGGCCAGGCTGATCGGATCCGTCGGGAGAGCGCAATAACTGCTTTGACACTCGCTGGCAGATGATGCTAAAGGATCAAAATAAGATGAAAAGCTTCTTTGAAAATCTCTTTGGCAAAAAGCAGGAGCCTCAAATAGACGAGGATCGCTGCGCCGCATCGCAACGAAAGGAGCTACACCACAAAGCTGATGAATTGTTCAAGAAAGGTGACATGATCGGCGGCAAGTATGAGGTTCTCGGCACTCTGGGGAAAGGCGGCTTTGGCGTCGTTTTCCTCGTGCGTAAACGCGGCATAAGCAAACCGTTTGCACTGAAAACATTTCGCGACGAGTTGCTGGCTGATCCTGCCGCTCGGGCCGCATTCAAGAAAGAAGCTCTTTTGTGGGTGAACTTGGAAAGCCATCCCTTCATTCTTGAAGCCATGTGGGTGGATGAGGTGTTTGGCCGGTTGTTTGTCGCGATGGAGCAAATTATACCCGATGCCCAAGGACGCGTTACTTTAGCCGACCATCTCGCCCAGACAAGCGTTTCCCTTGAAACAAACCAAGTGCTGAAGTGGGCGATTCAGTACTGCTCAGGCATGGAACACGCCACAGATCATGGCCTCAAGTGCCACCGGGACATCAAGCCAGCAAACATCCTGATCACAGAGGACGGGACGCTCAAGATCAGCGACTTTGGGCTTGCGGCAGCGGCGGAGGTGGCTTGGCGTGGGTTGAACGGACGGAGCGGGTCGTTGGTTTGCGGTGATGCTGAAGGTGGCTTTGGCTTTAGTTTGATGCAAGCCGAGGGCAAGGTGAGATGTGGGACGCCCGGTTACATCGCGCCGGAGGTGTACCGTTACGAGAGGGCAGACACACGAAGTGATATTTACAGTTTTGGTCTGGTGCTGTGGCAGATGGCAGCGGGAAGTCCAGTTCCGCCGTTTATGGTGCCGTGGCGGGGCGATCTGGAAAGCTTCTTGCGCGCGATTTACGAGCAACAGATATCGGGTAGAGTGCCTCGGATAAAGAGTTCGGTAGTATCGGTCATCGACCGCTGCCTTCGACCCAAGCCCTCAGAACGGTACGGAAGTTTTCAAGAGTTGCGTGTGGACTTGGAACTGATTTGGAAGGGGAGGACGGGAAAGAATTTCGAGATTCCAGAAATTGGAGAGGAACTGGCAAGTTTCTGGAACAACAAAGGCACTTCGCTTAATGCCCTCCGTCAGCACGAAGAAGCGATCCGGTGCTTTGACAGGGCACTAGCCATTGATCCGCGAGAGGCTGCAACCTGGAGCAACAAGGGCATAGCGCTCGATTGCCTGTGCAGGTACGACGAGGCAATCAATTGCTACGACAAGGCGTTGGCCATTGACCCGCAAAACGCAAGTATTTGGATCAACAGAGGTGTTCCGCTCAACGCGCTCGGTCAATACGAGGAAGCCATCCGCTCTTACGACAAGGCGTTAGCAATTGACCCGCGAAAGTCGAACGCGTGGGGCGGCAAGGGAAGCTCGCTTAGGCTGCTGGGGCGGCACGAAGAATCGATTGAGTGCTACGATCAAGCGCTCGCCATTGACGCACGCAATGCGCATTATTTGAACAACAAGGGCAACGCGCTCCGTGAGTTTGGTAAGCACAAAGAGGCGATCAACTGCTTCAACAAGGCGCTGATGATTGACCCGCGATACGCGGACGCTTGGTTCAACAAGGCACTCACAGAGGATGACCTGAAACTTGCGCGTGAAGCTGTTACCAGTTACCAGAATTTCGTGGAGGTGGCACCGCCACAGCATGCTCAAGCGATCACACATGCCCGGCAGCGTCTTCGAGAATTGGAATCGTAAGAGAACTTAGCAGAATTCCCTCTCAGTTCAACTTTTGGCTATGCTCCCAGCTTACGCGCATCGTGGAACACATACCCAAGCGAAGTAAACATCACCAACCAGTGAAAGTGTTCGTCTTGAAGGAACACCCGCGAATACCAATCCGGCTTCCAACGCGAAGCCAAAGTGCAAGATACAGATTCAATCCGCGCCTCGATTTCACTCTCCGATGTTCCAATGCGATCCCACAGCGTTAACCAATCTTCACTCCCGTGGTAGAAATGGCTTCC
The DNA here is from genome assembly GCA_031378375.1 of Verrucomicrobiota bacterium. GTDB lineage: Bacteria > Verrucomicrobiota > Verrucomicrobiia > Limisphaerales > JANNEF01 > JANNEF01. The sequence goes on along the minus strand of JANNEF010000431.1, from coordinate 3,025 downwards.
ACGAAGCACGGTCGTCTTGTCGTCCAACTCGGCTGTCACTGCTTCAAGCCATATCGCATTGTATTCCTCGACTGATACGGGAAACACCATTACCGGTGTCAGAAAACCCTCATCAATAACTTCGTCTTTTGTCCGCGGTTTCTCTTGTTTCCGATACAAACTGGAGATGCCTGATGTCTGCTTTATTTCCTTCCGTTGCAGACTGCGAAGATGTTCCACGTCCTGCACGGCGATTTTACTAAGTTCGACGCCAATGGGTCGCCCGGCGGATTCCAGTTGGAAATCAGGAACTCCGCTTTCGCCTGCATACTGAACTCGAACCGGGAACCGCAGAAGTGAGCTTGAAGACACCGCTTGGAGCAGACGCGTCATTTGCACCTGCTCATCGAGGTTTTTTTGCTTCGATGCACAGAACAACGCTTCGCCGATGTTGGCAAGTTCACCGGATGTGTTGGCAGTGAAATCCCAATCCATGATGTTCAAAAGCGGCGCGGTGTCAGCCTCGCAGTTTGCGCTCCAGGATTTCGCCCACCACGGCGGGGTTCGCCTTGCCCTGGCTGCTCTTCATCACCTGGCCCTTGAGGAAATTCAGCGCGGCGACCTTGCCGGCCTTGAAGTCGGCGGCGGGGCCGGGGTTCGCGGCGATGGCGTCGTCGCAAAATTTCTCCAGCGCGCCCGTGTCGCTCACCTGCGCCAGACCTTTTTCCTCCACGATCTGGCCGGCCGTCTTGCCGGTCGCGAACATCTCGGCAAACACCGTCTGCGCGATGCTGCTGCTGATGCGGCCGCCCTCCACGAGCGCCACCAATTCCTGGATGGCCGCCGGTGGCATCAACACGTTCGCCAGCGCCGTGCCCGTTTCCGTCAGCTTGGCGCGCAGATTGTTAATCACCCAATTGGCCACCGCCTTGGGATGCTTCGCGCCCGTCACCGCCGCCTCGAAGAATTTCCCCAGCGGCACGTCCCAGACGAATGTCTGCGCGTCCCCGGCGGGCAACTGGTACTCGCGCATGAACCGCTGCTTCCTCGCCAGCGGCAATTCCACCACGCGCGCCTCCACGGCGGCCAGCCATTCGTCCGTGGGCACGAAGGGCATCAGGTCCGGCTCCGGGAAATAACGGTAATCGTGCGCGTGCTCCTTCGTGCGCATCTCCTCGGTGATCCCCGCCACGTCATCCCAGCGGCGCGTGGACTGGATCAATTTTCCGCCCTGGCTGACCACGGCGATCTGCCGCGGGATCTCGTATTCCAGCGCCTTGCGCGCGGCGGAGAAGCTGTTCATGTTTTTGATTTCGATCTTCGCGCCCAGCTCCGTGGTGCCCTTGGGGCGCACGCTCACGTTCACGTCACAGCGCACCATGCCCTTCTCCATGTCGCAATCGCTGATGCCGCCATAGAGCAGGATGTCCTTGAGCGCATTGAGGTAGTCGCAGGCCATCTCGGGGCCGGTGAGGTCCGGCTCGGACACGATTTCCAACAGCGGCACCCCGGCGCGGTTGAAGTCCACTCCGCTGTTCCTGTCGAAATGGAAATTCTTCCCCACGTCCTCCTCCAGATGCGCGCGGGTGATGCGCACGCGCGTCAGGCCGCCCTGGAATTCAAACTCCACGAACCCGCCGACGGTGGAGGGCTGGTCGTATTGGGTGACCTGATAATTCTTCGGCATGTCCGGATAGAAATAATTCTTCCGGTCGAACTTGGCGAAGCGCGCGATGGTGCCATGCAGCAGCCGGCCGGTGAGCGCGGTGAGCCGGAGCGCCTCCTCGTTGGCCACGGGCAGCACGCCGGGCAGGCCCAGACACACGGGGCAGACGTGGGTATTGGGCGCCGCGCCAAATTCATTGGCGCACCCGCACCACATCTTGGATCTGGTTTTGAGCTGGACGTGAGTCTCCAGCCCGATGACAGCTTCGTAGTCCATTGCGGGGAAAAATTAACCACAGTTCAGCGCGGATGAACACGGATTTTTCCCGCGGGCGCGCCTGGAAAGCTGCGCCGTCCGCGCCCGGCGCTTTGCGCGGGCGCGGGCAGAGTGTTTCCGACGGAGCGAGGCTTGCGAATGAAAAGCTTGAGCTGTCCACATTCAGCTTGAAAAAGCTTTTCAAAGCCACTCTTTTCCGAGCTGCGCTGATTCCTTTTCTTTTGGATTTGACGACTAAAGTCTTGGCCAATGCTTTTAAATTGGCCACATCACCCATGAGTTTGGATTCAATGGACGGACGTTGTATCTTGACTGCGACAGTTCGTGGTCCGCCATATTTGGGTGTCAGTACCGCGCGATGTACTTGTGCAACGCTGGCAGCACCCAGAGGTACATCATCAAATTCACTAAACACATCGGCAAACGATTCATCGCCATGTGTCGACAAGAGTTCACTTTCAATCACCTTTCTGGCCAGTGACGCGGGCATGGGATCAAGATTATCAGTAAAACCACTGAGAGCGTCGGTATATTGTGATGGAAACAAGTCTTGACGTGTTGAAATGATTTGCGCCGTCTTGACATAGAATCCCATTAAATGAGTAATCGTGTCGGCCAATTTGGTGGCACCATCTTGATGCTGGGCATCCCACAAGGCCTTGACTTGCTCTTCCGGCAATGCTTCACCCGAAAGGAGCTCTCGCAGTTTGATTTGACTAATCAAACCATAATAGCTGGCGACAATGGGTACGGCGGTCGACCAAAATGTTAGTGCTCTCGTCAATCTATCATATCCTGAAAGTGGAGGAGGAAATTCCACGTCATCATCATCTAGTTGTGGATCATCTTTCAGGTCTTTTTTCTTCTTCTCACTGACAATCTCCGAGGGAATGGAAGCATGTATTCTCCATAAGAGATATGGTTGTTGTTGTTGTTGTTGGCTATTCCTTGTAGTTGTCTGCTGACAGCAGCCATTGCTGACAAGCGCAAATGCCGCCGCCGCTGCCGCCCCCTTCGAGCCATAAATGACAAGGACACTGGCTGCAACAAAAATCGAAATGGAGTTCATCATTGTTATCGTGCGTGTGTTTTGCGCCGTTTAAC
>JANNEF010000337.1:0-21487 GCA_031378375.1 Verrucomicrobiota bacterium | reverse complement strand
GCATGAAGGCATAGCAAATCGTGGAACCGACAAATTTGAACCCGCGCTTGATCAAATCCTTGCTCATCGCGTCGGACTCGGCAGTGCGCGCGGGGACTTCCTGCATTGAGCGGCGGCGGTTCTGGATCGGTCGTCCGCCGACGCACTGCCAGAGGTAGTGATCGAAGCTGCCGCATTCCTTCTGCACCGCGAGGAAGGCTTTGGCGTTCTGGATCGTGGCGGCGATCTTGAGGCGGTTGCGCACGATGCCGGCATCGGCGAGCAACTGCGTCACCTTGCGCGCGTCGTAACGGGCGATGCGGCGGGCGTCGAAATTGTCAAAGGCGGCGCGGTAGTTGTCGCGCTTCTTCAAGATGGTGGACCAGCTCAGGCCGGCTTGCGCGCCTTCGAGGATGAGCAACTCGAACAGCGCGCGGTCATCGTGCAGCGGCACGCCCCACTCGGCGTCGTGATAGGCGAGGTCGAGATCGGTCTTGGGCCAGGAACAGCGGTTCATGTCAACGCGCCGGCGCGGCCTGATCTTCGGGGAGCGGTTGTCCCTTGGTTTCCTTGAGGAAGAACAGCGCCACCAAGCCGACTAGGAAGACGAGGCTTACCCAGACGCAAGCGTTGCGGAAGGCCTCGAGCTTGGCCTCGGCGGTCACCGCGCCAGCGGCGAGGCGTGCCTGCAAAATGCCGAGCGAGAACGGCCCGCTGGCGGCGACGAAGCGTCCGACGTTGTAACAGAAGCTCGTGCCAGTGCTGCGCAGCCGGGTGGGAAAAAGTTCCGGCAAATAAATCGCGAAACCCGCGAAGAGGGCAAGCTGGCAGAAGCCCATTAGCGGAATGAGCGTGAAGATATGCCAAGGCTGGCTCAGAAACTTGAAGGTCGCCGCCGTGCTCAGGAACGCCGCCACAAAGAAGATGGCGAAAATGGGTTTGCGCCCGTAATGACTGGCGAGCTTGGTGAAGGTCATCATGCCGAGGAACGCGCCGAGGTTCTGCATGATCATGTTGATGCCGGTCCACATCAGGCGCGTGCCGGCCATTTTTTCCGGCGGGATACTCTGTTCCTTGAGGTGCTTGCCGATCACGTCGCCGACGAGTTCCGGACTGAAAAAGCCGACGCCCCACAGGCCAACGACGCCCGAGATGCAGAGCAACATTCCCAGCAGCGCGGGCTTGCGCCACCGTGCTTCGCCGAAGAGCGAAGCGTAGGAACCGAACCGGACGCCCGTCACCCGTCCGGCTTCACGAGCCTTAACCCACTTCTCCGGTTCTTTGAGGCGAAGCTGGATGAACACACACAAGAACGCCGGCAGCGAACCGATGAGAAACATGTAACGCCACGAACTGCCCGGCTTGATGCTCGTCGTCTCCAAGTAACCGATGAGGATGGCGATGGCGCCGGCGGTGACATTGCCGACGGCGGAAAGCGCTTGCAACAGGCCCAGTGCGTGCGGTCGAGCGCGGTCAGGAAGGGAATCCGCCACGAGCGCGACCGAGAGTCCGAACACGCCGCCGACACCCAGCCCGGTGATGAAGCGGTAGATGGCAAAATCATACACGTTGCGCGAGGCTGCGGAGAGACCCGTGCAAACCGAATAGATGAGCACGGTGAGGGCAAGCGTCCGTGCGCGCCCGATGCGGTCGCCGACCGCGCCGAAGATCAGGCCGCCCGTAGCCCAGCCGGCGACGAAGATAGCGGTCGAATAACCGCCCCATTGTTTCAACACATCGGAGGCGGTTCCCGGCGGCAGTAGCGCCGAGATGGCAGGGTTGCGCGCAATGATGAAAAGCTGCTGGTCAAGACAGTCGAAGAGCCACGCCAGACAAGCCACCGTGAAAACAAACCAGTGATGGCGGGATAACAGCCGCCACCAAGGCCCGCCAAGGTCAGGCGTGGAGACGGCGGACTCAACGGCGGCGGGTGAGGCTTTGTTTTTCATGCGATGCGCGCATTGCCTACACGGATTCGCGCCATGCGCCAAGACATATTTCCCCCGCCAACAAAAAGGCCCGTTCTTGCGAACGGGCCGGTGTGTGGAAAACAGGGTTCGCGCTTACGACGCAGCTCCGGCAGTCGCGGTGGCAGGCGCCGGTTTGGCGGGTTCGGGCGCGGCTTCGACGGGCAGTTCGACCCATTCCAGAATTGCGAGCTGCGCGGCGTCCCCCTGACGCTGGTTCAAACGGATGATGCGGGTGTAGCCACCTTTGCGATCCTTGAACACAGGCGCGATATCCTTGAAGAGGATCTTGGCCGCGTCTTCCTGACGCAGGCGGGCGACGGCCAGACGGCGATCGTGCTGGGTGCCGCTCTTGCCGAGAGTAACCATTTTTTCGGCCACGGGGCGCGCGGCCTTGGCCTTGGCCAGCGTGGTGGTGATGCGTTTCTCTTTGATCAGGCTGCAAACCAAGTTGGCCAGCATCGCATTGCGATGCGTGCCGGTACGGCCCAGTTTGGCGGTTCGTTTCAGGTGTCGCATAGGATTACTCCATCGCCGCCTTGGGAGCTTCTTCCTTGGGCGCTTCGAGCAATTCGGCTTCGATGTTCATGCCAAGGGTGAGGCCAAGGGCGGAAAGTTTGTCTTTGATTTCGTTGAGCGATTTTTTACCGAAGTTGCGGTACTTGAGCATCTCGGCTTCGGATTTCATCGCCAATTGACCGACCGTGGTGATGTTCGCGTTGTTGAGGCAGTTGGCCGCCCGAACACTCAACTCGATTTCGTTGACGCTCATGTTGAGAATCTTCCTCATCCGCGACTTCTCGTCGTCCTGCTTGTCGGCGACTTCCTCGAACTCCACGGCGTTCTTGTCGTAGCCGACGAACACGTCGAGGTGATGTTGCAGGATGGCGCTGGCCTGGGTGAGCGCGTCGTCGGGGCTGATGCGTCCGTCGGTCCAAACTTCCAGAATCAAACGGTCGTAGTCGGTGCGCTGGCCGACGCGGGCGCTCTCAACGGCATAGCGCACGCGCGTCACGGGCGAGAAAAGCGAATCAATGGCGATGACGCCAATGGCCTGGTCGGGCTTCTTGTTTTCGTCGCCGGGACAGAATCCGCGACCGACCTTGACCTCCAGTTCCATCTCCAGTTTTTTCTTCTTGTCGAGAGTGCAGATGACCTGCTTGGGATTCACCAGATCGACGTTCTGATTGAGCTGGATGTCGCCAGCAGTGACTTCGCCTTCCTTGTTCACCGAGAGGAGAAGTGTCTGCGCTTCGCGCGAATGGGCCTTAAAAAGAATTTTCTTCAGGTTCAGCACGATATCGGTGACATCCTCGACGGCACCGTCCACGGTGGTGAATTCATGCATCGCCCCGTCAATCTTCACGGAGGTGATGGCCGCGCCTTCCAGCGAACTGAGGAGCACGCGGCGCAGCGAGTTGCCGATGGTGTGGCCATAGCCCGTTTCAAACGGGTCGGCGACAAACTTGGCGTAGGTTTCAGTCGCGGTCGCGTCTTCCTTGAGCAACCGCTTGGGCATTTCGAATCGTCCTAGACGTACTGGCATGGTGTTCTTTCCGGCAATTTTAATCTGGCCGGCCCGGGGTTATTCCCGCAGCCGAACCGGCCCGTGTAATTGCGTTGTGCCCTCGGTGAGGAGGGCGGGTTTTAGTTAGCGGGAATAAAATTCGACGACGGCCTGTTCGTTGGCGATGGGCTGAATCTCGTCGCGCGTTGGAATGCGCATGACGTTGCCCTTAAATGCTTCCTTGTTCAGCGTAAGCCATTCGGGCACGGCGCGACTGGTCGAAATCTCCATGCCTTTGGTCGCCAACTGGCGGGACACGCTGTTCTCCTTCACCTCAATGGTGTCATTCACTTTGAGCGCGTAGGAAGGAATATTCACTTTACGTCCGTTCACCTTGATGTGACCGTGACCCACCATCTGCCGCGCGGCGGCGCGGGTGCTGCCAAAGCCAAGGTGAAAGACCACATTGTCGAGACGCGTCTCCAGAATCTGCAACATTTGCTCGCCGGTAACACCACGGCGGCGAAGTGCTTTTTCGTAAACGCCGCGAAACTGGCGTTCCATCAAGCCGTAGTAGTATCGGAGCTTCTGCTTCTCGATCAGACCGAGGCCGTACTCAGTGTGTTTGCGGCGGCCGGACTTGGGGCCGTGGACGCCGGGGCCGTAGTTGCGGCGTTCCAGATATTTTGACGGGCCGAAAATGGGCACGCCGAAGCGGCGGCTGATGCGAACGCGAGGACCAGTGTAACGAGCCATAATGGGTAAAGCGTAATGCGTGAACCTACACGCGGCGTTTTTTGCGGGGGCGACAGCCGTTGTGAGGGATCGGCGTGACATCCTTGATGGTGGAAATTTCCAGTCCGATGCCCTGAAGGGCGCGAATGGCGGATTCACGGCCGGAACCGGGGCCTTTGACGCGAACCTCGACTTCGCGCATCCCGTGCGACATCGCCTGGCGGGCGGCATCTTGCGCGACCTGCTGCGCGGCAAACGCCGTACTCTTCCGCGAGCCTTTGAAGCCCACGCGACCCGCGCTCGACCAACCGAGGAGGTTGCCGTGCATGTCGGTGATACTCACGAGCGTGTTGTTGAAGGTGGCGAGAATGTTGGCGATGCCGCTGACAACGTTCTTTGCGTGCTTCGCCTTGATGATCTTTTTCGCATTAGGATCCTCGGCGAGCAGTTCCGCAGCGGTGGGCGCAGCCACGGCGGCAGTGGGAACGGCAGGGCCAGCGGCAGCAGCGGGCTTGGCCGCGTCGCCGGGTTCACCTGGTTTGCCGGCAGGCGATTCAGCGGCGGACTTGGCCGCCTTGGCTGGCTTGGCGGGTTTGTCGCCGGGGGCGCGTTCGGGTTTGCCCTCCTTTTTCGAGGCGGCAGGTTTCTTGGTTTCGTCGGGCATAAGCGGTTAATGGATGCCGGTCTTGGCGTTGGGATTGCGCTGCACGCCGACGGTTTTGCGCGGACCTTTGCGCGTACGGGCGTTGGTCGAAGTGCGCTGGCCGCGCACGGGCAGGCCACGTTGGTGCCGAACGCCACGGTAGCACTTGATGCTTTGAAGACGCTTCAAGTTCAACCCCAGTTCGCGACGAAGGTCGCCTTCGATGACGTACTTGCCATCTTGAATGGCGTGAACAATCTGCGAAAGCTGCGCCTCGGTGAGATCCTTGGCCCGGATGGCGGGATCAATCTGTGCCTTGGTCAGGATGACCTTGGCGTTGACCGGACCGATGCCGTAGATGTAGCGGAGCGCAATATCAATGCGCTTGTTGGGCGGAACTTCAACTCCGATGATGCGTGCCATACTTTGACGTTGTCTTAACCCTGTCGTTGTTTGTGGCGGCGGTTCGTGCAAATGACACGAATGACGCCGCGGCGTTTGATGACTTTGCAGTTTTCGCAAAGCTTTTTGACTGATGCGCGAACTTTCATATTAAATCTGTTGTTGAGCGACCGTGCCGTGGACGGTGGTTATGCGTCCCCGGGACATGTCATACGGCGACAGCATCACGGTCACTCTGCCGCCGGCAACCGGCATTTCGTTGGACCCGTCCCGCAATTCCCGGCGCAGATGCGCCAGAAGCCGGTGCCCATTGGAAAGCTGGACGCGAAACATCGTGTTCGGCAGTGCTTCCACTATCGAGCCTTCGATTTCGATAGCATCGCCGGGCACGTCAGGATCTCCGGTTCCGATTCCGTTATCAGCACGGTGTGTTCAAAATGAGCCGAGAGTTGACCATCTTTGGTCACCACTGTCCAGCCATCATTCAAGATTTTTACAGTCGGCCCGCCGGCATTCACCATCGGCTCAATGGCGATGGTCATGCCTGGACGCAGTTTCGAGGTGGACTTGCCATCCACAAAATTCGGCACCTGTGGTTCTTCGTGCATGGTGCGACCAACGCCGTGGCCGACGAATTCCCGCACCACGCTGTAACCGTGGCTTTCAACGTATTTTTGAATCGAGCGCGAAATATCCACAACTCGATTACCCGGCACCGCTTGAGCGATGCCTTCGTAGAGTGCCTGATCAGTCACGTCCATCAGTCGTTGTGCTTCCACGCTGCAACCACCCACTGCCACCGTCCGGGCGGTGTCGCCGATAAAGCCGTTGTAAACCACCCCGACGTCCAGGCTGATGATGTCACCGAATTCGACGCGCCGTCCGGTGGCTAAACCATGAACAACCTGCTCATTCACCGAAATGCACAGCTGGCAGGGAAACTTGCGATAACCGAGGAATGCGCTGCGTGCCCCGTAGTGCTTGATTCTTTCGGCAGCGTAACGATCAATCTCCAGCGTGGTCATACCCGGCTGTATGCGGTCGGAGACTTCGTCCAACACCAACCGCGCGACGGCGCAAGCCGGCCGCATCGCGTCCAGATCTCGTTCGCTCTTCAGAATGATCATTTTGCTCAAACTTTCGCCGCCGTGACCCCTAGAACCGGCCCCGGAGACGCCCCTTCTTGAGAAATCCGTCGTAATGGCGCATTAACAAATGCGATTCCATCTGACGCATCGTGTCGAGCATTACGCCCACGAGAATCAACATACTTGTGCCTCCAAAAAAGGTGGCCACCGCGTAGGGCACGTTCATGCCGCTGTAAAGAAAGATCGGAATCACCGCGATGATCGTGAGGAAAACCGCGCCCGCCAAGGTGATCCGGCTCATGGCATTGTGCAGGTAAGAACTGGTGGCCTGACCGGGCCGCACACCCGGAATGTAGCCGCCATACTTCTTCAGGTCGTCAGCGATCTGGATTTCGTTGAATTGAGTGGCCACCCAAAAATAGGAGAAGAATAGAATCATCAGGCCGTATAAAATCATGTAAACGGCGTCTCCCTCGCGCAAATGCGAGTTGGCAAACTTCTGAAGGAATCCGAGTTCAGAATATGAACCGCCAATGAATGAAAAAATCTTTTCCGGAAACATCAGGATGGCCTGCGCGAAGATGATGGGCATGACACCCGCGTAGTTTACCCGCAACGGCATGAAGGATGTGCCGCCCTGCACCACTTTGCGACCGACCGCGCGTTGCGCGTATTGAACAGCGACTTTGCGCTGGGCCTGCGTTACAGCAATCACCCCGGCGATTACGCCACATAAGAGGCACAGCATCGCCAGCGCGTGAAGCAGGTTGAACTGCGCATCAAGACCGCGCCCCGGCAGGAACATATCCAGCAACGAACGCCCCGCCTGCGGCAGTCGCGCCAGGATCCCAACGCTGATGACCAGCGAAATGCCGTTGCCAATGCCACGTTCGGTGATCTGCTCGCCAAACCACATGACGAGAAGGGTTCCCGTGGTGAGAATGATCATCGTCTGGAATCGGTACCACCAGATGAAATCTGCATCGTAAAGAACCAGTTTGCCGATGTTCGCATTGAAAATCTTGTCCGGGTTTTCCCAGCCAATGGCCATCACCAACCCCTGCCCCAGGCAAAGTATCACCGTCAGGTAGCGTCCGTACTGCACGATTTTGGTGCGACCACCTTCTTCGCGGGCCAGCTTGCTCAATCGCGGGACGACTGCAGTCAACAGTTGCAGGATGATGGTCGCACTGATGTAGGGCATGATGCCCAGCGCCCCCACGGCGCAACGTTCCAAGGCACCGCCGGTGAACATGCTGTACATCCCCAGCAGTCCGCCACCGTCCTGAGAGGATGCGGCTTTCTGAAAAAAGTCGGCCAACAGTGCGCCATCCAAGCCGGGAATGGGAATCATCGCGACCACCCGGCAAATGCCCAACACGATCAGCGTGTAGAGTATGCGCGACTTCAGTTCCGGAATTTTAAAGCAGTTGGCAAACGTGTTGAAAATGGCGGCTAGCATGGCAATGGGTAAATGGCGCTGAAGTTAAGGCGTGATTACTGTTTCGCGAGTTCCGCCTTCTTGGCCGTGACGACTTCGCAAGTGCCGCCCTTGCTTTCGATTTTCGTCCTGGCCGAGGCGCTGAAGGCGTGCGCGACCACGGTCAACTTCTTGGCCAACTCTCCGCCGCCCAAAATCTTGATGCCGGCACCGCGTCCATTGGCGGCGCCGCACTCGCGCAAGATGGCTTCATCCACTCGCGCACCGTTGTCGAACTGGTTCAATGACTCCAAGTTCACCGGAATATAAACGGTCGCGTGCCGCGCATTGTTAAAACCACGCTTGGGGATTCGCCGGATGAGCGGCATCTGACCACCTTCAAAGCCGATGCGAATCGAACTCCCGGAACGCGCGGTCTGGCCTTTGCCGCCCCGCCCGCTGGTCTTGCCGTGGCCGCTGGATTCGCCCTGCCCCAGGCGCTTGCGACGGTGCTTGGCGCCAGGACGGGGTTTAAGATCATGTAGTCGCATAAAATTAAGCTGGAAGCGTCACTTGGGCCGGGACTGCCTCGACCGGTTTAGCCGGCTGTTTGATTTCCAATCCGCGGCTGCGGTAGATGTCGGCGCGCAAGCGCAGTTGTTGCAACGCGCCCAGTGTGGCCTTCACCACGTTCGCCGGGTTTTTCGAGCCGAGTGATTTGCTAAGAATGTCTTTGATCCCGACGGCTTCAAGCACTGCGCGCACCGTCTTGCCTGCAATGACGCCGGTGCCCGGCGACGCCGGACGAAGGAGTATGTGGGCACCGCAGTAGCGGGAGATGATCTCGTGTGGAATGGTGTTTTCCTGCAACGCGATGGCTACCATTTGCGAGCGGGCGGAATCGCCGCCCTTGCGGATGGCGTCAGCAACTTCACCGGCCTTTCCCAAACCGACCCCAACGCGGCCTTGCTTGTCACCCACGACAATAAGTGCGCTAAAACTGAAGCGGCGTCCGCCTTTCACGACTTTCGAGGAGCGGTTGATGAAAACAACTTTTTCTGACAATTCCACACCGCCGGACTCATCACCGCCACTTTCTGAACCGCCTTCGGGCGTGGCACCACGACCGCGTCTCGGGCCACCGCGCCCGGATCCCCGGCCGCCGAAACGTCCCCCGCCGCCACCGAAACTGGTTTTGCTTGGTTCTGCCACAGTATGTTCTCCTAGATAAACTAAAATTTAAGACCTGCTTCGCGCGCCGCGTCCGCGAGCGCTTTAACCTTGCCGTGATACCTCATGCCGTTGCGGTCGAAGACAACTTCCGTGATGCCCTTACCCTTGGCCGCTTCCGCCGCGAGCGTCCCGATGCGCTTGGCACCAATGACATTCGCCGCTAGTTGGTCGCGGTCAGCGACAGTCTTGGCCAGGGTGGAGGTGGAAACCACGGTGACGCCCGCTGCGTCATCAATGAACTGCACGTAAATGTTCTCGTTGGAGAAGCACACGCACATCCGTGGGCGTTGTTTGGTTCCGGCGACTTTTTTGCGGATGCGCCATTTGCGCAATTGCCGCAGTTTCTGTTTTTGTTGGGTTCGCATGTTTTTCGGACCACGGATTGGGCCGTGGTCAAATGGGTGTTATTGGACGGTCTTGCCTTCCTTGCGCTCGACGCGTTCATCGGAGTAGCGCACGCCTTTGCCCTTGTATGGCTCCGGCGGGTAATAGCTGCGGATTTCCGCCGCGACCTGCCCGACCACCTGCTTGTCCGGTCCCTCGATGGTGAGCTTGGTGTTTTCCTCCACCGTCACCTTAATCTGGTCGGGAATGTCGTAAGTGATCGGATGTGAATAGCCGAGACTCAGATTAACGATCTTCCCCTGAACCGACGCTTTGAAGCCGACGCCCTGGATTTCCAACTTTTTGACGAAACCCTCGCTCACACCTTTGACCATGTTGTTCAAAATGGCGCGGCTCAGTCCATGCAACGCGCGGGAAGCTGCATCATCACCCTGGCGGCTGACCAAAAGGTTCGTGCCGTCCACCTTCACCCCGGTGCGGGATGGCAGTTCAAAATCGAGTTTCCCCTTCGGGCCTTCGACGTGAATCTTCTGGCCTTTGACATCCACCTTCACTTTGGCGGGGATGGGGACCGGCTGTTTTCCTATGCGTGACATGGCGTAGTTGGTTAAAAATTAAAACGAGTCAAAAGGTTGCAATAACGACCGCGACTACCACACGTAACAGAGCAGTTCGCCGCCGAGTTTTTGTTTGCGGGCCTGATTGCCGCTCATCACGCCTTGCGACGTGGACACAATCGAGATACCCAATCCGCCCCGCACTCGGGGAATGTCCGTCGAGCCGACATACCGGCGGAGACCCGGCGAACTGACACGGCGCAGACCCTCGATTACGCTCTTGCGGCCTTCGTACTTCAGTTTGAGTTTGAGTTTGCGGGGCACCTTGCCTTCCGCCCCCCAGTCGGTGATGTAACCCTCGCGCTTGAGGATATTGGCGATGCTCTCCTTCATCTTGGAGTGCGGCAGTTCGATCGCCGGCAGCATCGCCCGCTGGGCATTGCGTATCCGCGTCAGCATGTCTGAAATTGGGTCGGTCATAAAATCACCACGTGATTACCAACTGGCCTTGGTCACACCGGGAATCAATCCATTGATCGCCGCCTCGCGAAACGTCATGCGGGAGCAGGCGAACTTGCGCAGGTAGCCGTGCCGCCGGCCGCTCATCGCGCAGCGATTCACCACCCGTACCGGACTGGCATCCTTGGGCAGCTTGGAGAGACCTGCGTAGTCCTTTTTCTTTTTGAGTTCCGCGCGGATCGCGGCGTATTTCTTCACGGTCTCCCGCTTGCGATTGTTTCTTTCGATCCAGGATGTCTTTGCCATAATTAAAAAGTTATTTCTCGGCGAACGGCATGCCCATTGCCTTCAACAGCTCCAATGCCTCGGCGTCCGTCGGAGCTGAAGTAACGATGGTGATGTCCATGCCTTGCTGCCGTTTAATTTTGTCCAGTTCGATTTCAGGGAAAACCGTCTGATCGGAGATGCCCATCGTGTAATTACCCCGTCCGTCGAACGAGCGCGGTGAAACCCCGCGGAAATCACGGATACGAGGCAGCGTCGTCGCCACTAGCCGGTCAAAAAATTCGTACATTACTTCTCGGCGCAACGTGACACGGCAGCCAATCGGCTGGCCCTCCCGCAGCTTGAAATTGGCGATGCTGTGACGGGACTTGCTGATCACGGGCTTGCGTCCGGTGATCATCGCCAGATCCTTCACCGCATCTTCCACAGCCCCCTTTTCCAAGGAGGCACTAACGCCCATGTTTACCACGATCTTTTCCATGCGCGGCACCTGATGGACATTCTTGTAACCCCGTTTTTGAACGAGGGCAGGGCGAACTTCGCTGACGTATTTTTCGTAAAGTCTCGGTTTCATGTTTCGCTGTTTCCAGGACGTTGCCGGAGCGTGTTAATGATTGGTCAGGCCGTTCTCAAACCTCGACGGGAGCGGTCAAGCCACGTTTGGCCCGGCGCGCGTCATACTGGTCGGCCAGCATCACATTGGAGATATGCACCGTGCCTTCCCGCTCGACGATGGCACCTTGCGGATGGGTCTGATTCTTGCGCGTGTGACGTTTGATCATCTTGGCACCTTCGACAATGACGCGCTGCTTGGCGCGCAACACTTCAATGATCCGCCCGCGCTTGCCCTTTTCCGTTCCACTGATGACCACGACAAGGTCGTTTTTCTTAACGTGAAATTTCTGCATAACCTTCAAATAACTTCCGGCGCGAGGGAAATGATCTTCATGAACTTTTTGTCGCGTAGTTCGCGCGCGACGGGGCCGAAGATGCGCGTCCCGCGCGGGTTGTTTTCCTTGTCGATGATGACAATCGCGTTCGAATCGAACCGCAGATACGACCCGTCGCTGCGGCGAATCGGCTGGCGTGTCCGCACGATGACAGCTTCAACCACGTCGCCCTTTTTAACCGTGCCGTCCGGCGCGGCTTCCTTGATGTGCGCCTTGATCACGTCCCCGACGACCGCGTAACGCTTGTCAGGCCGGTGAAGCACGCCGATGGTCGCCGCACGCTTGGCGCCGGAGTTGTCGGCCACGTCTAAAATGGAGCGGATTTGCAGCATAAATTCAAAAATCAGCCGACAGTCACAGCCGCGTCAGCATTGCGGTCAACGATCTCCACAAGGCGCCAGCGTTTGGTCTTGGAAAGCGGACGGGTCTCCTGGATGCGAACGCGATCTCCCGGCTTGGCTTCGCCTTTCTCGTCGTGCGCGTAAAACTTGTTGTATTGAGTAACGACCTTCTTGAACACGGGGTGCGGAAAACGGCGTTCGACGCGCACGACGATGGTCTTGGCCATCTTGGCGGACAGGACTTCGCCGACGCGTTCCTTCCGGTGACCGCGCGCCGATACGGCAGTCGTGGCGGGGGTGGAGGCTGTGCTGGTTTCAGTCATAATCGAATCAAGCGGCTTTATTGCGCAGCGCGGAAATTTGCGTCTCAATGCGGGCGATGTCCCGGCGCAACGTGCGCAGCCGGGCCGGCTTTTCGAGCTGGCTGCTGGCCTGTTGCAGTCGCAGGTTGAACATTTCCTGGCGCAAGTCCCGGCCCTTGGCCTGCAACTCGACCGCCGTCATGTCTTTAAGTTCCAACATTTTCATAAATTCAACTCCGGCTTATCCGTGGCGGTGGCGCGAAATGAACTTGGTCTTGATCGGCAACTTCGTCGCCGCCAGCCGCAATGACTCGCGTGCAATTGCTTCGGTCACCCCGTCCACTTCAAAGAGAACGTTCGCAGGGCGGATGACGGCCACCCACGATTCGAGCGGCCCTTTTCCCTTGCCCATGCGCGTTTCGAGCGGCTTCTTGGTGTAGGATTTCTGTGGAAAAATCCGAATCCACATCTTGCCGCGCCGCTTCATGTGACGCGAGATCGCCACGCGCGCCGCCTCGATCTGTTTGGTGTCCATCCAACACCGCTCCAGCGCCTGCAACCCATACTCGCCAAAGGCCACCGTTGCACCACGCGACGCGATCCCGGCACGACTGCCGCGGTGCATTTTGCGGTACTTCACTCTATCGGGCATCAATGACATAAAAAAATCCTCTCGCTACAAGTTCAGTTTCCGATGGGAGCGATCTCCGGCTTGGCCGCCTTCTCGGGCTTGCGGTCGCCTTTGCAAATCCAGCACTTGATGCCGAGTTTGCCATAAACCGTCTTGGCCTCGGCGAATCCATAATCAATCTCGGCGCGCAACGTGTGCAACGGGACGCGGCCCTGATGATACTGCTCCGTGCGCGCCAGTTCCGCGCCGCCCAGCCGTCCCGCGCATCTCAGCTTGATTCCCTCAGCGCCGAAATCCATCGCGGTTTGAATCGCCTTCTTCATCGCCCGACGGAAGGACACGCGGCGCTCGAGTTGCAGCGCGACGTTCTCCGCCACGAGCTGCGCGTCAGTTTCCGGCTGCTTAATTTCGAGAATGTCCACGTAAATCTCTTTGCCGGTCAGCTTGCTCAACTCCTCCTTGAGCTTGTCAATTTCCGCACCCTTCCGGCCGATCACAACACCGGGACGGGCGGTCAGGATGGTAATGCGGCAACGCGTCGCCGCGCGTTCGATCAAGATTCGCGGCACGGACGCCGATTCCAGCTTCTTCTTGAGCACGTCGCGGATTTGCCGGTCTTCTTCGAGCAGTTTGCCGAAATCCTTCTTGCCGGCGTACCACTTTGAACGCCAGTCCTTGGTCACAGCCAGCCGAAATCCAATCGGATTAGTCTTTTGTCCCATAAACAATTATTCGTCGGACACCACAATCTTGACGTGGCAACTGCGCTTGATGATCGGGCCGGCCGAACCGCGCGCCTTGGGGGTGAACCGCTTAAAGCTCGTCGCCGTGCCGGCGACAGCGGAACTGACATGCAAGTTTTCCGCCTTCAACCCGTTGTTGTTTTCCGCGTTGGCGATGGCCGACTTGAGCGTCTTGGCGACCACGCGGGCCGATTTGCGCGGCACCACCGCCAGGACCGCCTGTGCCTGTAGCACCGAGAGGCCCTGTATCTGCCGCACCATCTCGCGCATTTTCTGCGCGGACATACGGACGTTTTTCGTGATGGCTTGGACTTGCATAAAACTAAACTACTTGGCCTCGGCCTTGGCCGTGTGTGCGCCGTGTTTCTTGAACGTGCGCGTCAGTGAAAATTCGCCCAACCGGTGGCCCACCATGTTCTCGGTGACGAACACAGGGTTGAACACCTTCCCGCTATGCACAGTGAAAGTCAGGCCGACAAAGTCCGGCGTGATCACCGACCGACGCGACCAGGTCTTGATCGGCGTCTTGGACTTGGCCTCTTTGGCCTTCGTGATCTTTTCCAACAAATGCCCGTCCACAAACGGGCCTTTTTTTATCGAGCGTCCCATAAATTCCTATTTGCGCTTCATCGGCCGGCCGTCGCGGCGCACGACGATAAACCGGTTCGAGCGTTTCCTTCGCAGGCGGGTCTTGTAACCCTTGGTGATGACACCCCACGGGGTCACCGGATGGCCGCCACCGGAAGTCTTGCCGGCACCCCCGCCCATTGGATGGTCCACCGGGTTTTTGGCCACGGCGCGACTGAGCGGACGGATGCCGCGATGCCGCGAGCGTCCGGCTTTGCCCAAGACTACATTCTCATGTTCAGTGTTGCCGACCTGGCCGATGGTCGCGAAGCACGACTCATGAACCTTGCGGATTTCACCCGATGGCAGGCGAATCTGCGCGTAACCCTCGTCGCGTGACATCAAAGTGGCCGCGCCGCCCGCCGTGCGAACCATCTGGCCTCCCCGGCCCGGAGTCATTTCGATGTTATGGATAGCCAAGCCGACCGGAATAGTTTTCAAAGGCAGGCTGTTTCCAATTTCCGGAGGTGCCACGGCACCACTCATCAACTTGGCGCCGACCTTCAAATCCACCGGGGCAATGATGTAGCGCTTCTCGCCGTCCGCGTATTGCAAAAGAGCCAGACGCGCCGTACGGCGCGGGTCGTATTCGATAGCCGTTACGGTCGCTTCAATCCCGTGCTTGTTGCGCTTGAAATCCACATTGCGGATTTTCTGCTTGTGGCCCTGGCCGATGCCGCGGCTGGTGACGCGCCCGTAGCAATTGCGCCCGCCGGTCTTCTTGCGGGTGAACACCAGGCTCTTCTCCGGCTTGGACTTCGTAATGTCACTGAAGTCCGCGATCGTAATGTATCGCGTTGACGGCGTAAGCGGTCTAAATGCTTTAACTGGCATAAAAATCAAAGTTTTCCCAAGTCAGCAACTTGCTTGGAGCGGCAGACCATCATTCCTGTCCCCGCCGGGGATCAGTTATCGGCCTGCGGCAAAGCTGCCCGTCGCCCTGTCGGGGAAACGAGAGCGCGAATCATAGCGGGGGGCTTCTTCGTTGCAACAAGTATTTGTAAAAATCTTTGCTCACCGATCCAGCATCCTGAAACTGGCCACGGAACCAGCCTGGTGCCGGAAGAATTCCAACCAGCCGAGCGTCATCGCATCCGCGATTTCGTCCGGCGCTCTGCATTCCGCTGGCGTCCGGCCCCAGTAGAACCCGAGCCACCCGTTCGCCACTTCGCCTGACTGGCAGACAAATTCACCAAACTCCGCGACTGAACAGTGCAACGGGAAAGGCTCATCGATCAGCACCGGCTTGCCCACTGTGAAGTCCCGCAGCGTTGCCAGCGCCTCAGTCACCTTCCCCTTTTCCGGATAAAGCTGCAGGCTGACGAAGTCCACATCCGCCGCGATAACGCGCGGGATGAAACCGGAAGGTAAAGGCCCGGTTTTTCCGCGAGTCGAACAAGCCGTTTAAGCTGCCGCAGGTGCCTTCAGCAATTTGATCACCCGAGGCGGCTTCACGGTTTCCCATCTTAGTGCGGGCAAGGACTGTGGCAACTCATTCGAGCCGTAACCCGCCCGGCGCATCTTGAAAGTCCGTGCTTATTCACCGGTCCGTTTTCCATGGACTGAAAAAATCATCTTCTTAAACACGCACTTGCTTGCAGATGGCTTTGGAAAAGGCAATGAACGGGAGTTCGACAAAGCGATACGATAGAAAGGTGATGGCTGTGCAACATGCCACGGACGACACGCTCAAAAGGGCACATGCGAGCAACGGTTGTGCGGCCATTGGCGAACTCCATTTGGAGAGCGAATACCGGGCGAATAGCAGCAGAACCGGCAGGTGCCAGAGATAGAAACTGTAGGAGATCCGTCCATAAAATCGCGCGATGGGCCAGTCTAGAATTTTGAGAGCCCTCCAGGATTTTTGCCGCGCGATGGCGGCAATCAGCCACACTGCTGACACACCTTCCACCAGATTCCGGAGGCGGCCCGTCCCGAACAACGATTGCGCCATCAACAACACGATCAGCGCGACAATGGACAAGCTCGCAGCAAGCCTGACTTGATGATTTAGACGATCGAAGAACGCGGCTGCCGGACCGGAAACCAGATAGCCACAATAGAACAGCCAGAGGTAGGAATACCATGCCATCGTCCCACGAAACTCGGGCCTGATTCCTATCTCCAGGCCGACGGTCACCAAGACCACCAATGCCACGCCGAACTTCGCCCACCGTTCCGTTATCCAATGAAGAAATGGCAGCAACAGTGAACAGACGATTTCAATCGTCAGGGTCCAGGTAACAGGATTGACCGCGACGTCCATAAAAAATGTGTTCGTTGCCAGACTCGACCAGCCGGGCCTTTGTCGATGGAAGTCATTGAACCAATCGCTGGCCGTGTCAAAGGCGTGAGGAGAATGAAAGATTACGAGAACAGTCCAAATCAGAAATCCGGAAACTGCATACGCAGGCCAGATACGCCAGATGCGCCGGATGGAAAAGCAGACCCACTTGCGCCAGAACGGGTCAGTGTCCCGCCGCAACGACAAACCCAAAACGAATCCGCTCAGCACAAAAAAAATGATCACCGCAGCATGCCCGTTGAAGATCCTCATGAGCCAAAAGGCCGCATCCGCGCTTTCCCCCGACATTCGCAGCACCATAAACGAATGGCCAAGGGCGACAGCCATGGCCGCAGCACCCCGCAATGCTTCCAGACGCTCGTAACGCTCCGGGGGATCGATTTTCATGCCTCACGACCGCCAATTTGTTCCATAAACGGGTATGGTTGATTTTGGCGACTGGTTCGGAAACAAATGGTTCGACTTGGAGCCTTTTCGGCGGACTCCAATCACTTCATCTGCGCCATGATCTGGTCTGTGATCGCCTTTACCGCCGCTTCCGCTTCGGCGTCGTAGCCGACCGTGGCTTCCTCGCGAGCTGGCACGGCGCATTGCGCGCCCGGACGCCAGTCGCCCGTGTCGCAGAGTTCGCACTCCTTCATGCCGTAGCGCGGATCGACGAAGCCGAGGGACTGCTTGATGTTCAGGATGTCCTTCATCTGCGGCCCGGTGAAAGTCTGGATCGGCTTGCCCAACTGGCCGGCCACCACGATCGTGCGGCAATACGCCTCGATGATCTCCATCCGCCAGTAGGCTTCCTCCAGGTTGTTGTGCGACCACGTCACCACGCCGTGATTTGCCATCAGGATGGTGTTGTATTGATCGGTCAACTCCGCGACGAGCTTGCCCATGTCCGCCGAGCCGGGCGTGCGATACGGCGCCACGCCGACGGAGCAAAACACTTCATACTCTGGCAGCATGCAGGTGGGCGGCGCCTGGCCGACCACGGCGAACGCCGTCGAGAACGGTGGATGACAGTGACAGGTCGCCACCGCAGTGGGCTGCCGCTTCATCATCTGCAAGTGCATCAGGATCTCGCTGGTGCGCCGCTTCGTGCCGAGCAACTGGTTGCCTTCAAAATCGACCAGACACATGTCTTCCGGCTTCAGCGAACCTTTGCTCACGAGCGTCGGCGTGCAGATCGCGATGTCCTCGCCGACGCGGATCGCCATGTTGCCGCCGTTGCCGTCCACGTATTCGCGCTGCCAGAGGCGATGGCCCATCGCGCAGATCTGTTCCTTGAGCGCGTGCGCAGCCGGTGAGTTGAAATAAGCTTCGAGTTCGGCTTTCGGCGACTTCGAGTTCAACGGCTTGGCCGGAGCCGAGGACACGGCGGGCGCACTGGCGTTTCCACGGCGCGCGTAGTTGTAGTCGCGAATCGCGTCCTTGGCGCTGGGCGTCAGGATGGCGTCGGCGGGCAGGCTCTTCAGGTCGCCACCCTTGGCGATCAGCTCTTCGACTTCTTTGGCAGTAATGACAGCAGGCATAAGGTTAAAATCCGAAATCCGAAATCCGAAATCCGATGGCCGAATGAAATCCGAAACCCGAAGCCTGAAATGGTCGCCGCAACTCGAACGCGCGGTTTGGATTTCGGCCTTCGGGTTTCTTTCGGATTTCTGATTTCGGTCTTCGGACTTCTCATCTTACTTCATGGGGTTGTAGAAAATCTCGTCGATCAACGCCGCGTTGATCGCAACGATGGGCGGCGACTGCTCGAACGGCTGCGCCGCCTCGCGTCCTTCGATGTAGCCGATGGTCTGGCCCACGCCGCCGCCGATGGCGTCGTAAACCACGAGGCTCGGGTCCTTGCTCAGGCCGGGCGGAGTCTCGGAGCCGTTCTGATAATGCTCGCGCGTGAACGGCGACACGATGAGCCAGCGAGCGCCGACCAGTTCCGGCACGAGCTTGCTCAACGTGACGCGACCGATGACGGAGCCGAGCTTCATGGTGCAAATCCGAAATCCGAAATCCGAATCCCGAAAGAAATCCGAAACCCGAGGGCCGAGTAGCCAACCCGCACTCGAGCGTCCACTTCGGATTTCGGCCTTCGGGCTTCGTTCGGATTTCGGATTTCGAGCTTCGGATTTCTCATAACATCTCATCCACGATGCCGACCACGAGCCAGCGCGCCGGGCTTTTCAAATCGCCGACCGCCTTGCGCGCTTCCGAGCCGTCGCTGGAAATGATCACGCGCTGATGCATGCCTGCGCCGTGCGCGTCGATGGCGATTTGCGGCGAACCTTCCGGCGCGCCGTCCTGTCCGATCGGCTGGCAGATGACGAGCCGCCAACCCTCGAAGCTCGGATGCTTGCGAGTAGCGGTAACATTGCCTTCGACGCGGGCTAGGAGCATGGGAGATCTCCAAATCCGAAATCCGAAATCCGAAGCCCGAAAGAAATCCGAAATCCGAGGGCCGAATAGCCCGACGGCGTCCGAACGCCCGCTTCGGATTTCGGCCTTCGGCCTTCTTTCGGATCTCGGATTTCGGTCTTCGGATCTCTCCTCATCTCATTTCCTCCAGATTGCGCCGAAGATGAGGTTCAACTCCTTCGCCTCTCTCCAAAGCTTTCTGGCCTCATCTCTCAATCCCTCCTCTGCCGTTCCAATCATGCGCAGGAAGAACATCGTTTCCTTCGACTCCTTCCGGCAGGTGCCGATGCTCTTCTTAAAGTCCTTTCCCGAAACCGAATCATCAGCCTCACAATAATTGGCTCCGACGCTTGTTCCAGCGCCGACCAACTGGCTGATGAGTCGAATATTCTCGGGTGTGTGCGGAATCTTCTTCGCAAACAGAATGATGGCTTCCCCAAATTTAGCCGTCCGTTCCATCAAGTCCCTCAGAGGTGCCGGATTTGGCGTCACTCCCTCACGCAAGACCATCGAATCCCCACCGCGTTCGTCACCCCAAGTCCAGAAAGCCGAGTCCTCGCGCTCCGCTTCATCCAGCACAGCGCGCCAATCGGGTTTCGGCCTTCGGGCTTCTTTCGGATTTCGGGTTTCGGCCATCGGATTTAATAAATTCTCAGATTATCCACCATCACGCAGCGGCGGACGCGCGTGAACGTGCGCGGATTGCTCACGCCTTCGCCGGTCGGCGTGGCGATGCTGAAGCTCAGGTAACCTTCGCCACCGAGTCCCAGACCGGCCATACACGGGCCGTTCTTGATGAAGAGCGTCGTGTCCAGCGCGCGGCCCATCTGCGTCAATGCTTCCAGATCGTGCGAGTGAATGATGCTCGTGTGCTTGTAGCCATGCTCGGCTTCGAGCGAGCGGGCGACGCCTTCTTCCAAACTCTTCACGCGCGTGATGGGGAGGAAAGGCATCATCTGCTCCTCGACGACGAACGGATGATTCGCGTCCGTCTCCGCGAAGAGAAGCTGCGTGCCGGCAGGAATGCTCATCCCGGCCGCCTTCGCGAGCACGATGGGATCTTTGCCGATGAAATCCTTGTTCACCGCAGCGTGACCGCAACCGCCGCCCTGGCCGGGTGTGATGGTGAACGCGGCCTTGGTGAGAGCGTCGAGCTGGGCGTTGGTGAGTTTCACCGCGCCGTTCTGCGACATCTGCTCCATCAACTTGTCCGCGATGCCTTCGAGCGCGAAGACTTCCTTCTCGCCGATGCAGAGCAGGTTGTTGTCGTAGCTCGCTCCCTGAATGATGGCCTTGGCCGCGCGTTTCATGCAGGCGGTGTCATCGACATAAACGGGCGGATTGCCAGGGCCGGCGCAGATGGCGCGTTTGCCGGTCTGCATCGCGGCCTTCACCACGCCGGGACCGCCGGTGACGAGCAGGATGCGCACAGCCTCGTGCTTGCACATCGCGGCGAAGCTCTCCATCGAGGGCTTCTCGATGATGGTCGCGATGTTCTCAATGCCGGTCTCGCGATAGATCGCTTCGTTGTAAGCGCGCACGGCGACGGCCGCACAACGCGCCGCGCTCGGATGCGGGTTGAACACCACGGCATTTCCCGCCGCGCAGATGTTCACAATGTTGCCGCTTAATGTCGGAATGGAATGCGTGCTCGGCGTGACCGCGCCCACGACACCAAAGGGCGTGTATTCCTCCAGTGTGATGCCGTGATCGCCGCTGCGGGCGTCGGGCCGGAGCCACTCGACGCCGGGGACGAGCTTGATGATCTTCAGCTTCTCGATCTTGTGATCGAGCCGGCCGATCTTCGTCTCGTCGAGCTCGAGCTTGCCCCAGACTTCCGCGTTGGACTCCGCCATCGCCTTGACGATCTCGACAATTTTCACGCGCGCAGCGACGCCAGCCTTCTGGAGTTGGAGGAAGGATTCCTGCGCTGCGGCGCACGCCTCATTGGCGTCGGCATACACGCCGAACTTGCCGCGTGCTCCGGGTGTGGCGGCGTGGCTCTTGCCATTGCAGCCACAGTCCGCCTTTGCGGCAGGCGCGGGAGCCGGGGCGGAAGTTTTCGGGGCCGGCACGCCACCGAGGCGGCCCAGTACTTCACCGACGATGTCTCTGATTAAAGCTTCGTTGACTGCGCTCATAAATTTTTAACCACGGATGGACACGAATTCGAGGGGGGGCTGAAAGGGTAGATACAATCTGTACGCACCCTTTGCTCAATCGCGTCTCAAGCTTGTTAGCCTGTTGGAAAGGGAAGCACCGCAGAGCGGTGCAAGAAGGTAGCCGGGGGTTGAGGAGCGCGGAGCGCGACGACACCCCCGGAACCGAAACGAAAACGGAACGCACCCCGGAGGGGTGCAAGAAACTCACGCCGCTGCGGACGAACGATTCTGGCACCCCTTCAGGGTGCTGTTCAAATGGGGCGGCCAACCGGGGGGCTTCGCTGCGCTGCGACCCCCGGCTACCTTCTGGCAACCCTCCGGGTTGCTCCGCAGTCGCCAGCGACACTCGTTCGCAAAGGGGGGTGGCAAATTGCCACCCCCCTTTGGTGGGAGCTTC
>JANNEF010000306.1:0-2699 GCA_031378375.1 Verrucomicrobiota bacterium | reverse complement strand
TTCGAACTCCGCCGCCAACTGCCCCGTGATGGTCTTGCCGGAGACGATGGCCGCGCGCGGCTTGTGGATGGACGCCTTGTAAGCGTCAATCTTCTGCTGCAACGCGGTCAACTTCGCCGCCGTCACGCCGTGATCGGCCAGCGCCGCCAGGTGCGCCGTCACCGTCGCATGGACGTTCTGGCAACACTCGGCACTGGCCGTGTCCCGGCCGGCCAGCAGCCGGCTGAACGGGCAATTCGCCTGTTCCGCCACCTCCAGGTTCTTCACCTGGAGCGCCCAGACGCGTGTGGCCGCGGCGACTTCCGCCGCCGCTTTGCACATCGTCTGACGCAACTGCTTTTTGTCCGCCGCCAGGCCCTTGCGATTCACCGACTGGAACTGACCCAGCCGCTGAATATTTTGGACCACGGTAGCGAACCCGCCGAAGAGGTCGTCAAACGCCACCAGGAAACCCCAGGAGGAGTTGTGACGATTGCAGACATCCATCACCGTTAGAAACACCGAGAGCTTGGATCTCTGTGGGTTATTCATAGGTAATTAATCGGTTTGTAAATTCAGCGCACGAGTCAACGCCGCGGCAAACGCACCCATCCTCCCGCTGCCCCGGCAGCCGGCCTCGCGACGCGCTCCATGCACCATGAAGATCCCATGAACCCGCGCCCCCTCGAACTCTCTGCGAGCGCGTTGCCCCAACCCCTGACGGAGCCGGCGATTCCAAATGCGACATCTTCACACTGGAGGAATCGGATGTTTTCCAAACTTGTACACAAAAAAGTGAAAAATATTTTAACCACGGATGGACCCAGCGCGGCAGGGCCGCAACCAAAGGAGCGCGGGCCTCCGGCCCGCTTGGGTGTTGAGCCGGCGAACGCAGTATTCTTCCCCGTGGGATGACTGACGGTTAAACCCGACTTCCGAAGTTGTGCCCGCGAAACACACGAACGGACGCGAAAAGGGAAGGAGTTGAAGCACCAGGCCCCGGAAAAAACCTTCCGTGGTTGACTTCCCCTTCCAAGGCGTTGCTTTCGCGCTTTTTGGCGTGTTTAGCGGGAATCCATTTCGGAGCAACGGGTTAAAGCGGACCGGAGGCCCGCGCTCCAAAAGTTTGCGCAGTCCGCGTAAACTATTCGGAATAGTAGTACGGATGGGGAGAGGCGACTGGACCTGGTCCGAATTGATGCGGCCGTTTTGCGCCTCGCCGCCGGAAATCCGGTTTGCTCCGGGGGCGGGAACGGGATAATCTAATCCCCGGACGAAATATTATGAGCGCACTGTTGGAAGTGGAAAAACTGCTGACCGAACTCTCCTCCGCCGAAAAAGCGCAGGTGATTCAGTGGGCCGCCCGGGAGTTGGGCGACGCCTTTCCCGGCATTGAAAGCGTGCCGGGCGTTTGCGGTGGCGAGCCTTGCATCGTGCGCACGCGCATTCCCGTGTGGGTTTTGGAGCAGGCCCGGCGTGGTGCCGTGAGCGAAGCCGAACTCCTGCGCTGCTATCCCACGTTGCGCGCCGAAGACCTGGCCAATGCCTGGGCCTACGTTCGCGCCCATCGCGCCGAAATCGATCAGCAGATCCGCGAGAACGAAGCCGCCTGAGCATGGCCCGCTTCTACGCCAACGAGAATTTCCCGCTGCCCGTCGTCCTCGAACTTCGACGCCTGGGCCACGACACTCTCACCATTCAAGAAACCGGCAAGGCCGGTCAGCGCGTCACGGATGAGCAAGTCCTTGCCTTCGCCACCGGAGAAGGCCGCGCCGTCCTCACGATCAATCGCAAGCATTTCATCCGCCTCCACCGGGAGCGTCCCCAACATGCCGGCATCATCGTCTGCACGTTCGATCCGGATTTTGCCGGACAAGCCGGTCGAATCCACGCCGCCGTTGCCGCCATGCCGGGGATCGCCGCTCAACTCATCCGGGTAAACCGGCCCGCGTAGTAACGATCTGCCGGTGGCCACCGTAAGAATCGCGCGCCCCCGGCTCTCTTGGCCGGGGTCAGCGGACTTTCCAACTCTCCCAAACGGAGCCTGGAAGCACACCGAATACGCGAAACCGATTTGCCTGCCCTAAAGAACTCAAGGTAACGCAAAGAATTTTACCACGGATGCACGCCGATGGACACGGATGGGAAGGGCGAACGTCCCCGTGAACTGTGTCAAAATGTTATGCGCTCATAAGCCCATGCTCGTGGGCCTACTCAATGCGCTGGCACTCATTGGCTGTGCTCAGTTCCACCGCCGTGTCCTCGACCGTGTCGGCGGGCATTTCGATGATGCGCTTTATCGCCAATAGGGTTTCACCACGGCCAGGAAGCGGACGCGCCTGAACTTCATCATTCATACTTCATCCTTCTGCCTTTCCCCAAACGGCTCGTGTCCCGCCGCGAGAGCCATCACGCGGTCAGCAAGGGCGGTGTCGCAGGCCATGATGAGCCGGGTTTGGCGGGAGTGGCCGGTGATGGAAAACCAGAACCCTTCGACACTCCAAATCCGTCATTCGACAGCTCCCTGACCGCTGGCGTGTACGCGTCTGTTTCTTCGGAGGAATTGCCAAAATCACCCGTTAATACCAACTACGTTAATTGGCTGGTAGAAGTTAAGCGGCGGGGATAGCCTTTGGGCATGGCCAGACCCCGAGCAAAATTAGATCGTTGCGGTGAGGCGGACCTCGTCACCCGCCGCCTCCACACCGAACCTCCCGGAG
>JANNEF010000267.1:0-2198 GCA_031378375.1 Verrucomicrobiota bacterium | reverse complement strand
TTGTCGAGCAACCGCCCGGACAACGCCTTGTCGCCATGTCGGCTCAATGCGATGGCCGCGTAAATCGCAGCCCGTGGGTTTTTCTCCGCGAAGACCTTTTCACGCCAGAGCGCGAGGTCCTGGTTTTCGACGGCGATGCGGGCGGCGTAGCGGATGTTGCGGTCGGCGTGCGCGAGATGCGGCCAGGCCTTCGCCACCGCTTCCGCGCTTTCGCCGCGAACGTGGAATTTTTCCAACGAGTGACGCAACGCGCGCAGCTCGCTGTTGGCCAGCAGAGTCCTCGGAGTCGACGTCGTCTGAGCGCCGGTGTGGCGGATTCGATAAAGCCGCGATGCCGTCGTGCGTCCCCCCGTGACGAAATACATCGCGCCATCCGGGCCGAAGCGCATCGCCGCGATGTTCAGCGGGCTGCCGTGCAGAAACTCCGTCTTCGTGCCGGTGTAAGAGGAACCGCTTTCCTGCATCTCCACGGTGAAAATCGTGCCGAAGGTCCAATCGCAGATGAAGAGCTTGTCCTGAAACTGCGCCGGAAACTTCGAGTGATGGCCGAAGCTGATGGCCGTCGGCGAGCCGGGGCCGGTGTCGAGCACCGAGCCGAGGCTGTCGGCGAAATAATCGAGCCACACACCGGTGTTCGCGCGCCAGCCAAACTCCGCGCCGCTGGTGATGTGATTGATCCGCGTGGGCCGATACCACGGGACGCCGACATCGAACTCCATGTCGGAGTCGTAGGTGAACAGCTCGCCCTCGCGGTTCAGCGCGATGTCCACGGAGTTGCGGAAACCCGAGGCGATCATTTTCCAGTCCTGGCCATCGGGCGAAATCCGGCAAATCCAACCGCCCGGAGCCTTCAGCCCCACCGCGTGCCCCATCGGGTCGGGAATGACCGGGTGAAGCGTGTCCTCCTGCCACACCGGCGGCTGCATGGAAGTCGTTCCCTTCGGAACCCTGGTGAAATTGCCACTCACCAAATACAACCCCTTGCCGTCGGCGGTCGGGATGATGGAGTGGGCGGAGTGCTCGTAGCCCATGTCCAGTTTTTTCAGCAGCGTGAACTCGTCGAACTGGTCGTCCCCATCCGTGTCGCGGATGCGGTAGAAGCCCCGCATGTTCGCCATGTAGAGACTGTCGAACGCGTAGAGAAAGCCATACGCGCCGCCGACCTTGCGTTTCCCCCAATCCACCGGCTCATAAGGAAATCCCGGCAAGCTCTCGACTTTGATCCCCGCGCCCCCGGCCGGCAGCGTCACACGGAACGCGCCCTGGTCATCCTGATCCGAAACAATGAGCCGCCCCTTCGGGTCAAACGCCATCGCCACCCACGAGCCCTGAGATTTCGGCACCTCGTAAAGCAACTCCGCATCAAACCCTTCCCGGAGCGAAATACCCGTGTCCTTATCCAGAACCAGCCGGGGCGAATCGGCGGCGGCATTCTGAGCAAGCGCGGGCAATAAGGATAAACCGAAAATCCAACCGCGAAGTGCGAGGCGTGTGATCATGATGTGCTATTTGACCGGAACCAACTGCATGGCGTCGAGAATGATGAAGCCGGTGGTGTCTGTGTTTTTGATTTGGATGGTGGTTTCGACATCCGCCGCCAGCACCGCGGTGCCGATGAGCTGGAAGTGCTCACCGGCGGGCATGGGTCGGGTTTGATCCACGGTGAGCTTCGTTTCGCGGGTGCCGCTCACAATTCTCACGGGCACGTTTTTGGCACGGGTCTCGTGTGCGGAATAGGCCATCAGCACCTTGTATTCGCCGGACTTTGGCACCGTCAGGCGGAACGTGGCGGAGGCTTTGCCATTGCCGCGGGCATCCTGGGCTCCGTTGACGACATACCCGCTGCCGATGCACGGCTTGAAGTTCGCCGAGCGCGTCCACTCCCCCGCGAGTTGCGCCTCGGCGTCGTCGAGCACGATGCCGGGGAGTGATTTCACGGGGATGAAATCAGCGTCTTTCGCCGCCGCTGCTTTGGATGCTGTCTTCGGCAGTGCGAGCATCTGCCCCTGCGCCAGCAGTCGCTCGCGCAGGATTGGATACGGCACTTCTTGCACGGCGACATTTTGTTTCGCCGCCAGGGCGGCGGCGACACCCGCGCCCTGGCCGATGACCATCCATGCGCCCTCGATGCGCAGGGACGACATGGCGACATGCGTGCTGGAGAGCGCGACGGGCACGAGCAGGTTCGTGCATTGCGC
>JANNEF010000266.1:0-33151 GCA_031378375.1 Verrucomicrobiota bacterium | reverse complement strand
ATTTCGCGTGTGGATCCAGTGTCGAAGGTGCGGACTTGCTCAATGGGGAGGCGTTTCTATACTCACGCCCATGCTCGACATCAAAGTCATCCGGGAACAGGCCGATTTCGTCCGCGAACGTCTCGCCGCGCGCGGGGCGGGCGACGAGGCGCACATTGCCGAAGTGCTCGCGCTGGACGAGGAGCGGCGCAAGGGTCTCGCCGAGGTCGAGAAACTCAAGGCCCAGCGCAACTCCGTCTCCAAGGAGATCGGCGCGCTCATGGGCCAGAAGAAAACCGCCGAGGCCGAGGCGAAGAAGACCGAGACGCGCGACATCGGCGAGCGCATCACGGAACTAGACAAATTGGTGGCCGCGACGGAGGCGGCGCGGGAGGAAATCCTGTTGCGACTGCCGAACCTGCCGCACGCCAGCGTGGCGCTCGGCAAGAGCGCGGAGGATAATCCCGTGGTGCGAACGTGGGGCGCGAAGGTGTCGCCGGCGTTCAAGCCCGCCTCGCATGTCGAGATTTGTGAACGGCTCAAGCTGGTGGACTTCGCGCGTGGCACGAAACTGTCGGGGAGCGGGTTCCTGCTCTACACGAACTGGGGCGCGCGGCTGGAGCGGGCGCTGATCCAGTTTTTGCTGGAGTTGCACACGACGGAGCATGGTTACACCGAGGTGTCGCCGCCCTACGTTATCGGCCGCGACTGCATGGTGGGGGTGGGGCAGTTCCCGAAATTCGTGGACCAGGCTTACGCGGTGCAGGAGGGGTTGGACGCGGCATCGCTGGGGAAGCTTTACCTGCTGCCCACGGCCGAGGCGCCCGTGGCGAACATTCACCGGGAGGAAATCCTGAAGGAGGCGCAGTTGCCGATCCGTTACTGCGCCTACAGTCCGTGCTTTCGCGCGGAGGCGGGCGCGGCGGGCGTGGGCACGCGCGGGATGATTCGCGTGCATCAGTTCGACAAGGTGGAGTTGATCAAGATCGTGAAACCGGAGAGCGGCTACGACGAACTGGAGAAACTGGTGGCGGACGCGGAGCGGGTGTTGCAACTGCTCGGACTGCATTACCGCGTCATCCAGCTTTGCACCGGCGACATGGGGTTCGCGAGCGCCAAGACTTACGACCTCGAGGTGTGGGCGCCGGGGCAGGGGAGTTACCTGGAGGTGTCGAGTTGCTCGAACTGCGAGGACTTCCAGGCGCGCCGAATGAGTCTCCGCTACAAGACCGAGAGCGGCGAAAACAAATTTCCCCACATCCTCAACGGCAGTGGCACGGCGCTGGCGCGGCTGTTTGTCGCGCTCATCGAGACGCACCAGCAGGCCGACGGCAGCGTGAGCATTCCGGCGGCGTTGCAACCGCATCTCAAGGCGGAGCGGATTCCGGCGCCCAATCCTCAATGTCGCGCACCGGCTTTGGAGCCTGGGGCCTGACTTTTTCCGTGTCCTTGCACGAATGAAAATCCTGCTCGCCAGCGGCGAAGTCCACCCGTATTCGAAAAGCGGCGGCCTCGCGGACATGGTCGCCGCACTGGCGAAGTTCCTGGGCCGCGCCGGCCACCAGGTCGGCTTGGTCACGCCGCTTTACCGGGGCATCCGCGAGAAATTCCCACAGCTCAAAAAAGTGGACTGGTGGATCGATCTGCCGCTGGGACTGGAGCGCGTGCAGGCGGAAGTGTGGACGGACGAACCGGGTGAAGGAGTGACGGTCTATTTCATCAGCGCGCCGCAGTTCTACGATCGTCCGCAGCTTTACACGGAGAACGGCCACGATTACGCGGACAACGCCGCGCGGTTCATTTTCTTCTCCAAGTGTGTGGCGCAGCTTGCGCGTTATCTGCCATGGCAGCCCGAACTGGTTCACGCGCACGACTGGCAGGCGGGCTTGGTGCCGCCGCTCATTCTACACCAGCGCGCGCACGACGGCTGGGCGAACGCACCGCGCACCTGCCTCACCATCCACAACCTCGCCTACCAGGGAATCTTTCCGCGCGCGCAATACGACCTGACGAACCTGCCGCTGGATTATTTCACACCACATGGGGTGGAATTCCACGGCCATCTGAACTGCCTCAAAGCCGGCATCGCCTACGCCGACGCGATCACGACCGTCAGTCCGCGCTATGCGCGCGAAATCACGACGCCGCAGTTCGGTTGCGGACTGGACGCCGCGTTGCGCGCGCGCGGCAGCGCGGTCACGGGAATCCTGAATGGCGTGGATTACGACGAATGGAACACCACGGCCAACCCGCATCTGGAACATTCCTTCACGGCGCAACGCCTGGCCGGCAAGGCGGCGAACAAGGTGACCCTGCAAACCGAACTCGGACTGCCGGCCAACTCGGACGTGCCGCTCTTCGCCAGCATCACCCGCCTCGCGGACCAGAAGGGCATTGATATTCAACTCGGCGCGCTGGAGGAAATGCTCGCGGCGGACTTGCAATTCGTTCTGCTCGGCAACGGCGCTCCGGTTTACGAAAAGGCTTATTTGCGACTGGCGGAGCGGCATCCGACCAAAGTCGCGGTGCGAGTGGGCTTCGACCAGGGCTTGTCCCACCGCATCGAGGCCGGTGCGGATTTCTTCCTGATGCCCTCGCGTTACGAACCGTGCGGGCTGAACCAGATGTACAGCCTCCGCTACGGAACCATCCCGATAGTCCGCGTCACCGGCGGACTGGATGACTCGGTGGTGGACATCACCGAAGACGAGTCACGCGCCGACGGCATCAAGTTTACCGAATATTCCGTGCGCGCCCTGGCCAAGGCCATTCGCAAGGCGCTGGTGATTTATCAAGCGCCCGATTTGCTGCGCCACTACCGTCAAAACGGGATGGAGTCGGATTTTTCCTGGGAACGGACGGCCGGGCATTACGCGGAAGTCTTTGCGAGTGTCCTCGGCGTGCCGCGAACAGAGGGCTGAGAGTTTCTGAGGGTTCATCCCCATCGGGCTCGATTTAGTCTGCCACTCGTAAGCGAATGACCGTCGGCTACAACGTCACTGTAATTCATTTGCCGTGTAGATTGAAACGCTCGCCAGTCCCCGACAGTTAAGGATGGTGGCCGAATGTTCCGCGTGTTTGCGGGCCGGGTGGAGGCGCTCCGACTCTCGTCGCTCTCGCAGTTTGAATCACTCGCCTCGTTTGATCTTTACGCCGGGGACGGTCATTATCTGGAGCACGCCACGCATGATCCGATGATCGGGGAAACCCGCTGGCCGACGGGCCACTTCTTGCGCTCCATCTGAAAAGCCAGAGCCTCTTTCCGCTGGTGCTGGCGGATCGGGCGGCGCGCAAGAAGGAGCACGATCTCCGGGCGCTCAAGCGCCAGAGCGTGGCGATCCTGCGCCCGGGCGCGGGCCAAGGTCGCAAAGTGCTGTTGGTTTGGGATAAGGCGGGAGTGGATTTTCCCTTCTGGCAGGAACGCAAGGCCGCAGGGATCTATTTCCTGTCCCTGCGCAAAGAGGGGATGTGTTTGGAAGTCGAGACCGAGCGGGTCGCGATTGGCTTTCGTCCAATCGACCGCCTCGCGGATATGGGCGGCGAGGAGTGCGAGCGTTGGTTTCATGGCGAGCAGCGGTGTGGACTACTTGTTTTGCTTCTTCTTTTGCGGCGCGGCGTCCGGCGATGGCTCCTGCCTGGACTGCTCGAACGGCCGGTCGAGTTCCCCGGGACGCGCGTCCTTGAACTGGTCGAGCACCTTCTGAAACTTACCTTTCGCAGCGGCTTGGGCGCTGGTGATCGCGGCCGTGTTCAGCGGCCTTTGCTCGAACGGGTCGGCGGCGAGATCGAAGAACTGGCCGGTGCGGTAGAGCTTGTAGTCATGGTTGAAGGCAAACTCACGCACGGTGGTGTCGGCACCCTGGCGCGGTGAATACCAGTTGTAGAGCCACTCGCGCGGCGTGCCTTTCTCGCCGCGCAACTGCGGCAGGAAACTGACGCCATCGACATTGGCGGGCACGGGTGCGCCGGTGGCCGCGCAGATCGTGGGCAGGAAGTCGGTGCTGCTGATGAGGTCGCGGTTCACGCGGCCCTGCTTCAGCACAGCGGGCCAGCTCGCGATGAACGGAACGTGCGTGCCGCGTCGCGTGGTCGTGCCCTTGCCACCCTTGAAGTCGGCGCCGTTGAATCGACTGGTCACGCCAACGCCGGTGCCGTTGTCCCCGATGAACAGCAGCAGCGTGTTCTCGCGGAGGCCCAGTTCACCGAGCTTCGCGTCGAGGCGGCCGATCATCTTGTCCATGTAGGCCGTCATGTCGGCGAAGTGCTTCACGTTCCTCTGCAAGTTTTCGCCCTTCGTCGTCGGATCCCAGTCTGTGCTGTCGGGGGTGGGCTGGAAGGGATCGTGCGTGAGGAGCATCGGGTAGTAGAGGAAGAAGGGTCCGTCCTTGTGCCGCGTAATGAAATCGAGCGCGAAGGCGTTGACGAGTTTCGGCCCGTAGCTGCCCGGTGGAAATTCCTTTTCCACGCCGTTGTGTTCGAGGCCGGGATTCGCGTAACGCGGCGGACGGCGCGTGTGCTGCCAAAGATACGATTCATCGAAGCCGAAATGCCGCGGCGCATCCGCTTCGCGCCCGAGCTGCCATTTGCCGCAGATGCCCGTGGCGTATCCAGCCTTCTTGAGCAGATGCGCGAACGTCGTCTCCGTGCGCACGAGCGTGCCGAAGTTCAGATAGTTCCGCACGTTGTAGCGCCCGGTCATCAACTGCGCGCGCGTCGGCGTGCAAAGCGGTTGCACATGACACTGCTCGAAGCGCATCCCGGCCGCGGCGAGCCGGTCGAGGTTCGGCGTTTGATAGGACTGCCCGCCATTCGCAGTCACGCATTCGTAGCCGAAGTCATCGGCCATGATCAGGACGATGTTGGGTCGCTTCGCCGGTGCATCGGCGGCGTGCAGCGCAGCCAGTGCGAGCAGCAGGGCAGCGATGACGATGAGCGTGTATTTCATGATTTTGTGAATTTTTTCTTGAGCACAGCCATCGTCTCACGTTGCCGCTGTTGGACGAACTCACGCGCCTTTCGGGCCTTCTCCTTCGCTGCGGCAGGGTCTTTCGCCATCGCGACGACGGCGGCGGCGACCTTCTTTCTGTCCTCTTCCGAATCCATGTCGAAGAGCCAGTCGCCGAGACCAATGTCGCGCCACATGATGCCCTTGCTCGTCTGCTCGGCCCAGCGGCAGACGATGGCCGGAATGCCGTTGCCGATGCACATGATGGGCGAATGCATCTCGTGACCAAAAATGCCCGCGCTGCGGACGTAGGTGCTCAACGCCTCGTCGGTCAGCCAGAAGTTCGGACGCCACACGACGCGAGGTTTCACATCGGCCGGGAGCTGGTCGTAGAGCTGTTCCTTGCCGACGGCCATCTGGGTCTTGTCCTCGGGACAGATCAGGATCTTCAGCTTCGTTTCCCGGACGACAGCAATGATGGCGTCGAGCAAGGGCGCGTGGTCGGACACCTTCATCGCCTCGTTGCGGGCGTGGCGTGTCTCGTCCTTCTTCGCGTCGCGGATGGTCCAGTAGGGCGTGAAGCGGAGGCGCGGGATGCAGCAGAGGAACTGGCCGGTCTCGAGCTTGTTGGCCTTGAGGAAGGCGTCGGCCGCCGCGTCGTTGCGCAGGTCGCAAGCGAAGGCGCCGTCAGGTCCGAAGTCGAGGATGGGCGACTTCACGCCCTGCTTGCGGGCGAGTTCGAGCGAGACGGAATCGCGGAAGAAAACGAACTTCGCGCCGTCGAGCGTCGCCTGGTCGTTCCCGGAAAGGAACGATCCGTGGGTGATGCCATAGACGCCGTAGGGTTTGCCGGTGTGCTTCGAGAACGCGGCCACATCCTTCGCCGCCACGAGCGACGGACCTGAGCCGTGCAGAAGGAAGTCGGTCCAGGCGATCGCGTCGGCGAGTTCGGCGTTCGACGCCTTGCCACCGGCGCCGATGGTGCCCTTGACGATCTTCAGCTTGGGAAACCGCCGGTGCTCCATGGCCATGACCTCGGCCGAGAGATCGGCGGAGGCCCAGAGGCGCACCTCGGCCTCGGGGATGTGCTTCTCGATCAAGGCCAGCACGCCCGGCGTGTGCGCGATGTCGCCGATGTTCACCACCTGCCACGACGAACGCAGCAGGATGCGCGGCGCGCGCTGCTCGGCCGCGTGGACCGAAGCGGCGATGGAGGCAAGGACGGCGGACTTGATAAACGTGCGACGGTTCATGAGTCGCCGCCGATTCTGCCAAACGCGCGGCGCGGTGCGAGCAAATGCTTGGGCAGCCGTTGCACAGTCCTCCCTCCTTCATCAACCTGGCTGATCGTCCATAGCCCTTTCTTACGTGAAGGCATGGACTATCAGTCATGCCGAAACGTGACACCGTCCTCGCCGCCCTCGGGCAAAACGTCCGCCAGCGCCGCGAAACGCGCGCGCTGACCCAGGAAAAACTTGCCGAGAAAGCCGGCCTCGACCCCACCTACATCTCCGGCATCGAACGCGGCCTGCGTAATCCCGGCATCAAAAACGTCGCTAAGCTCGCGAAGGCGCTCGGCTTCTCCACAGCGGAACTGCTCAAAGGGTGGACGCGTGAGCGGGAAATCCAAACCTCGTAGCAGTGGACGTGAGTCCGCTCTAACTTCCGCCGGCAAGACGAGTCAGAGCCGACTGACGTAGGCTGCTACAAAGCTCCACAAAGACCCGTCGCCCTTACCGCACCGGAGCGCCGATTTCCAAATCGGCCCATGCCGGATCGGAGTCCGGCGCTCCAAAGACGGCGCACGCGGAGCGACGCGCCCCACCTTCCGCGTCCGGCCCGATTTCGTTTTCCCCAAGCTGCGCGTCGGTGTGTTCGTGGATGGCTGCTTCTGGCACGGTTGCCCAAAGCACGCGACGAAGCCCCGGAACAACGCGGCGTTCTGGCGAAGGAAATTCGCAGCGAACAAGGCCCGTGACCGGCTCGTGACGCGGACCTTGTGGTCGGCCAACTGGCGCGTGCTGCGCATCTGGGAACACGAACTGGCGCGGAAGAACGACGCGCGGTTGGTTGCACGTCTCCGACGGGTGTTGTCGTAAGGAGGCGGCGCCCCGGCAGGACTCAACGGGCGGTCAGCTTCACGGTCAACGACTCGTAACCGTTCGCGCGCTCGTAGCGCGCCTCATGTTCGATGTGCTCCTTCGCGTCGAGCACGGTGATCTTCGCCACGCGCCCGGTCAGTGCCTGCAACAGGCAGCGCACAATCAAGCGCGCGTGCGGTGCGCCGAGGCAGAGATGCGTGCCGAAGCCGAAGGAGATGTGCGGGTTGGGCTTGCGGTCGAGGCGCACTTCCTCGGGTGCATCGAACACCGTCTCGTCGAAATTCGCCGAGGCCCAGCCCAGCGACACGCGTCCGTCCGCCGGGACGGTAACTCCGTGAACCTCGGTCTGCACGGGACACACGCGCCCGATGTGGGTGAGCGGCATGAAGACGCGGAAGAATTCCTCGCCCGCGTGAACAATGCGCTTCGGATCCTCGCGCAGATATTCGAGGGCGTCGGGGTTCCGGCCGAAATACGCGACGATGGAGGAGATGCTGTGGATGATCGTGTCGCGTCCACCGGCAAAGGTGAGATTCCCAAAGCCCATCATCTCCTCGCGCGTCAGTGACCGGCCGCGATAGGTGGCCTTGGTCAGTGCGCTGAAAAAATCCTCGCCCGGATTCGCCTCGGCTCGATCGAACTGCGCGTGCAGGTAATCTTCGAGCGACGTGCCTTTCTTGAATTCGCCGCCCGTGACCTTGAAGACGTGCATGCCCCAACTGATGTAGGTGGTCGCCTCCGACTCCGGCACGTTCAGCAGATAGGTGAGCGCGCGCGACTGCACCGGCAGCGCAAACTCATTCACGACCTCGACGGATTCCCGGCCTAGCGCCTCGGAAATTTTCTCCGCGATCAACGCCTCCACCTGCGCGATCACGTCAGGCTGCTTGGCACGGGCGAAGAATGGCTCGACGATGGCGCGATACTCGGTGTGCTCCGGTGGATTGGTCTCGATGGGCAATTGCCGCATCGACCGGACCGCTTCCTCCGACGGGATCGGCACGCGAAAGGGCGCGTCCGAGCTGAACGTCTGCCAATCCTTCGCCGCTTTGCGCACGTCTTCATGGCGCAGAATCATCGGCACCATCTCGCCCTGGAACGGGCACTTCAGGACGCCGTCTTGTTGGCGGGCCTCGCGAAAGGGATCGGGAATGGTACTCATGGGGCGGGTGTTGGGTTCGATTGTTTCGTGACGGGCGGACTCAGCGTCGGCGGTCCCTGAATCCAACCGAGCGAGGCGAGGAACTTGTCAGCCTCGATCAGCGTCAGCATGTAGTGCGGATCACGATTGAAGAAGCCGTGGCCCGCCATCGGATACACATGCGCCTCGCAGCGCGCGCCCACCCTCTTCATCCCGCTCTCGAACTCGCGCAGCACGCTCACGGGGATGAGTTTATCCTGATCACCCAGGAACACGATGGCCGGCGGCGCGGCCTTGGTGATGTGATGGGCCGGCGAGAATTCCATGAAGCGTTCACCGACACGCTCGTGGCCCCACTGGCCGGGACCGTTGTTGAAGACAGGATTGAACAGCAACAGCGCGTCCGGTTTGCAGGAAACTTTCAGGTCGTCCTTCGAGTCATCCAGCCCATCCACCAGTGCCGTGAACGCCGCGAGGTGTCCGCCCGCCGAGCCGCCCGCCGCCGCGATGCGCTTTGGGTCAATGCCCAGTTCCTTCGCGTGCGCGCGCACGTAACGCATCGCCGACTTCGCATCCGCGCAGCAGATGACGGGCAGCCCCTTCTCACCTTTCGGGATGGTTCGATACTCCACGCGGATGCCCACCAGGCCGCGCGTGGCGAGATACTCGCTCTGTTTGCGAAACTGCTCCGGCGTGCCGCTCACCCATCCGCCGCCGAAGTAGAACACGATGGCCGGCCGCTGGTCCGTCGCCTTCCACGCAGCGGGCTTGTCGATGAAGAGCTTCAGTTCGCGGTCTTCCACCTTCTTGTAAACAACTGACTCCGCGCCGGGCAGCGAGGTCAACGGCGTCAGTAGAAAAACCCAGCGCAAGGTCGCGACGAGAGAAAGCAGTTTCATGGAATTACTTTGAGACGATGCCGCTCATTCCCAACCGACGTCAAACTCGATGAATGGCCACGGCGTCCTGCCAGGCCATGACATTCCAAGTTGCCGCTTACCGATGCCCTACTTCGGTAGCGCGAAGGCCACATACGCATCGCCGCTCTTCGTCCCGATCTTGCCGCCGCCGCAGGCGATGACGACGAATTGCCGGCCGTTCACCGAGTAGGTCGCGGGCGTGGCGTAACCGGCGGCAGGCAGCTTCGCTCTCCAGAGTTCCTTGCCGGTCTTGCGGTCGAAGGCGCGGATGTGTTCGTCGCGGCTGGCGGCGATGAAGACGAGACCGCCAGCGGTCACCACCGGCCCGCCGTAGTTCTCGGTGCCCGTCGGCGGGACACCCTTCGCAGCAAGCTCGGGCCATTCACCGAGAGTCACGCGCCAGCGGTATTCGCCAGTGTTCAGGTCGATGGCGTTGAGTGTGCCCCACGGCGGTTTGATGGCGGGATAACCATTCGTGTCGAGCCAGCGATGGTAGCCCGTCATCGTGTAAGGAATCGTGCCGAGCACGTCCACGCCGCCCAGCTCTTCCTTCCGGCCCGCGTTGCTCGCGACGGCTGGTGCAGACGCGGGCGAGGGCGCGGAGCCGAGGAGGTAATCGACGACGAGATGGCGCTGGTTCTCCGTGAGGAAATCAAAAGCCGGCATCACGCCCTTGCCTGTCTTGAGCAGCGCGAGCACGTCCTGCTTCTTCAACCGCTGCTCGACACCCGACAACGGCGGCACGTTCTGCGCCTTGTTGCCCATGCGGTCAAGCCCGTGGCAGGCCGCGCAGATCTGCGTGAAGATGGCTTCGCCGGTGGTAAGCGGTTCGCCGCCTTTGGATTTGGTTTCCACCATCGTCATCACCCACGGCATCTCGTTGCCGTTCACGTAGAGCACGCCTTCGGGATCGGTGGCCGCGCCGCCCCATTCCGCGCCGCCATCGAACCCTGGAAAAATGATCGTGCCCTCGCGGCTCGGCGGGAGGAACGGCGTGTGCGGACGAATCTTCGCGAAGCGCTCCAGCACCTGCCGATGCGATTCAGGCGAGATGTCCGTGATCTCATCGTAGGTGAAAAGCTGGCGCGAGAACGGCGCGGGCTTGGTCGGAATCGGTTGCGTGGGCCAGGCGGATTCGCCCTGAAGATCCGACATCGGCACCGGCACTTCTCGAATCGGGAAAAGCGGTTCGCCGGTCTCGCGGTTGAAGACGAAGACATGGCCGGACTTCGTCACCTGCGCGACGGCGTCGATCTTCTTTCCGCCATGCGTGACGGTGAGCAGGTTGGGTGGCGCGGGTAGATCGCGGTCCCACAGGTCGTGATGAACGAGTTGCTGATGCCAGACGCGCCGGCCCGTTTTGGCGTCGAGAGCGATGAGGCAGTTCGCAAAAAGATTCTGACCAATGCGATTGCCGCCCCAAAAATCAAACGCCGCCGAGCCGGTTGGGCAGAAGACGAGGCCGCGTTTCTCATCGAGCGCGAAGCCGGTCCAGACGTTCACGCCACCGATGTATTGATAGGCATTGGGCGGCCACGTTTCGTAGCCAGGCTCGCCGGGATGCGGGATGGAGTTGAAGCGCCAGGCAAGTTTGCCGGTGCGCACGTCGTAGGCGCGAATGTGGCCGGGCGCAGCGGGGGCCGGGCCTTCGCCAAGACGCATGCCCATGATCAAAAGATCGCCGAAGAGCACGCCGGGTGTGGTGGATTGCAGCGACAAGCCCGTCACGTCGCGGCCCAGATCGCGCTTGAGGTCAATCGATCCGCCATCGCCGAAGGAAGGAATGCGATGGCCGGTCGCGGCGTCGATGGCGTGAAGGAACCGATCGTTCCCATACAGAATGCGCCGATCCGATCCGCTGCCCCAGTGAACGAGGCCGCGATTGACGCCCCCCTTGGTGATGCCTTTCACCGAGGCCGGGTTGAAGCGCCACAGCTCCCGTCCGGTGGCGGCGTCGAGGGCGAAGAGTTGCAGATCCGGCGTGGTGCCGAAGAGTACGCCATCGATGACGAGCGGGTTGCACTGGATCTGCGAACGGTTGTTGGTGTCCATGCCGCCGGCGCGAAACGTCCAGGCGACCTCCAGCTTGGCGACGTTGCGCGGTGTGATCTGCTTGAGCGTCGAGTAATGGCTGCTGGCCTTGTCGCCGAGATAGGTGCCCCAGTTCGAGTCAGCGGCAGAGGCGAACAGCGGCAGCAAGAGCAAGACTGAGAGGATGGTCTTCATAAAAGTTCAGTTGTTGGCGGAGAGCCGGGCGTCGCGCCAGAAGCTCGCGCTCAGGTCGAGCATGAGGCGATTACGCCCGCTGGGATGGGCGGCGCGTCCCGACAGCGCGGGCGCGACGCTGGGGATGGTATTCGGGAAATAGGCGTCCACCGCGAGTTCGACATCCGAGAGCGAGGCGGGTTTTCCGGTGGTGGGATTGTTCGCTGCGCGCAGATCGGTGAGCGCAGCATCCGAGGTTTTGTCCCAAAAGTTATCGAGCGGCACAGTCGTGGAATCGCGATCGAAACGCCAGAGCCAGTAGCCAGTCACCGCAGTGTCGTCACCAGCGCGAAAGTTCTGCACCGCCTGAGTTACGTCGCGCAGCCGGGACGCCGCGATGCCCGGGCACATCCAGGCGGCGCTGTCGCCGAGATAATTGCTGAAGGTCACCGCCGCCCAGCCGGCGCGCGGATCGGACGGCGGCCAGTCGGTCCAGGGACGGTAGCCGAGCGCGGTCTTCAGCGTGCGCTGGTCCGGGAAGTGATCGTCGTTTTCGTCCTGATACAAGGCGAAGGCGAAACCAATCTGGCGCAGATTGGAAAGGCACGCCGACTGACGCGCCTTCTGTTTCGCCTTGCCGAGCGCGGGCAGGAGCAGGGAAGCGAGAATCGCGATGATGGCGATGACGACGAGCAGTTCGATCAGCGTGAAGGCGGGCGAATGCGTTTCGCCGTGAGACCCTGGAGCGCCGAGCATCGCTCGGCCAGTCCGCCAAGCCGAGCAATGCTCGGCGCTCCGATTACGCTGGGCCAGCCATTGCATACGGCCGGCTCAATATCCACCCGCGCCGATGGCGGCAGATTTGCCCTCGACCGTCTGCCCGGCTTTCTCCGCCGCTTCGCGCCGACGATACTCGTCCATCATCACGGCCGTGGCAGTGGCACCGCATCGGGAACCGCCGAGATCGCGGACCTTGATCAGCCCGTCTAAATCGCGCACGCCACCGGCGGCCTTCACTTGAACCTTCGCCGACACGCTCGCGCGCATGAGCGCGAGGTCGTGCTCGGTCGCGCCTTTGTAATTGTAGCTGCCATCGGTCTGCTTCACGAAGCCGTAGCCGCTGGAGGTCTTCACCCAATCCGCCCCTGCGCGTTCGCAGAGATGGCAAAGCTTCACCTTGAAATCATCGCTGCTCAAACCAGCGCCGCCTTTGGTCAGGTAATCGTTCTCGAAGATGACCTTCACCTTCGCGCCGTGTTTGTGGGCCTCGTTGCAGACGGTCTTCACATCGCGCTCCACGTATTCCCAATCGCCGCCGAGCGCCTTGCCAAGGTTGACGACCATGTCGATCTCGACCGCGCCATCCTTGCACGCGATCTCGGTTTCGTAGCGCTTCGATTCGGTGGCCGAGTTGCCGTGGGGAAATCCGATGACCGCGCCGACGAACACGCCCGTGCCCTTCAGGAGTTCAGTGGCGCGCTTCACGGCGTAAGGTTTGATGCAGACCGAGGCGACGCCGTATTTCGCGGCGACCTTGCAGCCGTCCTCGAGTTCCTGATCCGTCATCGTCGGATGCAGGAGCGAGTGGTCGATCATCTTTCCGAGTTCGTCGTAAGAGTATTTCATAAGTGTTTGGGTTTGTGGCCGGGAACAGGTTCGCAATTCACCAGGTTGGCCCGATGCGGGCGTTTCGACGCAAAGCGGCGGACAATAATTTGCACGGGCTGCAGGCAGAATCATGGATAGTAGTACGGAGGACCCGGAACAAAGCACACAATGCAATTCACTTGGCTACTGTGTCTCCGATTTGGGGCAGCGCGGCCAAGGAAAAAGCGGCGATGCTGTTGCCGTCCCAGGTTTTGCGGCTCGCCGCACGTACCAGATGGGGCGTGACCTGACCAAAGCGATCCGTCTCCATGCCGGACAAACGAAGCACCAACTCACGCTCTTTCCACGCGATGCCGTCGCGACTCGTCGCCGCGCCGGTGCCGGTGTGCCCTTCGTAAAGCAGCACATAGCCGTCCGCGACACGTGTCACGTCCACCGCGCCGATGCCGCGCTGCAAGACTGGATTCGCGGAGTGACGCGTCCAATGCACGCCATCCGGCGAGGTCGCCAGGCCCACCGCGCGTGCTCCTTCCAAGCGAACCACCGCGCGATCTTCCTTCGTCGGCTGACCGTCATACCACATGCGGAACTGGCCGCTCTCATGCAGCACCGAGGGCCGTCCGACGAGACATGAATCCCAGGTTCCCTTCGCGCCCGGTGCCAGCACCACACCGCGCTTCTCCCACTTCAAGCCATCCGCCGAAATCGCCAGGGCAATTGCATCCTCCGTGCCGCGCTCGGCGACGGTGTAGAACATGAACCACCTGCCATCGACACGCAGCACGGAGGGATCGTTGACGTGATTAGCCGAACCATTCTCCAGCACCACCCCGCGCTTCTGCCACGACTGCCCGCCATCGCGCGATTCGGCGTAAAGGATGCGGTCGTGTCCATCCTTCCCCTGCCCGCCGTACCACATGCGCCAGAGCGAGCCATCCATGACTACGCTCGGCGCGTACACATTCCCACCGCCGTGAGGTGCCAGTTCCGTCGTGGCCTCGCCGCGAAACAAAGGTCGCAATGTAGAAGAAGATTCCGCAGCGAGTGCTGGCAGTCCGAGCAGCGTGAAGAGAAGGAGTCGCTTGAGCATGGCCTCATTTCCTGGCTGCTCTGCTCTGCGCCGAAGTCTTGTCGTGGAAGAGCGCGCTGGCCGGCACGTTCTGTTTCGGCAGCGTGGCGGTGTTCCATTGCAACTTGAACTCAGGCGCGGTGGCGGAGCCGCGATGGCAATAGAGGCGGAAGGGATGCCGACCCGCTTGCAGGCGTATCGCGCCACTCACCTCGCTGCCGCCGGTGTGGCCGAAGTCGGCGTCGATGACGGTGGCTTCGTGCAGGCGGAGCAATGCGCCGGAGTTGGCCGCGAGGTGGAAGGTGTATTCGCCGTCCGCCGGGGCTTCGATGTAGCCAGTGAACAAAATGGAATCGGTGTTCTTCGGCGGCGTCAGCGCCAAGTCCGCACGGGTGCCGGACGACGCGGGCTTCAAGTCATCGAGCTTTGCGACCCATGGCAGCTTCTGGGTGAAGGCCCGCCACTCGATGCCGCTCACCGCGTTCGTGGCGCGCACGGACGGCACCAGTTCGTCGTCGTAGGGACGTTTGGCCTGCGCGCTCGGACGGCGCACGCGCAGGACGGTGTCGTGCATCTGCTGTTGCAGCGCGGCGAAGGCAGGTTGCGGCGCAAGGTTGTTGGTCTGCTGCGGGTCGGTCACGACGTTGTAAATCTCGAACGGCACGGCGTGATTCGTGGTCTGGTAACGCACGCCCATGAAGTCGCCGAGGCGCAGCGCCTGCATCTGGCGGCGCACCCGACCGCGATGGCTCTCCGCGAATTCGTCGTAAGGCGGCGTCTTATCGTTCTGGAAATACTCGACGTAAACGCGCGACGGCATTTGCGCGCCCTTGCCGGTCAGCGTCGGCACCAGCGACACGCCGTCGGTGCGCGCGGGCGCAGGCACACCGGCAAGCTCGGCGAAGGTTGGTAGCCAGTCGTGGAACTGGCTCGGCTCGTTGCTCACGCGGCCGCGCGGAATCTTGTCCGGCCAGCGTGCCAGCGCGCCGACGCGGATGCCGCCTTCCCAGAGATCGCGCTTGATGCCGTCGTGCGGCCCGAAGCTGTTGAAGAAGGTCGGATCGTAATTCTCTTTGAGATACGACTCCTTGCTCGGGCCGTTGTCGGACGTGAAGATGACAAGTGTGTTGTCATCGAGGCGCAGGTCTTTCAACAGTGCGAACAAGTCGCCCACGCACTCGTCGATGCGACGCACGCCGCTGGCATAGCGTTTGTAAACATCCGGCCACGACTGCTCCGGCGTGGCTCGATCCCGGTCGTGATCCCACGTCGCGCTCGCGTAGTCGGGATGCGTGAAGGAATCCGGCGTGCCGTCGGCGGAGTTAATCATACGGCCCGGCGTGCCGAGCCATTGCACCCCGCCCTTTGCACCGCGGCCCGCCGGGAATGGCCCGGGAGGCAACTGCAGCTTCGCATGCGGTGTGTCGTAGGCGAGGTAGAGGAAGAATGGCTGCTTCGGCTT
The DNA here is from genome assembly GCA_031378375.1 of Verrucomicrobiota bacterium. GTDB lineage: Bacteria > Verrucomicrobiota > Verrucomicrobiia > Limisphaerales > JANNEF01 > JANNEF01. The sequence goes on along the minus strand of JANNEF010000266.1, from coordinate 17,720 downwards.
CGCCGCGTGCTGCTCGGCGATCCACTTCTTCGCCCGCGCGGTGAACAGATCAGTCGTGTAGCACTGGTCATAATTCGCCGCCACATCCGCCCCGCCATCGATCAGCGCCTGCCCGTCCTCCTTCGGATAATGCCCGTGGCCTGCCTTGTGGCTGATGTAGCCGAAGTAGGAATCGAAACCGCGCCGCAGCGGATGCGCCGGCCAGCGATTTGGCGATGCGGCGTTATTCGATCCCTGCAGGCCCCATTTGCCGATACACGCTGTGGCATAGCCCGCGCTCTTCAGCACCGTGGCGAGCGTGTGATTATTCTCCAGCGCCTTGTCGAACTGATTGTCGCGAACATTCGCGTGCCCCTGATGCACGCCAAGCAGCAGCGAGGCCCGCGATGGCGCGCACACCGGCGCCGGGCAGTAATGGTGCCGCAACTGCACGCCCTCCGCTGCCATCTTGTCCAACTGCGGCGTGAGATGCCACGGCTCCGCGCGATTGTTGGTCGCGCGCCGCGCGTTCTGGAAGAACACGCCCACATCCCCGAGGCCGAGATCATCGGTGAGGATGAAGATGATGTTAGGCTTCGCGGCGGCGTGCAGAGGGCTGGCCGCGAAACAACAACAGGCGATGAGCAGGAAGATTCTTTTCATGGGAGTGATTTGCACCAAGCGACGACGGAACTGGACAGACGCCGGGCGACATCGGGCTTCTCCACAGCGAGGTTCTTCGTTTCGTTCGGGTCCGTGGCGAGGTCGTAAAGCTCCGCGCCAGTGCCGTCGGCGTTCACGAGCAGCTTCCAGTTGCCGTCGCGCATGGCCAGGTTCGGGCTGCGATTCGTGGCGGCGGGAAACGTGAATGAGTTGGTGTTCCGTCCGTATTCCCAGAAGAGCGGATGGCTGCGCGTGACACTTTGGCCGCGCAACGCCTTGGAGAAATCTTCGCCGTCGCTCGTGTAGCCCTTCGGCAGCGCCGCGCCGGCTTGTGCGCAGAGCGTGGGAAACAAATCCCACGCGGTGAAGACGCCCGTCTCATCCACGCGATCCGCCGGGACACTGCCGGGTTGCCAGACGATGCAGGGAACACGGATGCCGCCTTCGTAGAGGCTGAGTTTGCTGCCGCGCAGTCCAGCGCTTCGCTCCTGCTCAAACGTCGGTAGCGGGCCGTTGTCGCCAAAGAAAACCACGAGGGTGGGTCGTGAAGGATCCGCCTTGCGCAGAGCTTCGAGCAAACGGCCAATCTGGCGGTCCATCTCCTTGAGCACGGCGGAGTAGCTTTTGCGCGTGTTCGGTCCGGCGCCATCCTCTTTCGGAACCCAGGGCGTGTGCGTGTCATCAAACCAGAGATTCACAAAGCACGGTTGGTTGGTGTGCGCGCGCATGAAGTCCAGCGTGCGGTCCACCATCCACACGCTGCGGTCCCAGCGCTTCACCTTATCCTGCGGCGACCAGATCCAGTTCGTCGCGGTGATGTCGGGATGCGGCTCCGGGCTTTCGTAGGTGCCCATCCCGACGTCGTAACCGTAGGCGGCGAACTTCGGCGCATTCGTTACGTCACGTCCGCCGCCCAGGTGCCACTTGCCGATGTGCGCTGTGACGTAACCGGCAGCTTTCAACGAGCGTGGCAACGACGGCGCAGCGGGATCGAGGAAGTCCGCCTGCCCGCACTCGCGGTTGCCCTTGCGGGTCTGAAGATAACTGGTGATGCGCCACTTGCCCGGCTGCTGCCCGGTGATGATGGCGCAGCGCGATGGTGAACAGATCGGTGAGGCCACATAGAATTGTGTGAAGCGCGTGCCCTCCTTCGCCATGCGGTCGAGCGCCGGCGTCGGCACCTTGCCGCCGTAACAACCCACATCGCCCCAGCCAAAATCATCTGCGAGGAGGAGCAGGATGTTCGGCTTCGGCCGCGCAGTTTCAGCGGCGAAGACGCTCGCGCCCATCAGGAAGCCCAACAGGATGATTCGGTGCATCGTTTTCAATTATTTTGTGGGCAACAGTTGCGCCAGCGCCGCCGTGGCCCACGCGGCCGCAGCGGTGGAGATGAACTGGTGCTCGCCGTGCGGGTCGCCGTTCTCGAAGTAGGGCTGCGCCTTTGACTTCACGTGAGATTCGACGAGCCAAGAACCGTCGGCGAGTTGCGCTTTCAGCAGATAATCTCGGGCGCGTAACGCGGCGACGCTGTCCTGCGCTGTGCCGGTCTGGCAAAGCATGAACAGCGTCTGGGCGCTTGAGTAGGCGTCGCTTTGCCGATCATCGTCCTCGGCCCACCCGCCGTCGTCGCGCTGGGCGCTGAGGATGGCGGCTTCCACGCTCCTTTTCCGGGCGGCATCACCTCCGAGATGGTGCAGACCCCACAAGCGCCAGACGCGGTCCTGCTGGGTCTTCAGCGGCATTTGCGCCAGCCATTTCTCTGCCGCCTCTCTTGCGTGGGTCACTCGCGGTTGCTGCTCCGGTGTCGCGTATTTCTCCAGACCGATCAGCACGAGCACGGTGTCGCCGACGACCGACGCCTGCATCGGCGCCCGCCGACAAGTTGCCAGCCAGCGGCCGTCCTCCAGCTTGGGCCGACTGCCCGGCTTCCGGTCGCTCAGCCGGGCGACACCTTGAATCTGGAGGAGATAGGTCACCATCGCCGTCGTGGTCTGGTCGGACGGACGCTCGTCCAGGCTCAGAGCCCAGAAGCCGAAAGCCGTCGTCGCCGCGCCACCAGGCACATGGTCGCCCTCATCCATGTCCTCGATCCGATCCCTGAAATAACGGTGGGTTGTATCCGCTTGCGACTTGAGCCATGCCCGGTCCAATGGGAAACCGGCCCGGGCCGCCTGCTGCATCGCGAGCATCGGCACTGTCTGGTGGTGGCAGGAAAAGCAGGACTTGTTTTTCTGCCAGTTGGTGGCGGCGCGGGTCACCAGTGCAAGGCCGCGGCGCGTGGCGGACTCTACTGTGTTGGTGATCCCGGCGGCGGAGACCTGGCCGCAGAAGGCGCCCACCAAGACTAGGGTGAATGGGAGGCGACGATTCATGGTGTCAATTGTGGGTGATGCTGACGTTCTCGACCTCGGGTTTCAAGCATTGCGGTGCGAGCCGCGCGAGGGCGAGGGTGGCGGGCAATCGGTTCATTTGGATGGAAGCGTTTGCAGTGATGCCTTCAGCTTTCGCACTGTTTCCGCGTGCGCGGGGTCGTTGACGAGATTCGTGCGCTCGTGCGGATCTTTGTCTTCGTCGATGAGTGCGGCACCGCCGTCCGGGCCGTTCCATTCGATGTAACGCCAGCGCTCTTCGCGCACCGAGCGGTGCAATTGGCCCGCAGTGCCTGCCACGGTGAATGCGGGATGAGCCCACGGCGCGGCGGGGTTTTCGAGCAGCGGACGCAAGTCGTGTCCCGCGAGTCCCGCCGGTGGCTGGAGTCCGCACAGCGCGGCGAGCGTTGGGTAGAGATCGAGCGATTGCACAATGCGCGCGCTGGCTTTGCCATTGCCCTTCGCCCCGGGCACCGAGATGAGCAGCGGCACGCGGGTGCCCACTTCAAAGAGGCTGCTGTGCTTCGACCATTTGCCCATCTCGCCGAGGTGATAGCCGTGGTCGCCCCAGAGCACGACGATCGTGCGTTCGCGCAGACCGAGTTTGTCGAGCACAGCGAGCACGCGACCCACGTTCCAATCCACCCAGCTCGTGGACGCCCGATACGCCTGGAGCATCAGCTTCGCCTCATCGGCGGTCGCCTCGCGGTTCCAGAAAACGTCGGTGTTCTGCTTCGTGAGCGCCGCGGCGGGAAAGCCCGCGGGCGGTTTTGGAAACGGCCCGAAGTCGGCGGGCAGACTGATCTTGTCCAGCGGATGCATGTCGTAGAACCGCTGCGGCGCCGAGGGCGCGGCGTGGGGTTTGGTGAAGCCGCAGGTGATAAAAAACGGCTGGTCCTTCAGCCGCACCAGCGCGGCGATGGCGGCGTCGGCACTACGATAATCGCCATGCGATTCGCCGTCACCTGCGAGCACCACCCGTTGATCGGAGGCGCGCATCTGCGCCGTCACCGGGCCTTGGAACTCGGTGCGAGGCTTGCCGGCGTCGCCCGGTTCAATTGCTTTGCGGGGCTGGGCTGGCCCAGCCGATTCGGGCGTGCGCGCGGCGCGTGCTTTCGGTTTGTCCTCCGCGCCTTCGGACCACGAAGCGGGATCGTCGATGCCGCCGTGATAGACCTTGCCGTTGCGGACGGTGGTGTAGCCGTTCTGCTTGAAAAGCTGCGGCAGCGTGACGAGGTCCGGCCTGCTCGCGCGGAACTTTCCGCCGTTATTGAGCACGCCGGTCTGCGTCGGATGCAGCCCGGTGAGCAACGAAGTGCGCGAGGGATTGCAGAGCGGATACTGGCAATACGCGCGATCAAAACGCACCGAGGCCGTCGCAAGTTTGTCGATGTTCGGTGTCTTCACCGGTGCGCCGTAGCAGCCAAGTTCCGGCCGCAGATCGTCGATGGGAATGAAGAGGACGTTGAGTTTGCCTTTGGCGGGTGCGGGCACGCTGGCGCTATCAGCGGCGGAAATGCCGCCGGCAAAGAGCGAAAGCGCCGTGGCCAGGATGATGATGGTTTTCATGAGAGTGGGTGTCGGTAGCTCGTGTGCTTGCTGTTCTGTTGTGTTCTTCTTTTCTGCGAATGGCAGCAGCGGACAGTTGTGGTTCATCGCCGTGCATTGATTTGAGATGATGCTGTCAAAACAGGACTTTGGCGACCATGCGTTATTCCGGATAGTTCTTGTGGTTTTGCCGCAGGAGCGTCGGCAGGAGCGGCGGCATCCTTGCCGCCGGGAGTTGGCCTGGCAGCAGTCAATCCGGCGGCTGGGAAGCCGCCGCTTTCTTCTGCGGAGCTTTCGCGTCGTCATCGCTTTCTTCGGCCGGGCCGCTGAGAGGTTTTCCGTCGAGGTAGAAATCGAAGTAGCTGTGCCAGGTCTTGGCCATCGGTCCGGTGACGAGGCCCGGTGGTTTGAGGCCGTTGCTCCACGTCGTGAGTTTGGCGCGGAGGCGCGCGGCGATGTCGGGATGCTTCGCGGCGAGGTTTTGCTTTTCGCCGAGGTCGGTGTCGAGGTCGTAGAGGTATTCGCGGTCGCCGCCGCGCAGGAGTTTCCAGTTACCCTCGCGGATCGCGGACTGCGCCATCCAGCGCCAATAGAGTGCGTCGTGCGGAGGAGTTTTGATTTCGCCTTTGAGATGAGGAATGAGATTCACCCCGTCGAGGTCGCCGGGCTTGGTTGAAATTTTTGCCAGCGCGCACGCGGTCGCGGCGACGTCGAGCGCGCTGATCGGATGGAGAAAGGTCTGACCGGCGGGAATGGTGCCGGGCCACGCGACGACGAACGGCGTGTGCATGCCGCCCTCGGCCAACATGCCTTTCTCGCCGTTGAGCGGAGTATTGAGGCTGCCGTCCCAGCCGGCGGCGCCGCCGGGCTTGTCAGCCTTGGTGATTTTGAGCGGAGCGCCGTTGTCACCGATGAGGAAGATGAGCGTGATTTCGGTGAGGTTGTTTTTCTTCAACGTCGCGGTGAGGAGGCCGACGCCGTCGTCCACGGCCGAGAGCATGGCGAGGGCTTGGCGAGGGCGCTGCGGCATTTCGCCGGGGAAACGGTCGAGATATTTTTTCGGCGCGTCGAGCGGGACGTGCGGCGCGCGGTAGGCGACGTAGAGGAAGAATGGCTCGCTCTTGTAGCGCTCGATTGTGGCCGCGGCGGCGCGGCTGCACGCATCAACGTGATATATCTCCGGGGGCAGATTACTCATCGGGCGATCCTGACCGTCGATCGTGATGTTGGCGGAGAAGGACGAGCTGTTGTTTTGGCTGAAGACGTGTTTGAAGCCGTGGCGGGTGATTTCGGCGGTGGTCCCGAGGTGCCATTTGCCGAATTGGGCGGTGACGTAGCCGGCGCTTTGGAGGCGCTTGGCGAAGGTGGTTTCGCGGTCAAAACCCTCGAGCGTGCCGCCGTTGGACTCGACGCCGAAACGCCCCTGAAACTTCCCGACCATCAGCCCGGCGCGCGACGGCGTGCATTGCGGCGGGGTGCTGTAGCCATGCTTCGCCAGCACACCGCTGCGGGCGAGCGCGTCGATATTCGGCGTCTTGATATCCGTGACAGAACCCTGAATGCCGAGGTCGGCGAACCCGTGGTCGTCGGTGTAAAAGACGATGATGTTCGGCTTCCTGGTGTCCGCCGCCGCGCACGCCAAACTGGTGAAGGCGACGGCTACAATCGTGGTCAGGAGTTGCTTCATTCCGTGGCGGGTTGGTTTTTCTTTTTGGCGTTGGCCTTCTGCTTGCCCTCGTCGGCGAGGCGGTAGGCTTTGGCGTCGAAGGCAGGATTGCGGACGGGTGCGACAGCTTGCGTGTCGGTGAGAAATTTTTCAATGAGCGCGTCCATCGCTTGCACGCGCGCGGGGTCCTTGGCGGCGAGGTCGTTCTTCTCGCCGAGGTCGGCGCGGAGATTGTAGAGTTGCCAGCGATGCGCGCCGTTCTCCCCGGCGAAGAAGATGCGGATGAGTTTCCAGTCGCCCTGATGAACGGCGACGGCGGGAGGCAGCCAGTCGGGCACGCCGGCGGAGTGGGGGAAGTAGGTGAACACGGCGTCGCGGGTGAGCGGTTGGCCTTTCAGCGCGGGGAGAATGCTGGTGCCGTCGAATTTCTGGCCGGGTGCGATGGGCAGGTCGAGACCGGCCAGCAGCGTCGGATAGAAGTCCTCGCTTTGCACGAGGGCGTCGCTGCGAGTGCCGGCGGCGGCGAGGCCGGGCCACGCAATCACGAGAGGTGTGCGCACGCCGCCCTCGAACACGGTGGCCTTGCCGCCGCGCAACGGGGCGTTGCTGGTGGGCGTGGTGCCATCGACCTGGTTATACATGTTCCCGCCGTTGTCGGAGGCGAAGATGATGATGGTTTTCTCGGCGAGATTCAGGCGGTCGAGCGTGTCGAGGAGCGTGCCGACCGCGTCGTCCATGCTCTCGATCATCGCGGCGTAGGTGGGGCTGCGCTGCGGGTCGGCGGGGTTGACGCGGGCTCGGTGTTTTTCGATGAGGGCTTTCTTCGCGTTGAACGGCGCGTGGACGCTGAACATCCAGTAGTTCACGAAAAACGGACCGTCCTTGTTTTTCTCGATGAACGCAGACGCCTCTTTGGCCATGCGGTCTTCGATGTGTTGGTCGGGCACGCCGGGGTCGGCATCGAAATCCTTGAACTTCCACGGGGCGACGAAGCTGCCGGCGGGACCGGGACCGGGCCAGTGCGGGAGATCGACATCGAAGCCGTGTTGCCGCGGCGAATACGGCGCGGTGCCGAGATGCCATTTGCCGAAGTGGGCGGTGGCATAGCCGGCGGCTTTGAGGGATTTCGGGATGGTGTGATAAGTGGTCGCGAGTCGCGTCACCGTTGCCGGCATGAACGACGGAGACGAAGGGCCAGCCTTGGTGCCGGCGGTAGCCTTGAGCACGACGTTGGGCGAGTGACCGTCGGGCGTGGTGATGCCGGTGCGCGCGGGACTGAGGCCGGTGAGGATGGCGGAGCGCGTCGGCGAACAGAGCGGGCTTGCGGAGTAGGCGCGGGAGAAGGTCATGCCGCGTTTGGCGAGACGATCGAGGTTGGGCGTTTGGTAGAATTTCGTGTGCCCGTAGAGCGTGGTGTCGGCCCAGCCGAGATCGTCGGCGAGAATGAAGATGATGTTGGGGCGCGCGACGGATGGGCTGGGCGGCGTGGCGGCGTAGGACGATGCGGCAACGACAAAGCTCGAAAGGACTGCGAGCAGAAGAATTCGTTTCATGATGGAGTGTTATTGGAAGTCCCCTTTACTTGAGCTTGGCCGCGGCCCGCGTGGTTTTTATGGTCGGGTCGGGCGCGCCATCTTTGTCTTCGTTGTCGCCTTGGCTTTTCTTGGGGCCGACTACGGTGGGTGCAAAGGACGCGGGAAACGAAGCTGCCAGCCGGGCTTTCTGGGAAAGGATTTCGGGATCTTTTGAAGCGGCGAGATTGGTCCACTGCATCGGGTCGCGCTCCATATCGTAGAACTCTTCTGTTCCCTCCTTGTAGCGAATGAAATACCAGCGTTCGTCGCGCACGGCGGCGTTGCCTTGGTCCATCACCGTGATGGACGGGTAGGGCCAGGGCATCTTCGGATCGCGCAGCAGCGGGGCGATGCTCCGCCCGTCAATCTCTGGTTTGGCTGGCAGTCCGCACAACTCGATGAGCGTTGGATAAAGGTCCATCAAGTTCACCACGCGTGAACAATCCTGCCGCGACTTCATCCCCGGCACCCGGATGGTGAGCGGCAGACGGGTGGATTCCGCCCAGAGCGTGGCTTTACGGAACCGCAGCTTCTCGCCCAGATGCCAGCCGTGGTCGCCCCAGATGACAACGATGGTGTTTTCGGCATACTTGCTTTTTTCCAGCGCATCCAGAACCAGCCCCACACAATCATCCGCATGGCTGGAGGAGGCCAGATAGGCCTGCACCGCACGCTTGAACAAGTTCGTGTCCTGCTGCACCCAGCGAAAATCAGCGCTGGGGGAGAATTTGGCTTTTCCCTTGGCGTCCACAATATCGCCGAGGTCATCGAGCCGGAACTCCGGAAGCTTGATGCTCTCCAGTGGATGACGGTCGAAGTATTCCTGCGGCACATACCAGGGCAGGTGCGGCTTGGAAATGCCCAGCGCTAGGAAGAAGGGTTTCACCGATGGCTTGGCCAGTTGCGCCACCGCCCATTCAGCCGCCTTCCAATCCTTCGACTGTTCCTTGGGGCCCTTAGTCGGTCCCCAGCTAAATTCCGTGCCCCCTTCACCATCGCGCCCCTTGCTGCCATCGTCTTTCATTGCGGGGAAGGGGGCAGGCTTGCCGTCAATTAGGTTCTTGGTTCGGGAGGTCAAATGGTTCGGGTCAACTTGCGAACCGCTCCCGCCTTGCTTAGGAAACCATTCATCAAATGCCCAGGCTGCCTGGCCGCCGTGGAAAATCTTGCCCGTGGACAAGGTCCGGTAGCCGTGCTGGGAAAAATACTCCGGCAAAGTGTAATGCGTCTGCACCAACTTGGCATCGAGCATGTCCTGGCTGTTGCCATAAACCCCGCTCCGGCTCGGCATGAAGCCCGATAGCAAGGCCGAGCGCGACGGACAGCAGACCGGCCCGGCGCAATTGGCCTGTTGGAAGACGACCGATCCGCTCTGGGCAAACTTGTCCATCCGCGGCGTGGCCGACTTCGTCTGCGGCGCACCACCGAAGGCCCCGACCCAGTCGTTCAAGTCATCAATGGCGATGAACAGCACGTTGTAGGGCGCACGCGCCGGCTCGGCAGCGGGCAAGTTGACCAGCGGCAGTAACAGGACGGTTATGAGTGTGAGAGTGTTTTTCATGGTTTTTTCGATGAATCATTTCGCGGCGGTTTTGAGTTCGGCGAAGCGTGTGCGCATTTCGCCACGGGATGAATGTCGCACTGGTAGCCCCCGACCGACCACTGGCCGACCTCCGGCAATTCCTTGCTGCGATACTGGATGCCGGTGTTGTTCCCCGCGACCTTCACCTTCGCGCGCAGCTCGAAGTTCTTCACCACGCCGCTGCGCCAGATGAGAAACTGAATGTAAGCCAGCGTCGCCGGCCCCGCCGTCTTCCCCGTGATGCAACCCTCCTCGACCGACCACAGCGCAGGATTGCCCTCCCAACCGGTGAGGTCCTTGCCATTGAAAAGCGGTTTGAGCCCAGGTTCCTCCGCGCGACCTTGGGCAGCCAGCAGCGTGATAATGGAAACAAGTAGCAGGATAGGTTTCGTGGTTATTTTTTGTTGGCGCTGCGGGGCGTGATGAGGGTGACGGGTTCGCCGAGGAGGAGCGGTTTGCCGAAGACGGTTTGGGTGTCGCCCTGTTGCTTCATCACGCGTCGAGGTCGGCGCGCATTGCGTCGAGGCGGCTGTGGTCGTCGGCAATGAAGACGACGATGTTGGGCCGCTTCGCATCGGCGGCGCTGGCGCTGGCGCACAGGAGCGCGAGGAGTGTGCTGAGGATGAGCTTCATTGGGTTGGGTTCCGTTTCGCGGCGCGACCGTCCGGCTTGGTGGGGTCGTAGTTGGAATTGGGTGCGGGAAATTTTGCGCCAACTTGCTTTTGCCACGCGGCGAGTTCGGCGCGGAGTTGGGCGACCCGCTGCGGTTCCTTGCCGGCGAGGTTGTTCTGCTCGCCGAGATCCGTCGCGAGGTTGAACAACTCAGCGCGGCCGTCTTCCTGCCACTCAATGAGCTTCCAATCGCCTCGCCGGATGGCGGCACCGGGTGCGCCGCCTTGATTGCCGTAGTGCGGGTAGTGCCAGAACAGCGCGCGCTCCGGCAGCGTGCCGCCTTTCAGCACCGGCAGCAGACTCGTGCCGTCGAGCGTCTGGCCGGGCGAAGGTTTGACGCCCGCGACCTCGAGCAGAGTGGGGAAAAAGTCCGGGCTGCTTACGGGCGTTTTGATGATGCTCCCCGCTTTGGCGACGCCGGGCCAGCGCACCAGCAGCGGCTCGCGGATGCCGCCTTCATACATCCAGCCCTTGCCGCCGCGCAGCGGGAGGTTCGATGTGGGCCAGCCTTCGCTCGTGGACAGGCCGCCGTTGTCGCTGGTGAAAATCACGATGGTGTTCTCGCGCAGGCCGAGTTCATCGAGCTTCGCGAGCACTTTGCCCACGGCGAGGTCCATCGCCTCGACCATCGCCGCGTAAACGACGTGTTCCTGCACGAGCCGCACATCGCGCGGTTCTTCCCGTCCCCACTTCTCGGTCAGGCCGAGCCGCGCCCGCTTTGCCTCGTATTTCTTTCGCAAGTCCTCGCGCGCCATCAGCGGCGTGTGGACGTCGTAAAACGAATAGTAGGCGAAGAACGGGCGGTTCTTGTTCGCCTCAATGAATTTCGCCGTCTCAGTCGCAAGCCGGTCGGGCAGATGCTCACCGTCCGGACCGTCGGGCAGGCGCGGGTTGGCGTAGGGGGAGAAGTATTTTTTCCCGCCATACGGTCCGCCTCGGTCGATGCCGCCCTTGTTGATGTCGAAGCCTTGATTCTCCGGCCAGAAACCCTCCGCTCCGAGATGCCACTTCCCCGCGAAGAACGTCGCGTAGCCCGCGCCCTTCATCGCCTTCGCGAGCGTGGGCGCATCAAGCGCGAGCCGGTCGGTGTAGGGCGCAGGGAGAACTTTCGTGTTGCGCTTCCATTGCTCAGGTTTGCTTGGCGCACCGATGTAATCCGTGATGCCCGTGCGTTGCGGCCACTGCCCGGTGAGCAGACTCGCGCGCGTCGGTGAACACACCGGGCACGCCGCATAGGCGTCGGTAAATGTCGCGCCGTCCTTCGCAAGACGATCCAGGTTCGGCGTCTCGTAAAACGTGCTGCCGTAACACGCGAGGTCGCGCTGCCCCAGGTCATCCGCGAGGAAGAAAATGACGTTGGGTTTCGTCGCCGCGGCGCGCGCCGGAAAAATTGCAGTCAGGGCTACGCCCGCGCTCGCCACCAGTTTTAGGAAGAGCTTTTTCATAGTGTCAAAGACGCCATCCGCAAGCAGAGGTTCGCGCGTCGTGGCTCTGTAGTCTACTTGTTAGTCTCCGCCTCTCTGGCTGGCCACAGCGACTTGCCATGCGACAACCACGGGGTGCAACTCGCATTGACGACGTTTCACTGCTGCCAGTCTTTCAATAAGCGCGCGGCCATCTCTGGCTGGGCTGCGAGCAAATCGTTTTTCTCTGCTGAACTCGGACGGCGGTCATGGCGCACCGTATGAACCATGACGAGCGTCATGGCAATCCAAGGGAGGCGTTTCATTCGAGGTAGAGCAGTTCGTTGGCGTTGAGCAGCGCGCGGCAGAGGGACTCGATGCCGTGCGTGGCGATGAGCTTTCTGGCGGCTTCGTGTTCCTTTGCGGTGGGTTCGCGCTGGAAGGCGAAGCGATAGGCCTGGGTCACGGCGTCGCCGGTTTGAATGCGGGCAGCAAGGGCTTTGGCCATGTCGAGGGTGAAGCCGTGATTGAGCAGCGTGAGCGCCTGGAGCGGCGTGGTGGTGTTGGCGCGTTTCGGTGCGGCGAAGGCGATGTCGGGGAGGTCGAAGTCGTTGAGGACATCGACGACGCTGGCGCGCGCGTTTTGATGATAGACGGCGCGGCGGTAGGTCTCGGGGCCGTGGACATCCAGCGGGAAGTAGGTGCTGACGTTGTTTTGCGTGAACTTGTAGAGGCGGAAGCCGGGGCCGCCCATCGGCTCCAGTTGCAGCTTGCCCGCGACGGTGAGCATGGTGTCGCGCAGTTCCTCGGCGCTGAGGCGGCGCGGCGGAAAGCGCCAGAGCAGGCGCGCGTCTTTGTCGAGTTTCAGGCCGGGATGGCCTCCCACAGATTCAGGGAGGCGAACAGATTTGGTTTTGTTCGATTGAGGAAATAAATCCTCAGCGGGCCTTCCTGAATCGGTGGGAGGAAGGATGCCTGATGCACTCTGCTGGTAGGTGCGTGAGAGCAGGATTTCGCGATGCAGGGGCTTGAGCTTCCAGCTGTTCGCGATGAGTCGGCTGGCGAGGTAGTCGAGCAACTCGGGATGCGTCGGCTTGCTGCCGAGGAAACCGAAATCGCTCGGTGTATCCACTAACCCGATGCCGAAGTGATGCTGCCACCCGCGATTGGCCAGCACGCGCGCGGTGAGCGGGTTGTCATCGCTGGTGATCCATTTCGCGAGCGCAAGGCGGCGCTCGCCCTCCGCCGCATCGGCCTTCAACGCATACGGCTTGGTCACGTGATCGAGCACCGCGAGGCTCGCGGGCACGACGGGTTCGCCGGGCTTCATCGGATCGCCGCCTTTGTGGACGAACGTTGGTTCCTCCGGCTGCGAGTAATTGCCGGCCCAGACTACAGGCAGCTTTGGCACGGCGTTGAGTTTCCTTCGGATCTGCGCGATTTGTTTTTCCAAGGAGGCGATTGGGGCGTTCTCATCCGGCGTGATGATGCCTTCCCGCGCCTGGGCGATGCCATGCTCCGACGACCACGGTTCGCGCCCCGCCTCGGTGGCGACGGTGCGCCACGTTTTGCCATCGAGCGACACTTGCACCTCGTATTCGCACGGTGTGGCGCCACGGACTTTGCCCTCCTCGGTGTCGCGCTCGCCACGCGCGTTGATGAAGGTGATACGATTGATCTTCTGCGGTTTTTCGAAGGTGAGTGTGAGTTCGGGAGGCTGTCCAATGAACCACGCTTCACCCAACATGCCATCAATGCAGTATTGCGGGCCGTAGGCTTCGGGGAAGTCCTTGGCCTCTTGGGAGCGATTGCCTTCGGCCACGGTGCCGTTGCTGGCGAGTGCGACGTTTCTTTCCGGCGCGTCCGCGCTCCAGACTTGGAACTCGGTGAGCTTTCCACCACCGCCCTTGCCGAGTTTGCCTTTGGTCTCGGGTTGATGATCGCTCGTGAGACCGTGGATGACGAACTTGAGCTGCTTCGCCTCAACCGGCGCAAAGGTCTCGCTAGTCCCGTGTGGATCAATCTTCGGGCGGGTCGGCTTGGTCTGGGCAAAGGCAACTTTCGCACGCGCTTCGATGGCGTCGTCGAGTGCAATGCGGTCTTTTTCGAGCCGCTTCAGTTCGGCGTTGAGCGGCTGCGTTGCTGATGCAAAAGCCGCGCGCGCTTCCTTTGTGGCAATGACCCGCCGCCCATGCGTGATGCCTTCAAACGCGGCGCGCAGCCGGTAGTAATCCTCGGTCGGGATGGGATCGAACTTGTGGTGGTGGCAGCGCGCGCAGTTGATGGTGAGGCCGAGGAACGCGCCGCCGGTCGCGGTGATCATCTCGTCGAGCGTGGCCGCGCGGATGTTGGCTTGCGCGACGAGATCCAGGTTCTTCACGTCGTCGAATGGTCCGGCGACGAGGAAGGCGCTGCCGACCTCGACCTGCGGGTTGTCTTTCCCAATCACATCGCCCGCGAGGTGCTCGGTGATGAACTGGTTGAACGGCTTGTCGTCGTTGACCGAGCGGATGACGTAATCGCGAAACGGCCAGAGGTCATCGACGACATCGTTGCGTTCGAAACCAATGCTCTCGCCGAAGCGGATGACATCAAGCCAGTGACGGCCATAGCGCTCGCCGTAGCGCGGGCTGGCGAGGAGGCGGTCCACCAGCTCTTCGGTGCCCTGACGCGGATTCGCCTGATGCGCCTTGGCAAACATCTCCACTTCCTCCGACGTCGGCGGCAAACCGGTCACGTCGTAACTCATGCGGCGGATGAGCGCGCGCGGCTCAGCGGCCGGATTCAGCGTGAGTTTTTTCTCCGCGAGCTTGGCGGTGATGAAGCCGTCAATGCTGTCGTGCGCAAACTGCTTCGCGAGCGGTTGCAGCGACCACCACGATTTGTCTCCGCGCTTCGCCTCCACCTTCACACCGTCACGCGGATCGGGTGCGCCCATCTTGACCCACGTCACGAGGTCGGCGATGACGGCATCGGCCAGCTTCGGTTTCTTCGGCGGCATCTCCATGTCCGCTTCGAGATGTTGCACGGTGCGGATGAGCAGACTGGCCTCCGGTTTGCCGGGAACGATGACCGCCTCGCCACTGTCGCCGCCTTGCTCCCAGCCCGCTTTCGAGTCGAGGTAAAGGTTGCCCTTAAGTTTCTTCGCCGCCGCGCTGTGGCACGAGTAACAATGCTCCACGAGCACCGGACGAATCTTTTGCTCGAAGAACGCCACGCCCGCCGGATCGGCGGCGAGGGGGGACGCCGTGGCGATAAGGAGAAGGGCGAGAGGTTTCATGGTGAGTTTTGCCTCCCGCAGATTCAGGGAGGTCAGCGGATTTGGAAAAAGCTTCATCGGTGGGCCTCCCTGAATATGCGGGAGGAAGGATCGTTGGTTTTCAAGCGAGGATGCTTTTGAGGACATGCCCATGCACATCGGTGAGGCGGCGGTTCGCGCCGTTGTGGTAATACGTCAGCTTCTCGTGATTGAGGCCGAGCAGATGCAGCACGGTGGCGTAGAAATCATAAACGGTCGAGACATCGACGGCGGCGCGGCGGCCGAAGTCGTCCGTCTCGCCGTAGCTCACGCCGCTTTTCACGCCCGCGCCCATCATCCAAGTGGTGAAGGCGTCGGGATTGTGATCGCGGCCGGAGGTTCCCTCCTGGTGCGTGGGCATCCGGCCAAACTCGGTGCACCAGACCACGAGCACGTCGTTCAACATGCCGCGCTGTTTCATGTCCGTGAGCAGCGCCGCAGTGGGCTGGTCGAAGATGGGCAGGTGGCGCTCGTAGTCAGCCTTCAGCGTCTTGTGCGCGTCCCAGTTTAGCAGGCCATCCACCGCACTGGCGCGCGAGGCGCAGTAGAGCGAAACGTAGCGGACGCCTTGCTCCAGGAAGCGGCGGGCGAGCAGGCAGTTCTTTGCATAGGCGGCCTTGAGCCTGTTGCTGTCGCCGGTGCCGTAGAGGTTGTGAACATGCGCGGGCTCGGCGGAAAGGTCGCTGACTTCCGGCGCCGCAAGCTGCATCTTGGCGGCGAGTTCATAAGCCGCCATGCGGGCGCGAAGTTCATCGTTGCCCGGATGCGCTGCAGCATGCTCGGCATTGATGAGTTCCAGGAAATCGCGCGTGGCCTTTTCGTCATCGGCGTTGATGGAAGCGGGCCGCGCGAGATTGCGCAGCGGCTGCTGCGCGGCCATCGGCACGGCTTGATACTGCGCGGAGAGAAAGCCATTGCTCCAGTTCGCCTTTCCGTTCGGCGGCTCGCCACGCACGTCCTGAACGGCGATGTAGGTCGGCAGGTTATCATTCGTCGAACCGAGCGCATAGCTCACCCACGAACCCGCGCTGGGAAAGCCTTCGCGGGTGAAGCACGAGTTCATGTAAATGCAGCCCGGCCCGTGCGTGTTCGTGCGCGAGGTCATGCTGTGGATGAACGCCATGTCGTCCACATGCTTCGCCATGTGCGGCAGCATCGAGGAAATCATCTTCCCGCTTTGTCCGGCCGGCTTGAAGGCCCACGGCGACTTCATGAGATTGCCGTTCTTGCCCTGGAAAGTGACTTCGGCATCTCCTGGCAACGGCGTGCCGTGAAACTTCTCCAGCATCGGCTTGTGGTCCCACAGGTCCACATGCGACGCCGCGCCCGGGCAGAAAATCTGCAGCACCTGCTTCGCCTTCGGCACAAAGTGCGGCTGCCGCAGGGGCGCGGCGGCCAGTTCATTGGTGAACAAACGCGACAGCGCGACTCCAGTGATCCCGGTGGTCATCTGTCCGAGGAAATGGCGACGCGTGAGATCGAGGGGTGAGGTCATAGGGCAATAGGGCTATGATGCGATCCTTTACGGCTACTTCGAGATTCGGCGTGCGGATGTCCTTCGGTGCCGTAACAGCCGAGGTCGCGCTGCCCCAGATCGTCGGCGAGAAAAATGATGACTTTGGGTTTTCTCGCGGCACTGACGTGAAGGCTCGACAGGAACAGGA
Organism: Verrucomicrobiota bacterium; assembly: GCA_031378375.1. Taxonomy (GTDB): domain Bacteria; phylum Verrucomicrobiota; class Verrucomicrobiia; order Limisphaerales; family JANNEF01; genus JANNEF01. The sequence continues at coordinate 1,302 of JANNEF010000266.1, read as the reverse complement.
CCAGCAGGGTGAACCATCGGTTCATGGCGGCGGGCAGGTGGGACTGCGGTTGGTGAGCGGATTTCATAGCTTCATGGTCAGTCGTCCAGCAACGGAGAGTTTGCTCGCGATGCGACGGCTGACCTTCACTTCGTCGAGGACATCGTGATGGCCTCCGCCACAGTCTTGATGCCGCTGGGCTGATACGGCTCGAAGCCGCCGTCCACGCCGCCCTTCGGCCAGGTGGCGGGGTCGGCGTATTGGCCGTCGTCCTGGTATTCCTTTTGCAGCCGGATGATTTCGGTTTTCAACTCAGCGAACTTGGCGGCGACCTCGGGCTTGGTGGCGTCGGTGGCGGAGTGGAGAAGGTTGCGCTGCTCGGTCGGATCCTTGGTGAGATCGAACATCTCGTAGGCGTCCGTCTTCCAGTAATGGATGAGCTTGTGCGTGGCGGTGCGGACGCCGAGATGCGCGGCGGTGTTGTGATGACCGGGGTCGTGGTAGTAGCGGTAGTAGATCGAGGTGCGCCAGCCGGCGGGCGATTCGCCGCGCAGCAGCGGGACGAGCGAACGGCCCTGCATCAAGGCCGGTATGGGAAGACCCGCGAGTTCGAGGAAGGTGGGGGCAAGATCATGGTTGGCGACGAACTGCGTGGGCACGCTACCCGCTTTGAAGCCGGGACCGCGCACGATGAGCGGAACCTTCAAGCCCGGCTCATACATGAAGCGTTTGTCGTAGAGGCCGAGGTCGCCGAGAAACCAGCCGTTGTCGGAGGAATAAATGACGATGGTGCTCTTGGCGAGACCGGTCTGGTCGAGATAATCGAGCACCCGGCCCACGCCGTCATCCACGCCCTGCACGCAGGCGAGATAGTCCTGCATGTAGCGCTGGTATTTCCATTTCACGAGTGCTTTGCCGGTGAGAGTTTTGCCATCCACGGTGACTTCCATGGGGTTGACGTTGAGCCACTGATTCAATGCGGGGCCTTTGAGATCAGCGGGCGGTTCGAGCTTCAAATCGCGGTGCGTGAGGTCGCGGGCGATGGTCTGTTCATTCGTCGTGAGCGGGCCGGGGCGGGTGGCGTAATCGTCCCAGAGCGTGGCCGGCTCTGGAATAACCCGGTTCTTGAAGAGCGCCTTGTTCCGCTCGTCCGGCTCCCACGCGCGGTGCGGCGCCTTCTGATGCAGCATGAGGAAGAACGGCTTGTCCTGCGGGCGCGTCTTGAGGAACTCGATCCCGAGGTCGGTGGTGATGTCGGTGCAGTGGCCCTGAATGGTGAGCTTGCGCCCGGCGATGAGGAAGACGGGATTCAAATACGCGCCC
>JANNEF010000251.1:0-38792 GCA_031378375.1 Verrucomicrobiota bacterium | reverse complement strand
GCCCTGGCATTTCTCGCAGCGCCCGCCCTTGACGTTGAAGCTAAACCGGCCCGCGTCGTAGCCGCGAATACGCGCGGCGGGCAGCTTGGCAAAGAGATCGCGGATGTGGTTGAACATGCCGGTGTACGTGGCCGGGTTGCTGCGGGGCGTGCGGCCAATCGGCGTCTGGTCAATGACGATGACTTTGTCGAGCAGCTCCTTGCCGGCGATGTCACGGTGCGCGCCGGGCCGCTCCTTCGAGCCATGCCAGTGACGGAAGAGGGCGCGCTGGAGAATGTCCACCACGAGCGTGCTATTGCCGGAGCCGCTGACGCCGGTGACGCACGTAAGCGTGCCCAGCGGGATGCGCGCATCCACGTTCTGCAAATTGTTTTCCTTCGCGCCGAGCACTTCGATCCAGCCGCGCTCGTTGGACGGTTTGACGCGCTTCTTCGGAATCGGGATGGAGAGTTCACCCGTCAAATACTTGGCGGTGAGTGAGTGTGAGTTCGCCAACACCTCGCCGAGCGTGCCCGCCGCGACGAGTTCGCCGCCGCGCACGCCCGCGCCCGGCCCGAGGTCGAGAATGTAGTCGGCGGCGCGGATGGTGTCTTCGTCGTGCTCGACGACGATCACCGAGTTGCCGATGTCGCGAAGATGCCGGAGCGTTTTGAGCAGGCGCTCGTTGTCGCGCTGGTGCAGGCCGATGCTCGGTTCGTCGAGGACATAAAGCACGCCCACGAGGGCCGCGCCGATCTGCGTCGCCAGCCGGATGCGCTGCGCCTCGCCACCCGAGAGCGTGCCGCTCTCGCGGTTGAGGGTGAGGTAGCCCAGGCCGACGTCCTTGAGAAAGCCAAGCCGCGCGCGGATTTCCCTGACCGGCTCGGCGGCGATTTTTTTCTGGAACTCGGTGAGCCGGAGGCTGGCGAAGAAGTCGTCGGCTTGCTCCACAGAGAGCGCGCACACGTCCATGATGGAGAGGCCGGGCGGGGAAGTGACCAGTGAGTCAGTAATCAGTGAATCAGTTTTCGATTTGCGACGCGGCCTGGCTTGCGCCACCTGATTACTGATTACTGGTTCACTATCCTTTCCGAGCGTCACCGCCAGCACCTCCGGCTTCAACCGCCGCCCCGCGCACGCGTCGCAGAACTGCGGGTTCATGAAAGCCTTGAGCCGGTTTCGCGTGAACTCGCTTTCGCTCTCCTGGTAGAGCCGCTCCAGATTACCCACCACTCCCTCGAACGGGCGCGAAATCTTGCTCTGCTTGCCCGCGCGCCAGAACGTGAACTCCACCTCCGTCTCGCCGCTGCCGCGCAGCAGCGCTTTCCTGAAATCATCCGGCAGTGACTTGTATGGCGTGTCCAAACTCTGCGCGTAATGCGCTGCCACGCCGCGCAGCAGAGCCTTGTAGTAGGTGATCATCCGCTTGCCGCCGCGCCGCCACGGCAGCACCGCGCCTTGTTCGAGCGACTTCTCGTGGTCAGGCACTATGAGGCTCTCGTCGAAAACCATCTTCTGGCCCAGGCCGTGGCAGACGGGACACGCCCCAGCGGGCGAGTTGAAGGAAAAGTGTTTCGGCGTCAGCGTCTCAAAACTTTTGCCCGTTGCGGGGCTGTAGTTCCGGTTCGAGTGCAGCGTCTCGGTCCAGTTCAGCGACTTGTCATCGGGCGGTTGATGCAGCACCAGCAGCCGTCCTTCGCCCCACTTGAGCGCCGTCTCCACGGAGTCGCTCAGGCGCACGCGGATTTTGTCGTCAATCACCAACCGGTCCACCACCACGTCCAGATTGTGTCGGGCCTTGGGGTCGAGCTTCACGCGCACGTTGCTGGTCAGTTCCACCAGTTCACCGTCGATGCGGGCGCGCACGAACCCCTCCCGCGCCAGCCGCTCGACGACGTCCCGGAACTCGCCCTTCTGGTCGCGCACGACCGGCGCCAGCAGCATCACGCGCGACCGGGGCGTCAGCGCGAGGATTTTGTCCACGATGTCGCTCGTCGTCTGCGGCACGATGGGCACGCCCGTCTCCGGGCAGTGCGGGTGGCCGACGTGCGCGTAGAGCAGCCGCAGGTAATCGTAAATCTCTGTCGTCGTCGCGATGATGGAGCGCGGGTTGGCGCCGGAACCCCGCTGCTCGATGGCGATGGCGGGTGAGAGTCCTTCGATGTAATCCACATCCGGCTTCTGCATCTGGTCGAGGAACTGCCGCGCGTAGGCCGAAAGGGACTCGACGTATTTGCGCTGGCCCTCGGCGTAGATGGTGTCAAAGGCGAGCGACGATTTGCCGGAACCGCTCAGACCGGTGACGACCACCAACTTGTCGCGCGGGATGGCGAGCGTGAGGTTTTTGAGATTGTGCTCACGCGCGCCGCCGATGCGGATGAATTCTTTGCCCATGATTCGCGAATTAGCCGTTACGAACAGCCAGTGAACTTAGGTGAACGCGCGGCGGATGGAAAGGAGATGTGGCGGCTATGGCACTTGCACCACGCGGTAGAATCGCTGGAGTTGGCTGGCAACGGGCTGGTCGTCCGTGTAAGTCGCCGTCGCGCCCTCGGCAGTCACATGCGACAGTTCGTTCCAACCGCTCAAGTCGGTTGAGAAATCCACGCGGTAGCGTTCGCCCTCGATGCTATTCCAGATGAGCCGCAGGCCACGCCCCGGCACGATCTCCGCGTTAGAAGCGATGAGGATCGGCTCGCCGTTGGTGATGATCCCGCCGGTCCCCGCCAGCGCGCGCACGGTGAAATTCACCGGATCGTAATCGTTCATCAGGGGCACCAGGTACCAGTCGCCCGCCAGGCTGGGAAACGCTTCGCCGGCGCGGATGACAATGCGTTCGCGTTGCGTGCCGTAGTTCCGGCTCGAAGCGTCAGCCGCCGACAAGCCCGGCAGCCCGCCGCGCCGCGCCAGCAAATCCACGTCGCCGGTCAGGCCGGAAAGCTCGAACACCAGTCCCGACGTGGCCGGGCCGGCGGTGAAGCGGTAGAAATTTGTCTGCACGAGGTCGTCGAGCGTGGCGAATCCCGCCACCGGCACGCCGTGGAAGAGCGGGATGATGTTCGCCAGTTGTTGCGTCACCCGCACCGCGTAGGTCACAGCGCCGGGTTCGAGGTTTTGCACGCCGAGATACCAGCGACCGGCGGTCAGGGCCGGCGTGTCATTCAACGTCACGCGCAACCACTCGTCGGCGGCGCCGGGCGCGTCGCTGCGGTAGGCGAAACTGGCTGAGGTCGGCGGCGTGCCGGGGCGGATGAACAGCTTCACGTCGCCGGCGGGGTTGAGCACTTCAAACACCGCCGCGATGGCGTTGCTCGACACGTCGAACTGGAAGTATTGCAACCCCGCGCCCGCCGGCAGATTCGTCGTGAACGCGAAACCATCCGGCAACTGGGTGAAGTTCGGCGGCGGGGCGCTGCCCTCGGCGAAGTCCACGCGCAAGCCGAAGGTGACGCTCTCCGTCGCGCTCAGGTTTTCCACCGCCAGGTAATACTCGTGGCCGGGCCGGAATGTCGGCGGCGTTCCGCTGCTCTTGAGCGTGCGCGAGCCGTTGGTGGTGGACGCGAGCAGCACCACGCTGCCGGACACGCCGGCGTCGGGCAGCACCTCGGGGTTGTACGACAGCCGCACGTTGCCGCTGGCAGTGACGGTGTGCGTCGCGCCGGTGGCGAGCGACGGCGCGAACACGCTGAAGAACTGCACGCCGCCCGGCGGCAACTGACCGGGATTGAGCGCGCCGGGCGGAAGGCGGAACGCGGTCCGGTTGGTATTTTCCAAGGTGAGTTGCAACTGCCAGCCCAGCAGCGTGGCGAGGTTGGTCGCGCCGGTGCGGTTGTCCCAGACTTCCAGTTTCCAATTGCCATTGGCGCGCTCGCCGATCAGTCCGGTGAGCGGTTCTTCCGGGAGATAAAAGTTCCCGAAGTCCAGACGAGTGAGTTCGAAGGAATCCAGCAGCAGGCCCGAGTCAATTCCCTCGATGTCCAGCAGGCTGTTGTTGATCGGGGCGGTGAACGTGACCGTGTTCGTCTGCCAGCCCGCGCCGCCGGTGACGAGCGTCGCGTTGGTGCCGTTGAGCGAAACCCGCGCGACGCCAACCGGCGTGACCGTCACATCGTCAAGGGTTGGACCGTAGTCTACCGCTCCCGGAGTGGTGTTGCGGAAGGCAAGGCGAGCAGTGTTGGTATGCGCGACGAAGGTGAAATTCGTGTAGGTCCAGCCCATGTTGGCCGTGGTTTGGCCGGTCGTATCGAACGAGACACTGACCGGCGAATTTGTCCCGAATTGAACCTGCATGCTCTTCACCGCCGCCGCTGCCAGCGGGTTGCCAGCATACGCAAAGCTCACGGAGTAAGACTGGCCCGGCACGGTAGCCACGTTGGTGGAAATCACGGTGCCGATGTCATTCAAATCCACCGACACCGCGCCACGGGCGGACTGCCAGAAATTGGTCGCCACCGCGTCCACGTCCCCGGTTTCCACCCGCCAGCCACCGACCAACGGCCCCGGGGGGATGGTTGTATAACCTGACAAGCCCGGAATTTCAAAGCCGTCGTTGACCACCGGCACGGGATTAAAGCGGTGGGCGTAACTCAGTGCGTAACGCACGCCCTCGAGCGTGGGCAGGAAGCGCGTGATCCGGCCAGATCGCAACACCAGGTAATTGGTTCCGTCATTAGCCACGGTGGAGTTGCTGACCACGGTGACCAGATTGGTAAGCACCTGCCAGCCGTCGAAGTTCGTCAACGCCACGTAATTGGTGGTCGCGACCAGCTCAAAACCATTGGTGAAAACTCCAAGGCGCGTGATGTTCGTCGTTCCAAAGGGCGGCTCGGCGAACTTGATCGGCGTGGTGGTGAGGTTGGTGTTTTCGGTGAAGGTCGTATAAACAAGCAAACCGCCGTAGATGGTGTTGGTAACGTACCAGGCCGTGCTGTAAGCGACGCTGCCTTCATTCATCACCAGTAGGAGGTTGGTTGAATTGCCAGGTCCGAATTCAACTGAGAAATTCCCAGGTAATGTCGGCGGACAGTTCCCTAAGGCGTCGGCGGGGCCGTTGCTGACGTATCCGGAATCAAAAATCAACACGCCGTCGTAGTACAAACGCAGATCATCTGGAGCGCAGCGAAAGTCGTAGTCAATACTCACAACACCCACGTTCTGGGCGATGGGCAGAATGAACCTTTCCTCCGCTGCTCCGCCAGCGGAATTCAACGGTGGCAAAGCATTCGTTGTGAGCATTCCCGCGCCATACGAATTCGGCGTCAGCCCGCCGCGATTCTCCGCCAACAAAATCCGCTTGCCCGACGGGCTGACCAGATGCAGCACCAGATCGGACATGCGCTCGTGCGCGATGCGCACGCCGACCTGCACCGCCGACACGCGCTGCGTGTTGGCCACAGTGATGACGGAGTTGGTCCACGCGTCGTCCAGTAGATCGATCTGCGCGGTGGAGGCGAACGTGAGTTTCTGCGATCCCTGCAACCCCAGATCCAGCCGCGCCTGAATGTTCAACGTCACCGCGGATCCACCGGCGGGATTGGTGATGCGGATGACGTACTGCCCGTCAAGCAACGGCGGCGAATCTCCGATGCTGATGGAGTTCGTCTCCAGCAACTCGTCCACCGTGAAGCTATGACAGGCTGTCGCCAGCGCGCGGACGGGGCACACCTGCACATCCAGCGGGGGATTGGGGGGCGCCCCGGAAGTCACGGAGATGATCACCGTCAGGTTCGTCGCCTCCAGTGGCACGGTGATGAATTCCTCCCGCGTCGCGCCGGGCTGGATGGTGAAACTGGAACCGAGGCCGTTGGTCAGGTCCTGCTGTTTGTCCAGCACCACCGTGAACTGCTCGACGCGCCCGGTGTGGTGCAGCGCAGTGTCCACCACCGTGAGCGTCCAGACGCCCAACCCCTCGTCACCGGCGAAGAGACGCAGGCTGCCCGGCGGGTCGGTGCGCTGCGCCACGGCGTTGTCGTTCTCGTCGCTGTCGTCGTAAACCCACACGTTAGTGCCATCCGGAGCATTCGTGGGAAAGGAGCGGTTTTGCAGGATGGCGACCTCGGTGTTGTGCGCGAGGCTGGCCTGCAAATCGCCGAACAACTCGTGCGACACCACGTTCGTCACCGTCACGCGCCGCACAGTGATCGGCGTGGGCGACACGGCGAAGACCTGCACGCCGCCGGGCCGGTCAGGGGCGCCGTCCGGGATGTCCGCCGGCACGGGGATGCCGCGCAACACCAGGTTGGTGCCGCCCTCGTCCGAACTGAACGGGAGCAGGCTCGCCGACGCAAAGAAGCCGAACTCCGCCGCCTGCTGGTCCTCGGACTTGACGCCGACGCAGAAGACCTGCCCGGCAGTCGCGTTGGTCAGCACCACGGATTCAGTGCCGCCGCGCAACCGCGAGCGGTAGGCGCTGGCCAGGACGACCGGGTCCAGGTTCGTCAGCGCGCAGTTCGTCGAGACATAAAGGTCAATGTCCGCCTCCTGGCTGGTGCGCGGATTGGCATCGTTGCGCAGGGAGTCATTGTTCGCCTGCACGAACGCAAGGTTGGGCGGGAAGAAAGTGAGGAAGGCAACATTCGTGAACGCGGTGGTGTTCGTGAACACGTAGAAATTCCACTGGTTGGTCACGCCAATGGAGAGAAAGAAGTTCGTCGGATCCCCCGGCGAGAGCGGCAGCAGGCGGACGGTATTCGTGACCTGCGGGAAGTGCGCGCCCGTGCGCTGGCCGATGAGCACCTGGCCGTTGGTGATCGCCACCACGCGGGGCAGCGGATCGAACGCCACCGGCTGGGCCGTCACGGTGTAGGGGTTGTTCAGCGTCGGATCACCGCACGAGATGACCAGGGCAAAATCCTGCGCCACGCCGTTCGTCTGCGTGGTCACGGCGTTGACGTTCACCTTGCGCGCGACGACGGCGACGGAGTAGGTGGTGTTGCTGGGCTGGTCAATGTAAACGTTCTCCACGTTGTTCACCGAATCGCGCGCCAGTTCGACAAGCTGCTCCGCGTTGGTGGCGTTGGCCGCCGTGAGCAGCAGCGGCTCGACGAAGTTGGTGCCCGATGCGAAGTGGTTGCCGAGAAAAACATTCGTCACCGGGCCGTTGGCGTCGGACGTGACCGTGGTGACGATCAAGTCCAGATCGTTGACGAGCTTGACGCCGGCGGCGGGGTTGCCCGGCGGGTCGGTCCAGACCAGCGTGATGCGCAGCGGGAACTTGGCGGCGTTGGTCTGCGCCGCATTGACGGTCACGAAGTTCGTGTAGCTCTGGCCCGTGACCAGCGCGTTGGTGTGCGTCTGGTCGAAGAAGTGCAGCGAGCGATTGGCCGCATCGGCAAGATTCGCCGGGAGCGTGTTGGTGAAGTTCACCTGGCCCCAGCCCTGATGGTTGATGAAGGCGCGCGGGTTGATCTCGTACGTGGATGCCACGGAACGCGCGCCATTGATCACCAGCGCCTTCATCAGCGCCGGGGTGTTGGTCAGGCGGAGCGCGCCCTGTTCAAAGAACTGCTGCATCAACGCCAACATGCCGGAGACGACCGGCGCGGCCATGCTGGTGCCGGACTCGTAGCGGTAGTACGGGCCGAGCGCGTTGTTCAGGTTGCTGAGGACGAGAAAGTAGTCGCCCGGATCGTTGGTGCGCGTGACCAGGGTTTGCAGATCGAACACCAGGTTGCTGGTCCCGATGTTGGCGATGGCGTAATTGACGATGCCCCCGCCGCTCACGCCCGTGACCACGACGTTGGACGTACCGACGAAATCACCGCTATCGGGCGGCGTGCCATCCGTGGTCGCGTGAATGGGCAAGTTGTCGAAGGCAAACGGAAACGGCGAGGCGTTATTCGTGAGAATGTGGATACGGACCTTCGTTTCATTGGGATTGAGAAAGATGTCGTAGAAGTTCGTCGCGCCCGGCGGAATGCTGATGTTCCGAAACGTGTTCACGCGAAGATTGTTGAACGATGTCGCGTTGGTCCACTGCGACGAGCGCGTCGAGACGAGGAACGTGCCCGGCGCGACCACGTCCGGCTTGAAGCGTCCGAACTCGCCCTCCGCGCCCACACCGACGTTGCCCCGGCTGGAGAAGTCGGCGATCTGGTTGTTGCTGTCCGTGTCGGCGAGGAATTCCTGGTTCGTCATGCTCGACCGCGAGACCTCGTTGGTGATGAAGCGCGGCTGTTCGACCGCGCCCACGCTGATGACGTTCTTGGCGGTGGCCGGTGACGTGAGCGTGCCGGGCGCCCCGCCCTGCCCCGTCTTGTTGCCGCCGCCGTCGTTGCCGGCGGCGAACACGAACAGCACGGGCTGCGGGCCGGTCACGCCCGGCAGCGCGTCGCGCACGGCCGCGTCGTAGCTGGCGGCGGCAATGTTGTAATCATGCGCGCCGGCGTAACCCCAACTGTTGTTGGAGATGATGGCATTGGTGGCGGCGGCGCGTTCCTGGAGGTAGGAATCCGATTGCACCACTCCGGCGACAGTGTCCGTCGGCAGCGCGAAAATCTTCGACGCCGGCGCCATGCCGCGAAAGTTCGCGTTGCTGGCCGAACCGCTGGCGTTCGTGGCCCCTGGCGAGTTCGCGCCGGAACTGGCGATGACACCGGCGACAAAAGTGCCATGGCCGATGAAGTCAATGCCCGTGAACGGGTCGCTGGGGAAAACCCGTGGCGTCAGGTCGGGGTGCGTTTCCTCCACGCCGCTGTCCACGACGGCCACGAGCACGTTCGCGCCATCCAGGCTGAGATGGTTCACCGCCGTGGACGAATCCGCCGCGATGGCGGTGGCCACGCGCGCAAGGTCGTTCATCGGGACGCGGGAGAAATGCGTTTCAATCGTCTGCACCTCGGACAACTGCGCCAGCGCGGAGAGTTGCGCGGCGGCGGCGTCCACGACCAGCAACGGGCCGAAGGGCGAGCGGTCCTCGCCCAGCACGGCCGCACCCAACGCGCTGAGGTTCGCCCGCGCGGCGGCGCTTTGACCGGGGAAGAGCACCACGTTCAACCGCCGCCTCTGCGGGCCACTCTCGTTGGCGACGGCTTCGGCCAGTAGGGATTCGTCCAGTTTGTAATAAGGCTCGTAGGGCAGCACCGACTGCGTGGCCGGATGCGCGGCCATCTGCCGAGCGCCAGCGGCGGAGGCGCGGACGAGATACGCGTTGTTCGGGATATAGGCGATGATTTCAGCGCCAGCCTCGCGCAGTCGCGCGCGGAAGGCGTCGTCCAGCGTACCGCGCGACTGAACGATGTAGCTGCCCGGCGCGGCCACCGCGCGCAGGTGCGGCGGGATGGCGAGGTCGAGCGGCAACGCGGTATCGAGCAGCGCGTTTTGCAGGAGCACGGCGGTCCCGGCGCGCTGAAGCTCGCCGATGGGCTTGGGTGAGTTGCTCAGGCGCAGGCGAAAACGGCTGACCGGCGACGCCGGGATCGCGGGAGTGGTGACGGGCCGGGTGAGCAACGGTGGAAGCGGCGAACGATTGCTCATGCCCGCGTTGGTACCGAGCGGAACGGACGGCGGCGCGGCGGGACGGCGGCGCGCGGCATAATCGTTGCCCAGACGCCAGAACAGGCCCGCCGCAAGGAACGCGAGCAGGCTTAACAACAACCAGGTGCGCGTCTTCAATTGCATATTACGAAACTATTTTAGGTTACGAATGGAGAAATGCGAGAGGAAGAAACGCGCCAAACCCCAGGCGGGCGCATCCGCCGGGCGTGTCGCCCAAACCCCGGCGCGCGGCCTTCCAGGCCGCTTTCGTGTGCCGTGGCCCGCCAGTGCAAAGTTGCGCCCACGTCCTGCCAATGCCTAAGAGCGTGTATGGAAATGTGGGGCGGACATCCTGTCCGCCGGTTCTGGCGGCATCCTGCCGCCAGTTTCAAGCACGCGCCATTGGCCACACGGGGCAGGGATGCCCCGTGTTGCCATGCCACGCGTGCTTTGTTGCTTTGGAACTGGCAGCAGGATGCTGCCAGAACCGTCAGGCTGGAAGCCTGACCCACCATTCTCATACACGCTCTAAGCGGCCTGGAAGGCCGCGCGCCGGGGCAGGGTCCGGACATAACGCCCACCCCAAGCACCAAGCTCCCAAAGTCATCGCCCCGCAGGCGCGGGCGAACGGTCGCTTGGAACTTCCCGTTTGGTGCGTGGCTTTTCATCGTCATTCCGGCGGCATGAGGTTGAAGCTCTCAATCACCGGGCGGAGCAGCAGTTGCGTGGAAATGCCCAACACATTGGTGACCGACACGTTGTCGAAGCGCACGACGGCGCGCGTCGCCACTTCGCCGGTGACCTGATAGTTGGTGCAAAGGCCCACCGAGCCGCTGGTGAGGATCGAGTTGGGCGCGGGCTTGAGCGACTGGCCGAAGCCGTAGATCACGAAGCGCGCCTCGCCCACCTTCAGCAGCGAGAGCACCTGCTGCGGGATGCGCTCGTAGGCGTAGTCGGGCAGGCCGTGGGTTTGCTGCGGGTCGGCCAATGGATCGTTGGGCTTCACGAAGCGAAGGAATGGCGAAGCACCAGCCGGGACAGTGGGGATGGCGACACGGCTCACCGACAATTCCGGCACGGCCAGCAGATCGCTCAGGCGCGTGAAGATCTGGCTCTGGTTGGTGCGCGTGAACCGGTGACGGTTGATGGCGAAGACGATGTTCGACAACTGCGGCGTGTTGGGCTCGATTAGCATCTCGCTCGGCGACGGATTGTTCGTGAACGCGATCACACCGTCGGGCACGTGGTTGGTGAACACCGACACCCCGCCCAGCACCGCTGACCACGCGGCGAGGCCGGATTGATTGATGGACAACAGGCCGCGACTGGCATTGGGACTTTGCGCCACAGTGAAAAGGTCCACCAGCCGCCAGTCGTTCGTCGGCTGGGTGAAGTCCCACTGGTTGGTGAACCCCGTCGCCTGCCACGGCAGAATCGGACTGCCCGCCCAGAGGAACCAGTTGGCGGTGGTCGTCGGCTCGGCCTTCAAATAAATCGTCTGCCACGGCGTGCCGCGATGCACACGGCCCAGCCAGCCGATGTTTGGGAACTTGCTCGTCGGGAATTCCCAGTCGTCCGAGCGGCGGATGAGCGGATCCTTGACCGCGAGGTTGTAGGTGTTTCCGTCCAGGTTGCTGTTGATGAGGTTCGGCCCCCACGGACGATACCGTTCGTTCAGCGAATTCAAAAAGCCGTTGGTGGACGGCCACGTCTTCGGCCACACGTATTCGGTGAGACGCGGCATCGCTTGATCGGTGACGCGCAGCAGAGCGTTGGTGTATTGCACCAGGTCCGCCGTTGTGTAATGTACCAGCGGATCGTTCACCTGCCAGGAAGTGTAGTGGAAGACTTTGCGCGTCGGGTTGAAGGGTGCCAAGATTTCCAAACCCGCCGTCCATGTGTTGCTCGTGTAGTATGTCGTGCTCTGCCCCAGCCCCACGAACTTCCGGGCACCGTCAATCGCGGCGTCCTTCTCGCTAAGGCTGTCGCTGCGCCCGCTCCAGTTGTTCCAGTCGGCCAGGTTGGTGATGCCGACGTTGCCCAGGGAAACCTGCAACTGCTGAATGACCCCCTCGCTCACGTCCCCCTGCGGTCCGACATAAGCGGGGACATTTGGAGCGCGGTTGGTTCGCCAGAACGAACTGAACAATTCCGGCTCGAAGAAGCGCGCGTTGTCCTGCCACTGGTTGGCGAACAACACCTGGCCGGATCCGCCGGCGGGCGCGGCGCGCGGCGTGCCCATGATTTCGTTGAGATTCAACTCGGCAGTGAGATCGTTCAAATTCACAAAATCCACGACGCGCAAGCCGTCGGTGACGATGTAAACCAGCCGGTTGCTGACCGTGAGCCGCCATTGCCAGTCAAGGAACGCGCGCTCAAACAGGTTGGTGGCTCCCAATCCCACGAAGCGCGGCACCGCCAGGCCGCCGCCCCAAACCATGTCCGGCAGACAAAGGAGACTGGCGTTGAGCGGAACTTTGTATTCGTAGCCGCGCCACGTATTAGACGGCACCGTGAGAGCGCTGCTGTTGGTGAACACCACATTGGTCGCGAACACCTGAGTGATGTACGAAGCCGTCAGCGAAAAAGTCACGAGGTTCGTGATCTCAATCCGCAAGTCCCGGCGATACGGCTCGGAGTAGGAATTCCAGCTCTCCACGCTGACGACGTTGGAGATGCCCATGATGGTCATCACGTCGGTGTTGTCGGCCACGGTGTTGGTGGCGGTGTTCGGCCGGGTCAATTTTAATTTGCGCGTCGTCTGCACGGCAGTTTGCAGCGACAGCTCGTTGAAGTTCGGGAAGCCCTTGCGCGCTCCGAGGACGAACGGCACGCCATGCACGTTGTCGTTCGCGCTCAACGCTGCGCGATCCGCGGGGTTGTTCAGGTCGCGCCAAAAGTTGGTGCGGAACCACAGGTCACTCACTTCCTTGTAGCCGTTGATGTAAATGAAGCCGTCGATGTTGGTGAACACCGGTCGAAATACCGACGGGTAGAACGGCGCGGTCTCGCCATGGCGGCTGCCGTAGGTGGCGTCGAGAATGTTCGCGGCCACCTGCAACTGGCGATGCACCGCCGCCGAGTAATAGTTGCTGGGGTAAAGCTGGATGTTGGTGATGTTGATCAGTTCCGCGCTGGCGTTCGTGACCGGGAACTGCCCGCGCAACAGCGTGTCCGCCACGTTGGTGAAAAACTTCAGCGCGTTGGTCCATGGCAGGAAGTTGGTCGCGCTCTGGCCGAGGTTGTCGTAGTTGAGGTTGAACCGCCCCACCGGCTCGGTGGGAAATTCCGCCGGGCGTTGCGCGACGAGCTTGCGGACCAGCCGCGCCGGTTCGGCCTGCTCCGGCTCCGGCACGGAGTCGGTGCCCAGTTGCGAGAGCAGCCGGTAAAACGTGTGCCGGTCGTAGGCTGAATTGTTGGTGCGCGACGACGCGGCGTGGAGACGGTTGATGAAGTCGGCGTATTGCACCGACTGCGGAACGCCAAAATAGTCGTGCAGACTGAAGAACCGCCGCTTGTTGTCCGCGCCCGGCCACGGCTTCGTTGGGTCGTCGCTCATGACGTCCTCGGCGGGCGGGACACTGGAGGCCAGCAGTGGCAACACGCCGTTGGCGTAGCCATCAATCAAATCGTTGGTGAACGCGAAGGCACCAGCCTGGCCAAACAAGCTGCTGACCGTGTCCAGGTAGGTGTGCGGGGACAACGGCGGGCCGGCGGCGGGAAAACTGTTCGACGTATAGCGGAAGCTCAACAACTCGCGGGCATCGTCAAAGCCGCGTCCGCTGGCGCTGGGCAGATTCAGAACCGGGGCATACTTGTAGTCGGTCCAGTAGTTGGTGTTCAGGTCGGTGAGGAACGCGGCCAGGTTGATTTCCCACGAGCCGAAGCCCTGGTTCCGCATGAAGCCGTTATCCAACGCGTTCATGTTCAGCAACCCCTTGGCCTGATTGTGCAGGAAATTCGCGTCGAGCGATTTGCCCACCGGCAACACGATGAAGGCGTAGCGCCCGATGAAACGGTTTCGCTCCGAGTGCGGCTGTCCCAGCTTTTCCAGCAAGCCGACCCACTCCGGGTCGCCCACCGGGTCGGCCAGCGCATCGTTGGTGTCGAACACGCGATTGCGATTCAGGTCCAGATAGGTGAAATCCTGGAACCCGCGCGCCGCGTTCGAAACGGAGACGGGCACGCGCGGATCCAAGCGCAGGCTGGCGATGGCGGCGGGCGACGAGATGTCCTTATCCGTGTTGCGCGAGACGGCCAGGTCATAAGCCAGCAGATTGCTGCGCGCGAGGATTTGCGCGGCCATTTCGGACACCGCCCGCTCGCGCGCCGTGTCCGCCATGAACTCCGCGTCCGTGAGGCTGGACGATTGGGCAACCGACGCCTGGTTGCGGCTGACAATGCCGAGAAAAGCGACCGTCACGACCGTGATCACCGCCAGCAACACCAGGGTGACGACGAGCGCGACGGCTTGTTGGGCGGGGCGTTTCATGGATTGATGCGCGGCTCGGTGCGGATGGGCACGCGCTGGCGGAAGAGATGGACCTTGCCGGCCTGGTTGGCCAGAAACCGGTTGGCTTTGGTCAAATTGGCGCTGTACATCGCGTTGAACTGTTCCAGCGTGCGCCGCTCCAGCACGCCCAGTTCGATGTCCACGAAGGCCGGCAGCGACTGATTGTAAAACTCGTAATGGAAAAACTCATAGGGCGGAACCCCGTCGCCTTGCACGAGAATGTCCGGCGGCTCGTTGGTGATGAGCTGGCCGGCCGCCGAGTAGGCCAGCAACCGGAGGTGAACCACGCCATCAAGGATGCGGTGGAACCGCGCATCCACGTTGGTGCAGAAACCGGTCCAATCATTGGTGGCAGCTCGCAGTAGAAAACCGGCATTTTGGACCAGTGAGTTTGTCACTCCGTCCTTGAGATAAAGTACGGCCGCGCAGGAGTCCCATTCCTCATCGCAATAACTGAACTTCGCCGTCCGCCAATCGTCGTTGTAGCGGGAGAGGAGAAAGAATTCTTGCACCACATTGATCCGCGCAGAGCCGTCCGGCAGCGTCTGCCAATTAGTGCAAGCATTGTTCGGCGTGGAGCCAACGTAAAAATTCAACCCCGTGGTGAGTTGGGACGGGGTCATTTCCTGCAGCCGCTGGGCGATCAGCGCCACCGCGGCGCGCCCGCTTTCCAGCACGTCGGACTGGTTGAGCCCGCTGCGAAAGGCCCGCTGGGTCTGCTGGAACATCGCCAGCAGCGCCGTGATGATGACCACCAGCAGCGAGACGGCGACGAGGATTTCCAGCAGCGAGAACGCGTGGGCGCATCTCCATTTATTGCAAGGCGTGCCCGTCGGTTCGTAGCGCAGCCTTTCCAGGCTGCGGGTGCGCGGGACTTCCAAGTCCCGCGATGTTGCTGGCGGGCCGCTTCGCGGGGCTGGAAAGCCCCGCTCACCCGCGGGCGGGAAAGCCCGCGCTACACGGGCGAGGCAGCGCCGTGGCAATAAACGGAGATGCGCCAAAAACGCGCGGCGGCGCGGAACGGCGAAAACTGGATGGCTTGAAAGCACGTTCACTGCGCGAAGAGTTTGGGTTGGAAAAAATACAGGCCGTTGTTCTGCGCGTCGGCCAGCCGGCCGCTGACCATCGAGCGGAAGACCTGCTTGCCGGTGGTGGTGGCCGTGTTCGTGCCGATCACGGGCCAGCGCAGCGTGAGCCGGACTTCGTGCAGATGGTTGCTGATGCCGGCGGTGATTTCGGGGAGGTAGTTGGTGCCGACGTTGAGCGGGAAAACCTCGGAGGTCAGTTCATACTGGAAGGCGACTTCGGTGCTCTGTTCGCCCACCACGCCGCTGGTGGCGCGGACAATCGCCTTGTTGGTCCGGCCCGGCGCACTCAACTGGCCGATGACGTCGGCGCTGTTCGTGTAAGCCAGCCCCGGCAGGATGGGCTGGCCCACCGCCCACAGGTTGACGACTGCGTAAACGAGATCGTTGGTGATGGGAAATTGCGCGCCGCCACGGATGGCTTCCATCCAGAACGCGCCCTCCTGGCCGATGATGGTGTTCTCGCGGTTGTCGCGCTGAAAGGTCGCGCCCGACGGGAGCACGCCGAGGATCGCCACCATCGCAAAGGCGATGATCGCCAGCGACAATGCGATCTCCACCATCGTGAAGGCCCGTTCGAATGGCCGCAACCG
The DNA here is from genome assembly GCA_031378375.1 of Verrucomicrobiota bacterium. Taxonomy (GTDB): domain Bacteria; phylum Verrucomicrobiota; class Verrucomicrobiia; order Limisphaerales; family JANNEF01; genus JANNEF01. The sequence goes on along the minus strand of JANNEF010000251.1, from coordinate 23,148 downwards.
GCAAAACAGTTTCACGGCAACACCTCCTGCCGTTCGATCCGCGCGCGACCAGTCAGGTTGTCCACGCGGATGCGGTTGAAGTTGAGCACCGAATTCGAAGGCGGCGTCTCCAGCGCGTCCGCCGGCCCCCACGTCAGCCCGCCCACGCTGTCGCGCGCGAGAAAGATGCTGCCCTGCGCCAGCGGAATCACTTCATCCTGCCCGGATGTCAGGCGCCCCTGATAATCAAAGGCGATGTAAGGAACGCTGACGTTGGAGATTCCCGTCAGCGAAGGAATGGGTATCGCGTTCGTGTACTGAAACGGGTCAATGCCATTCACCGTGTTACTGGCAAACTTCCAGCCGGCAATGAATACGCCGCTGGGCAGCGAGCGCCAGCGACCATAACGCGGACTTTCCTGACCCGGCTGATCGCCCACGCTGCGCCGCGTGAACTGCGCGTAGGAAGTTTGCTGACCGCTGAGAATATTCGTCATGTCCGGACCGTCCAGATTCCCCGGCATCGTCGCTGCCAGAAAATCCGCCGGCGGCATGAAGACGACATACACCGTGGTGCGCCCGACGATCGCGCGCTGCCGCGCGAGGCCCAGATCGGTGACAAGCTGATGGCTGGCGGAAGTGAGCACATTGGATTTTTTCATCCCGCGCAGCGACGGCAGGCTGATGGCCGCGAGCAGCCCGATGATGCTGATGACGATCAGCAGTTCGAGCAGCGTGATACCGGAGACGCTTCCCCTCGGACGGAACCGCATGGAAGGTTTATTTCCCACCGAGAATATTGTCCCTGTTGACCCCCTCAAGGACCGGTGCGGAGAAGTCCGCTGCGCCGTCCGGACCGAGCGACCAGATGAAGACGGGCGCGTTGTTGGTGCCGTAAAGTCCGTCAACGGTCTTGTTGTCGTAGTTCAAATCCAGCGTGATGATGTAGGGCCTGCCCCACGGGTCGCGAAATTCCAGGTCAGGACCGATGCCGGGGGAGTTCGTGTTGCCCGATTCCTTGGCATTGAAATACACGGTGCCACGCGGGTTGCGCGGATGATGCGGCGGCTGCGGGTTAATGAAGATGGGACGGTCGAGCAGGATCGTCATGACGTGAGAATTGGAGTTGGTCAAGTTGGGCAGCCCGTAGGTGAAGTCCACGCCGCCGGCTTCCGCGAAGGTGGTTGCGGGGAAACGGCTGTAGTCCGCCTCATACTGCGTGAGCGCGGCGGTGAGGCTGGCCATGTCGGAGCGAGCGGCGGCGACCTTGGCCTTCTCTTTGGCCTTGGCCAGGGCCGGCAATAAGAGGCCGGCAAGAATGCCGATGATGGCGATGACGACGAGCATTTCGACCAGCGTGAAGGCGCGGGCGCGCGGCGGCGGTTGCAGGGAAATATGGTTCATAGGCGGTTGGTTGGAGTTGCTGAGTGCGTTCAAAGTGTTCGAGCGTCCGTGAGTGATCGCGGAGGAAAGCGAGCGTTTCATGGTCAATCCTTCCAGTTGCCCACGCGGACGGGCTTGCCGTCAAGCAGCACATCCACCCAGACGTCGAAGCCTTCCTTGTTGTGGCGGGTCGGCGAAGCGGCGTCGTAGTTGATGACGCTGAAATCACCATCCGGACCTTTGACCGGAACCACCAAAAACCGCGCGCCCAGGGCGTTGGTCCGCACCTGGCTTTCCTTGAGATGCGGATAAAAGTTCTTCGCGTCGCCTCGATCACCGGGATCGGCGGAATTCACAAAACCGTCCACCCCGAAACTGGCCTGGATGTTGGGGACGGTAATTATGTGCTGGCTGTTGAGAATCTCGAAGACGCCCGCCGCCGGGCGAATCGTGCCGACGAGCGCGTAGTAAAGCGTGTTCGACGCCGGATTGGGAGTCGGGGGCGGGTAGAAACCCATTTTCGTCTGGAAGGCCTCGATGACGGTTTCCACTTCCTTGAGTTGCGTGCCGGCCACTCCCCGCACTTTGGCGTTGCCCGCGCGCGACATGAGGTTCACCACCAGCCCCGCCAGAATGCCGATGATGGCGAGGACGACCAGCATCTCGATGAGGGTGAAGGCGCGAGGACCCGGCCCGGGGCTGAGTCCCCGGCGCGTGATGGATGATGCGTGATCCGTGATGGGGCGATGGTTCATAAAATTTTCTGTCGTGACGAGCTTTCGCGTTCCCGCGCTTCCTGTTCCATCCGCTCGCTCAACCACTGTTTGATCATGCTCTGGTAATTGAGATACCGCGAGCCGGCCAGCCGCTTGATGCGCGCGAGCATCCGGGGATCGATGCGCAGCGTGATGGTGACGGACTCGGCGAGTTCCGAACTGTCCGCCACGGACGATTCCATCAGCCGCACCTCCAGGCGGTTCTCCGCCCAGAACGCCGCCTCCGCCTCCTCGCGGTCGAAGAGCGGCACTTCTTCCCAACTGGCAATAGAATTCATAACGGACGAAGCATCGTCACTGGCTGCCCACCGTCTGGTTGAGCTTGCGCTGGTAAAAAAACTTTTCCTCCGCCTCGAACGGGCGGGCGAAGATGATGCGGAACAATTTGCCGTTCGTTCGGTAAACACTGAAAACGCCGGTCCCGTTGGCTGCCACTCCGAAGTTGAAATATCGGGCCTGAACCGTGAAACGGGGCGAATCGGGCAACAGCCGGACCGCGAACGGATCTTCAAACGACTCCTCAATGTCCCGGATGGCGAGCGAGCTGTTCAAATTGAACGGCGGGTTGTTCCAATCAAAGTCCATACCATCTTCTGTATATCAAAAGGCCATGCAATGTCATTACATTGTATTTACGTCGACGGCGGTTGTAAGTCAAACATCAATGATTCGGAACTGTGCGAAAGAAAACCACGAATGCACACCAATGGACGCGCATCAGCAGCGGGCGGATCACTGTCTGGTGGCCGCTGAGGCAGCCGTCGTGCGGCAGGAAAACGGCGTCTTTGGTCGTGGGCATTCGTGTCCATTCGTGGTTGAACTGAATGGTTCCGGTTAAAAGCGGGTGTGGCCAGTTTCCCTGCGGAGCGCCGGCTTGCAGACGGCTTGGGGCGGAGGGACTGCGGTTGGCGTGCCATGGCTGAACCCATTCAACTCACCCAGCACCCTCCCGGCCTAAGCCGGTCAAAGATCGGCGCTCCACCCGTGAGGACAGCTTCGGCTTCCGCGTCTCACCCACTTTTTGAGCACACCCTGATCGCACCCCGGTCGCACGGGGAGCTTGCCCAATGGTCCGTCTCCCGATACAAAGCTGCTCCGGCTGTGGCGGAAAACCAGCCGGGAGGCGCCTCACGCGCCGAATCAAAAAACCGCATGACGAACGATCTGACATTTGCCGATTACGCCACGCGCTTGCGCGGGTTCATCCGGCACGACGCGCCCGCCACCGGCCACGAGGCGCGGTTCAATGAGTTGGCGCTCGCGTTGTTTACGCTTCAGTTCGCCCACAACCCCGCGTATCGGCTGCTCTGCCAGGCGCGAAAAATTTCCCCGGCGAACGTGGCGCATTGGGCGGACATTCCCGCCGTTCCCACCGCTGCATTCAAGGAGTTGGAACTGACCAGCATCGCGCCCGGTGAGCGCCCGACCGTCTTCCACTCCAGCGGCACGACGGAGCAGAGACCCAGCCGGCACTTTCACAACGCCGCGTCGCTCGCGCTCTATGAGGCGTCGCTCCGGCCGTGGTTCCAGGCGCACTTGCTGCCGGACCTGGCGGACGCGCCGCACCGGCAAATGATTTTCCTCACGCCCTCCCCTGCCCTCGCGCCACGCTCGTCGCTTGCGCACATGCTGGAAACGGTCCGGGGCGAATTCGCCACGTCGGACTCAATCTTCACCGGGGAGTTGGACACCGGCGGAGCGTGGACGCTCGACGTGGACAAAACGTTGGCCACGCTTCGTGACGCGACCAGCGCCAATCGCGTCGTTGTGCTGCTCGGCACGGCATTCAACTTCCTGCAGCTGCTGGATCGTGCCGACGAATGCTTCGCGCTGCCCGCCGGTTCGCGCGCAATGGAAACCGGCGGCTACAAAGGGCGCGCGCATTCGCTGCCCAAGGCGGAGCTTCACGCGCTCATTGGCGAGCGGCTGGGCATTCCGCCCGCGTACATCGTCGGCGAATACGGCATGAGCGAACTCAGTTCGCAGGCGTACGATCTAGTCGCCGGTGACCCACGCACCACGCACCACGCACCAAGGACGTTTGCGTTTCCACCGTGGGCGCGCGCGCAGATTGTCTCGCCGGAAACCGGCCGCGAAGTCGCCAACGGCGAGACCGGTTTGCTCCGCATTTTTGATCTGGCGAATGTTCGTTCCGTCATGGCCGTGCAGACGGAAGACCTCTGCGTCCGCCACGCCGACGGCTTCGAGTTGCTCGGCCGCGCCACGCTCGCCGAACCGCGTGGCTGCTCGTTGATGACTGCCTGACGCCCCATGTCGCAACTCGAAACCAGAAACCAGAAACCAGAAACTAGAAACGTCCGCACCCTCTGGCTGGCGGGTGTGCTGCACGCCTTCACGCACATCTATCAGGTGGCGCTGCTGCCGCTGTATCTGCCCATCCAGGCGGACTTCCAACTGGCCGGGGTGAGCCAGGCGACGCTGCTCGTGACCGTAATGATGATCGCCTACTTCGCTCCCAGCTATCCAATGGGCGTGCTCGCCGACCGCATCAGCCGCAAGCGGTTGCTCGGCTTCGGCCTGCTCGTCAACGCCCTCGGCTTCGCCGGTCTGGCGTTCGCGCTGAACTACGCGACGGCGCTGGCGTGCATGGTCGTCGCGGGCGTCGGCGGCAGCGCGTTTCACCCGGCGGCGACGGCGATGGTGGCGCGGATGTTTCCCATTGGCACCGGCAAGGCACTCGGACTGCTCGGCATCGGCGCGAGCGCCGGTTTTTTTCTCGGCCCGATCTACACGGGCTGGCGCGCGGAAGTATCCGGCTGGCGCGCGCCGGTGCTGGAGTTGGGCGCGCTGGGAGTGGTCGGCGCAATTCTTTTCCTTCGCCTCGCGGATGACGAACCGGCGGCGGTGCCTGCCGGCGCGGCTCACAAACACGGCGACAAAATGTTTCCCACGCCGGCGCTGTGGCTGTTTTTCCTCGCGGCGTGCGTCGCGTTTTCGCTGCGCGACTTCACCGGCAACAGCATGGGCAGCCTGGGTTCGTTGTTCCTGCAAAAGGCGCATGGCTTCAGCCTCCGCGACACCGGCCTGGCCCTGAGCGTCATCTTCATCGCCTCGGTGGTCAGCAACCCGCTCTTCGGCGGCTTGAGCGACGGCGGGCGGATGCGCTGGACGTGCCTGGTGCTCGCGCTCGCGGCGGTGCTGGTCGCCATCTTCCCGCATGTGCCGCACGGCTGGCTGGTGCCGGTGTTTGGCGTGTATGGATTTTTCTTCGTGGCGAGCTATCCGATGGTCGAGGCGGCGCTGATGCAGTCGGTGCCCGATGCGGTGCGCGGGCGCGTGTTCGGATTGTTCATCACCGTCGGCGGTTTGATGGGCAATCTCTCGCACTGGCTGGTGGGGAAATACGTGCAGCGCCTGGGCGACGCCGCGAATTCCGCGCCCGGTTATTTCACCCTCTACGCAACGCTCGCGGCGCTCATCGTCGTCTCACTCATCGGCCTGCCGTGTCTGCACGCGATTCGGAAACACGAACATCTGGACACCGACGCAGCGCTGCCACCATCCGCCGTCCCATGAGCCTGCCGAACTATTTCCTCGCCGACCTGCCGCCGGAAGCGACGCTCACGCCGGCGATGATGGGCGAAGCGTGTCTGGCGCTGCGCCGCAACCGTGAGCAATACCTGGCCGCGCGCTCCACGCCCAGCCTGATGCGCGTGTTGAGTGAAGTCGCGGAAAGCTGGCTCGACGCAGAGTATCCCTTCCGGCAGATGGCGCTCGCCCAAGGCCCGGCAGCCACGGGCTTCCCGCGCGCCACGCTCGCGGCGGGTCTGGATGGTTTCTTCGCGCAACTCACGCGGGAAAATCTCAACGCGCTCCTCGTGCAGGAACTTGGCCACGCGCACCGCCTCGACACCATGAGCGCCACGCCCGCCGAGGAGCGCGCGCGCGCCGCCGCGCTGGCCCGCGGTCCGGAACTGCTCGTCCACATCGCCGCCGGAAACATTCCCTGCCCCACGCTGATGAGCATCACGCTCGGGGTGCTCTTGCGCTCGGCGCAGTTCGTCAAATGCGCCAGCGGCACGGCGCTGCTGCCGCGCCTCTTCGCGCACTCGCTTTACGACGCCGACCCCAAGCTGGCGGCCTGCCTGGAAATCGCCGAGTGGCGCGGCGGCGACGAAGCACTGGAGGAGGTTCTCTTCCGCGAAGCCGACTGCGTCACCGCCACCGGCAGCGACGAGACGCTGGCGGAAATTCGCCGCCGCCTGTCCACGGGCACGCGCTTCCTCGGTTACGGACACCGCGTCAGCTTTGGCTACCTCACACACGAAATGCTGTCCGGCCACAGCGCGAAGAAACTCGTGGCCCGCGCGGCGGACGACGTGGTCGCGTGGAACCAGCTTGGCTGTTTGTCCCCGCATGTCTTCTACGTCGAACACGGCGGCAGTGTCGCGCCGGAATATTTCGCGGAACTGCTCGCGGACGAACTGGCCCGGCGCGAGGCGACCGAACCGCGCGGCGAACTGAGCGTGGCGGACGCGGCGGTGATTTCCTCCCGGCGCGATTTTTATTCCGTGCGCGCCGCCGCTTCGCCGGATACGCGGTTGTGGCAGAGCGAGAACTCCACCGCGTGGACCGTCGTCTATGAGGCCGATCCGCGCTTCCAGCATTCCTGCCTCAACCGCTTCATCTATGTGAAGGGCGTGCGCGATTTGACCGAGGCCTTGCAAGGTGCCGACGCCGTGCGCGGACACGTTTCCACCGTGGCCCTCGCCGCCGACGAGGAGCAGGCCGCGCCGCTGGCTTTGCAACTCGCCCGCTGGGGTGTCACGCGCGTCTGTCCGCCGGGCCGGATGCAACACCCGCCGCTGACCTGGCGGCATGATGGCCGCCCCGCGCTGGGTGATCTGGTGACGTGGACGGGTTGGGAACAATGAACCGTTGCTCCAAAGTGGTCCGCGAGCAAATTGGCACCGGGGCGCGGCCTTCAGGCCGCTTCAGCGTGCGAAGGAAAAAGCGCATGGCTTCACCCACAGACTTGCGAACGTCGAGGCGGCCTGAAGGCCGCGCGCCACTGCCGGAGATCCGGCAGCTTGCATGTTGATTTTATGAAAATGGAACTGCGAAAGACTTTTCAATTCGAAGCCGCGCACCTGCTGCCACATCTGCCCCGGGCGCACAAGTGCCGCCGCCTGCACGGGCACAGCTTCACCGTGGAGATCGCCGTCACCGGCGAGTGCGATCGCAAGCTCGGATGGGTGATGGATTACGCGGACCTCACCGCCGCGTTCAAACCGCTCTGGGAAAAACTCGACCACTATTACCTCAACGAAATTCCCGGCCTGGAAAATCCCACGAGCGAAAACCTCGCCGCTTGGATCTGGGGGCGGCTCCACCCGAAACTGCCGCAACTCACGGAAGTCGTGGTGGCGGAGACGTGCCAGTCACGCTGCGTGTATCGGGGGCTGTGAGCAAACCTCAAGCGCCTGCTCGTTCCACGAATTCCACCGGTTCCGGCCGGGACGTTTTGACTGGATTCCCATCCTGAAAGCCCAGCCCACGAGGCTTCGTCTCCTCCAGGATCACCTTGAGTTCGTCCTCCAACGGGCGAACGGTCTTTCCTCGCGTCACATCCGGCGCCTCACGCGGATGCTATGCGACCATGTAGCCAAAATTCGTGGACATCGGGGCCTGCGGGTAAGCTTTTAACCGGTGCCAAAACTCCTCATCTTCATAACCTGAACACCAGGCAACGTTGGGACTAAAAGCGGCCGAACGACCGCATATTTCACGCGCCGAACGCTTGTCCTTCCCAGCGGGTTGCCCGTCAGCACGGAGGATCTGAATGCCACTGAGCAGCGAAATGCACCCGCAACGAAACACGACATCCATCAACCCCTCAGTCGTATCGCCCGCCACTACGGGAATGGTGGCTTGCACCAGCGGCCGACCGGTATCCACAACCTTCTCGACCAGGTGCGCCGTGGTGCCGACAAATTGAACTCCATAGTCCAACGCCTGGCTGATGGGCTTCATGCCGATCACGCCACCGAAGGCGGGGAGCAGCGAATAGTGGAGATTGATCAACGCGCCCCGGAACGCATCAACGATCCCGGGCGCAAGAATCTTATGAACATTCGTGACGACGATGTCCGGGGCCAGCCGGTGCAACTCCTCCAGCAAGTTGAGCTGATCTTTTTGCGAGAAATCCATCACGGCGGTCCAAATCTCGTTGTCTCGCGCAAAACGATTGGCCAGGCATTCGCGGTCCGTGATCACCCCGCAGATCATCCCCTGCTTCAGCCATCCGAGGCGGATCGCCTCCGCGATGAACCTCAGGTTTCCACCGCCACCCGAACAAAGAAAAACAATCTTCAACATATCAAGTCCCTGCGTGTGTTTGCCTGGCGATCCTTTAGCGGTCCATTTTGATTTCCCGACGGGAATTTGGCGGTTGACGCGCCGCGCCTCTCCGCGCGACCGACCCAATCGTGAAAGGGGATGGCGGGTAGCTCCATGGTGGTCGAGCGATTGTGGTCATCGGTTCATCGTCCGTGCTTCTCAGTGGCGTGATGGTCAGCCAACCTCCTTTGTTCAGCACTGCCCATGCCACAGAGAAACTCCGGACGGAACAGAAATCCAGAGGCAGCGAAAAAGACGAACTCGGAGGGGGGGTAACACGAATTCCATCCGTGGAAATTCGCGTTCGTTGGTGGTCGAACTGAATCGTTACCGCTTAGAAAAATGGATTGTGCGCCTTCTCCTCCGCCACCGTCGTCAACGGGCCATGGCCCGGACACAGCAACGTTTCCGGCGGGAGCGAAAAAATTTGTTCGCGGACCTTTTGCTTCAGCCCGTCCCACGAGACAAAACCCGTCGCCAGCGACCCGGCAAAAATGGTGTCGCCGATGACCGCCACCGCCGGCGCGTCCTCCGTCCAGTTGCCCACCACGTAGATGACGCCGTCCTCCGCGTGCCCCACAGCGTCGCGGTTGGTGATGCGCAGGCTGCCGAGCTGGATGCAGTCGTGGCCGCGCAGGCGATGCTGCGGCGGGGCGCTGGCGGCGCTGGTGTGCAGGCGCAGTTTGGGAAAGCGCGCGCGCAACGGTTCGAGCGCCGCGATATGATCCTCGTGCGTGTGCGTGAGGAAGAGGTGCTTCAACTCCAGCCCGTTGTCCACCATCAATTGCAGCAGCGGCGCGGCGTCCCAGCCGGTGTCGAAGAGCGCGGCTTCGCGGGTGACTTCATCCCAGACGAGATAGCAGTTGACGGTGTTGCCGTCGCGCGTGGTGGCGACGGGGCGCAACTCGCGCCACGCGCCGAGATCCGGCGGCGCGGGCAGCCAGCCCTTGGCGATGGCCTGAAGTTTGGCGGGGGCGAGGCCGAGGATTTGCGCGAGCGCGGTGAGGTTGATGCCGCTGGCGACATTGCCGGAGGTTTCGAGGGCGGTGAGTTCGTGGGTGGCGAGGCCGGCGGCATTGGCGACGGTCTCGGCGGGGACATTGGCGGCGAGGCGCGCTTTGCGGAGGATGTCGCCGAGGTGATCTTCCAGATGCATGTGCGGAGACGTTAGCGGGCGCGCGTACGGGGGCAAGCCAAAGGTTGCGGGCCGAAGGTTGCGCGCGACCCAGACACACTCTGCGGCGCGCGGCCTTCCCGGCCGCTTACACCCACGCCGATCCACTGGCGTGAAATTCTGCCCACGCCCTGCCAGCGTCTAAGCGGCCTGGAAGGCCGCGCGCCGAGGAGCAGTCCGGATGCACCCCTGCCAGAGGGGAATTTCCCGGATGGCGTTCCGCGCGAAGCGATGGGAAGATGGAACTGGATATGCGCTGGCTGCCCACAAAGATATGCCTGCTGGCTCTGGCACTGTTGCCCGGCGCGGCGACGCCCGTGACCGCGCTCACCAACAAGGTGCTGATGATCGGCATTGACGGCACGATGCCCAGCGCACTGGCTGTCGCCCGCACGCCCAACCTCGACGCGCTCAAGTCCAACGGCTGCCATTCCGTGCGCGTCGTGTCCCACCCCACCACCCACAGCGCGGCGGCGTGGTCGAGCTTCTTCACCGGGGTCTGGGGCGACAAACACAAGGTGAACGATCCGGGAAACAGTTTCACCGGCAACCAGTTCACCAACTATCCGAGTTTCTTCAAGCGCATCGAGGCGGCCAACAGCAACCTCAACACGCTCGCCTTCGCGCGCTGGGCGCCGATGCTCACCGCCGTGCCCGACGCCGATGTCCGACTCCCCTTCGCCAACGACACCGCCGTCACCGACGAAACCTGCCGCCGCCTGACCAACTCCAACCCCGACGTGTTCTGGATGCTCCTGCTCGGCGTGGATGACGCGGGCCACGCTTCGGGCTGGGGCCCGACGGTGAGCAACTACGTCCGCGCCATCGAAATCGCCGACGGGCGCGTCGGGCAGATCATCAATGCGCTCACGAACCGCGCGACCTACGCGGACGAGAACTGGCTCGTCATCGTGCAGACCGATCACGGCGAACACGATCACCCCGACCCGGAGCGTTCGCGGATCGTGTTCACCATCATCAGCGGGCCGGCGGCGGCGCGCGGCGTCATGTGGCCGGCGCCGAGCATCGTGGACGTTTGCCCGACTGTGCTCACGCATATCGGCGTGCCGATCCAGCCGGCGTGGAATCTCGACGGGCGCATCGAGGGCTTTCCTCTGCCGCCGACGCGCTACGGGAGCAACCTGATTTTCAACGGCGACGCGGAGGGCAATTCCGGCACGAACAATTACACGACCAACCGGGGCGTTGCCTGGTGGTTCGATGTCGCGAGCACATCGCTCGGCATGTACGGGTCGAACGCGAGCTTCCCGTCCGCCGCCAGTCCGGGGCCGGCCAACCGCAGCGCGAATTTTTTCCTCGGCGGCACGACCAACGGCACGATCACTCAGCGCATTGCCATTGGCGACATCGCGGCGGACGTGGATTTTCCGGGCGTGCGCTACACGCTCTCCGGCTGGTTTGGCGGTGCGGGCGCGCAAGAAGATTCGGCGTCGCTGACGGCGTCCTTTCTGAATGCGGCCGGAGCCGTGATCACTTCGAACACCGTCGGCCATGTGACGGCGGCGGATCGCGGCAACCTCACGAGCCTGCTGGCGCGCAGCACCAACGGGACGCTTCCGCCCGGCACGCGCTTTGTGGAATTCGCGCTGACGCACCGGGTCGTGACCGGCGTCAACGATGCCAGCGCGGACAATCTTTCCTTCGTGCTCACGCCGGAGAACGATCCGCCGTTTTTCATCCTCGGGCACGGACCCGCGGCCAACGGTTGGCGCGTGCAAATCACCACCGTCTCCAACCGCCTTTACACACTGGAACGCTCGGTGAATCTCGCCGCTTGGACAGCAGTCACGCCGCCCGCACCCGGCGCAGGCAGGCCACTGACGCTCACCGACACGAATGCGCCCGCCGGCCAGGCATTCTACCGAGTGGTGTGCCGTCGGCCCTGACCTTCGCCACCATGCGAACAACTTTTTCACCCAGGTCGTACACAAATCAGCGCTGTGATGGTGTCTTTCATTGTGAAGACTAAACGAATGCAATGAAGCCTCCGATGCAACAATCTCCGGTCCCCCGGACTGACACCGCACGGCGCTCGCTGGCACCGTGGATTCTTACAGCCGCCCTGCTCGTCATCCTGCTGGGCGCATTGCTCAGGCGCACGCGCGACGACGAAACCGTGCGCCCCGATGCAACGAGCGCGCCATTGGTCAAAAGCACGCCCTCATCCAACGCCTCGCACGTCCGGTCGTCCGCCCGCCTGGCCGGACGTCGCACCAATTCCGAACCGGCGGCCCCGACGGCAGAGCAAATTGTCGCCGGCAAAGTCGTTCAATTCGCCCGCGACCACCGCGAGATCGCGCGCGCGCTGGCGTTACATCACAAAATCACGATGCCGGACGAGGTCGAGCGTTTCTTCGACGCGGCGGAAGCGGGCAACTGGGATGAGTTGCAGTCACGGTTCAAATCCCTCCGCGAACGCCAGAATTCAAAAACCCATTCCAACGACATCCAGAAGGTATGGCCCGCCCTGATGGAAACCTTCGGCGTGGCGGAGATCGCGCACGACTGGCCCGCGCAAAAGCTGCTCGACTACGGCCAGGCGGTGCTCGGCTCGTTGCGGCCCGGAATGGTTTACGTCGGTGGCACGGACCCCGGGCGGTTCATTCCCACGCTTTTGAACGACACGAGCGAGGGCGAACGTCATGTGGTGCTCACGCAGAATGCCCTGGCCGACCGCAGCTATCTTGACTACACCGGCTTCCGCTATGGCGACCGTCTGGCCACCCTCTCCGATGAGGATTCCCAGCGGGCGTTCAGTGATTATCTGGCCGACGCCCAGAAACGTCTCACGCATGATCAGCAATTTCCCAATGAGGCAAAGCAGCTCCGCCCCGGTGAAGATGTCCGGGTCATTGACAATCGCGTGCAGGTTTCCGGCCAGGTCGCGGTGATGGCGATCAATGAGAAACTGCTCCAGACCCTCCTGCGAAAAAACCCGGAGGCGTCCTTCGCGCTGGAGGAGTCTCTTCCGTTGCGCTCAACGTTCGGCGACGCAACCGCGCTGGGTCCGATTATGGAACTGCGCGTGCGGGATGAACCGAACGCGCTCACCGCCGAGCGCGCGGCGCAATCGGTTGATTACTGGCGCAACCAGGCGCAGCGAATCTCCGGCGATCCCGAAGCGGCGGACTCGCGCAATGTGCGGATGGCTTACGCCAAAATGGCGGCGGCCCAGGCGGGGTTGTTGCAGGAGCGCGGTTTCACCGCCCCCGCCGAGGAGGCTTTTCGACTGGCAACGCAAATCGCGCCCGAAAGTTCCGACGCTGTCTTCCGCTATGTGAACGTGCTCGTGGCGCAGGGCCGGGCGCGGGACGCGATCCCGACAGTCGAAGCCGCGATGCGAACGGGTGGCGAGGATCAAGGGAAGTTCGCCGCCCTGCTCTCGGAATTGAACCGTCAGGCGAAGCAGTGATCTCCGCGCGGCGCAGCTCCCAAGTTCCTGACCACCGCGTTCCCCGCTTGAGTCCGTCGGCAGCGGCGAATACAATTGTCGCTGTCGAAATATGTTTGAAAGCTTTGGCAGTTTATTTGGCCGCAAGTCCTCCTCGAAGGGCGGGCCTTCGATTCGCGAATCCGCGTCCGGCTCTTCCCCGTCGCGTCAATCCACCCATGATCGCACCCAGACCTACAGCCGGGTCTTCCGTTATCGCCTGCCCGACGGGCAGACGGCGGCGCCGGGCACCGTCGAGGTCATCGGCTCCTTCACCCATTGGAAGAAGGTGCCCATGATCCGCGACAGCGTGCTGGACGCCTGGCACGTCACCGTCCATCACATCGTCGGCAATCGCACGCATCACTACATGCTGCTGTTGGACGGCAAACCCGCCTACGACAAGAACTGCGACGGGCTGGCGGTGCCGCACGGTTATGACGAGGCGCAATACCAGTTGGCGACCGACAAGGGGCCGCGCGTCTTCATGCTCTTCGCCCAGGCCAAGTAGTCCGCGAGCGACGACGCGCACCGCGCCCGCGATTCTCATGGCCAACACCTCCGCAAAACCGTCCGGCGCGTCGCCCGCGCTCCGTCTGCGCGTGACGGCCACGGCTGAATCCATCCTGCGCTCCGGCCATCCGTGGCTCTTCGCCGAGAGCATCCGCGAGCAGAACCGCGAGGGAACCGCCGGTGAACTGGCGGTGGTGTACGACCGCAACGACCGCTTCCTTGCCATCGGCCTGTTCGACCCGGAGTCGCCGTTGCGCGTGCGCGTGCTGCACGCGGGCAAGCCGCTGGCGATTGACGGCGCCTGGTGGCAGGCGCGGCTGCAACAGGCACTGGTGCGGCGCGAAGGCTGGTTCGACGCGCAAACCAACGGCCACCGCTGGATCAACGGCGAGAGCGACGGCTGGCCGGGACTGGTGCTCGACCGCTACGACTCGACGCTCGTCTTGAAAATCTATTCGGCGGCGTGGCTGCCCCGCCTCGCGGACGTGGCCGGACTGATTCACGCCAAGCTCGCGCCCGAACGCCTGGTGCTGCGCTTGAGCCGGAATATGCAGGCGACGGCACGCGGGCAATTTGGGTTGGTTGACGGACAGAACGTCGGAAGGAGTGGGGAAGTGAGGGATCGGGAGAGTGGTCAGATTTCCACTCTCTCATCTCCTCACTCCCCCACCTCCCCCGCTCTGCCGAATCGCGTGACTTTCCTCGAAACCGGTCTCCGTTTCGAGGCGGACGTGGCGCGCGGACAAAAGACCGGGTTCTTCCTCGACCAGCGAGAGAACCGCCGGCTCGTCGAATCTCTCGCGCGCGGACGTGACGTGTTGAACGCGTTCAGCTTCTCCGGCGGCTTCTCGCTCTACGCGGCGCGCGGCGAGGCGCGGTCGGTGACGGATCTGGACCTCAGCGCGCACGCCCTGGAAAGCGCCAACCGAAACTTCGCCTTGAACCAAACCGATCCCGCCGTCGCCGCCTGCCGCCATGAAACCATCCAGGCCGACGCCTTTGAATGGCTGGCGGGTAACGCGACCCGTCAGTTTGATCTGATCGTGCTCGACCCGCCGTCGCTCGCCAAACGCGAAGCGGAGCGCGCGGGGGCGATTCAGGCCTACGGCAAACTCGCGCGACACGGTCTCGCGCATCTGCGGCCCGGCGGGATTCTGGTCGCGGCATCCTGCTCGGCGCACGTTTCGGCGGAGGAATTTTTCACCGCCGTGCGGCAGACGGCGCGCGACGCGGGCCGGCGGTTCGAGGAACTGCGCGTCACGGGCCATCCGCCCGATCATCCGGCGACTTTCCCGGAGGCGAATTACCTCAAGTGCCTTTACGCGCGCTGTCCGTGAGGTCTGGTTGGGAATGAGTAGTGGGGCAGGCGCCCGCGACTGCCTGAGTCCGACGGGCGCCTCGCCCGTCGTGCTTTCTGCGGGCGGGGCGCCCGCACGACCTTCGCTGGCGAGGGCGCCAGCGCCACTTTCCAAACAGGGAAAAAACTTGGCGACCCCGGCGTTTGCCCTAGCGTCAGCGCGTGGATTGGCCTTCACAGTGCGCGGTCGTGATTCCCTGCCTCAATGAAGCGGGGGCCATCGGCCTCTTGGTGCGCGCTGTCCGGGAGCATCTGCCAAACGTGATCGTCGTGGACGACGGTTCGCGAGACGACACGGTCCAACTCGCCACGCAGGCGGGCGCGGAAGTCCTGCGGCACGAATGCACACGCGGTAAAGGCGCGGCCCTGAAGACCGGCTGGCAGCGCGCCGCCGGACGGGGTTTCGCCTGGGCATTGTGCATGGATGGCGACGGCCAGCACGCGCCGGCGGACATCCCGAAATTTCTCGCGCGCGCCGGTTCGGGAAAGGCCGCGCTGATCGTGGGCAATCGAATGAGCGACGCAGCGCCGATGCCGTGGCTGCGGCGCCGCGTGAATCTTTGGATGAGCCGCCGCCTCTCCCGCGCGGCGAGCCGCGAACTGCCCGACACGCAATGCGGCTTTCGCCTGATGCGCCTCGCGGCGTGGTCGGCGGTGGAGTTGCGCACGAGCCATTTTGAAATCGAATCGGAACTGCTGCTTGCATTCATCGCCGCCGGGCACGCCGTGGAGTTCGTTCCCATCCAGGTCATCTACAAAAACGAGCAGAGCAAGATCAGCCCGTGGCGCGACGCATGGCGCTGGCTGCGCTGGATGGCGGGGAGACGCTGAATCAAGGATTCATCCGGCGGAAATTGATCCGCCGCACGTAGGCGTAATTGTTCTCCATGATGATGAGATTGCCGCGCCGGTCCATGACGACCGAACGCACGCGCGAGACTTTCGGCGAGGTCGGATTCGCGTAAAACCACTGCCCATCACCACGCCCGGACGCAGTGGAATTGTTCCCGTGCAGCCACCGATGGATGATGCCGGCGGGGTCCACATACCAGATGCGGTTGCCCGGATCGTGCTCGCCGATGAAATAGCCGCCGTTGGGCGCGAAGCAAATCGTGCGCGGTGTGATTAAACCGGTTTGCAACGCGGGAGAACCTTCGCCGCCGCCGGTGGTGTTGCCGTTGCCCGCGATGGGCGTCAGCGTGCCGTTGGTGCTCATGCGGTAAACCCGGTTCGCGTCGCGGTCGGTGATGTAAAGGTCGCCCGTGCGCTCATCGCCCACGATGTTGCCGAGGTTCTTGAAATCGGAGCGCACCACGCTGACGCCGCCGGTGGGTGTCCACTTGTTCAGATTCGTGCAATCCGGAGCGCCGGAGCCGAAATAAATCACCGACTCGTCACTCTTCACCCACAACGCGCGCCCGTCGCCCATCGGGGCGGTCGTGAACATCGTGGACATGATCTCATTCGTATCCACCTTGCGGACCTTGCCGTTGTAAGTGTCCAGGATGAAGAACCGTCCGTCCTCCTGCATCCAGCCGCCGTTGGGCCAGTTCAAATGCAGATTCGTGGCGGGCGCCGGGCCGTCGCCGTTGAAGCCGATGGTGTGCGTGCCCGCGTACGTGTGGATGGTGCCCGCCGGCGTGACCTTGAGCACCGCGCCGCTCCCCTCGTCCACGATGAGGATGTTGTTCGCCGGATCGGCGAAGGCGATGTGCGCGCGGGAAAGCACCGCGTTCGTCGCGGGGCCGCCCTCGTATTCGGCCCGCCAGTAATTGGATTTGTCCACGCCGCCGCCGTTGATGAACTTGCCCGCGATGCTTTCGAGCGTGCCGTAGGAGTTGAGCAGGTTCGTGTAATGATTGGGCGTGTTGGTGGAAATATCCACGGCCAGCAGGCGCACGAACAAATTGCTCGCGCCCACCGCCACCCGCGCGCCGCCGACCCGGTTGGAGGTGAAGATGTTTTCCTGCGGCAACGCCCACGATCCGGCCAGCCCGCCGCGCGTCTCGACGGTGACGACGCCGCCGGTGAAGGCGTTGGCCCAGGTGAGATTGCCGGCACCATCGAGGCTGGTGATTTCAAAACTGGCGGCCTGCGCGATCCGCGCGAGCAAACACACGCTGAGGAGGCAAAACTTGGTTCGCATGATTTGTGCGAAGTATCGCACGGCGGGCAACCTGCGACAAAAGAAACCTTTACTGGCCGCCGTTCTTCTTGTGAGCAGACGCGATCTGGATGCGGTCGTCGTCTCAGGATTCTACTCAGTTACGCAAATGCTCCGTTGCTATGATGTGGACCTGCCGTGACAAGTGCTCAGGCCAGTAAATGATGGTCCAATCGCCGAAGCGCTTCACCTGGCAAGGGCGTCCGACCGGATCCATCTGCACGGTGTCCCCCTCCAAAAAAGGCTTCTCCGCCAATTGATCGAAGATTCGGAGAAGTTTTTCGCGCTGCCTGCGCGTGGCACCGGCGAACCGCTGGAGAACTGCGTCGTCAACCGTGTAATGATAAGGCGGGGTCACCGGCCTTCCGAGGAAAGCCTTTCATGCAACTGCTGGAGTTCTTCCGCCGGGTGGCCGTGACCGGACAGGCAACTGTCGAGGCGGCGGCCAATTTCAGCCTGCCATTCGGGATCATCCTTCCTGGCCCGCCAGCGAAGATACTCGGTAAACTCCAACCGCTCTTCGGCAGTCAACGTGTCCACCGCTTGCTTGAGTTCAGCAACGCTCATGGGCCAATTACGCCGGTCTCCGATGAATTTTCAAGGGCATTTCAAAACTCAAACTTCACGTCGCCCAGCCGGCGGGCGATCTCGCCGAGCACGCGCTGTTCGTCCGCCGCGTCTTTGGCGATGAAGGTGACGCTGAAGCGCAGGTAGGCGCCCGCGTCATCCCACGGCACGGTGGAGATGAGCTTCTCGGTGATGAGCCATTGCGAGATTTCCTCGCCGCTGGCAAAGGCGATGCGCGTGCCGTCCTGCTTCACGGCGGCGCGGGGCGCTTTGACATAGAGGAAGAAGGAGCCGGCGGGTTTCTTCGCGTTGAAACCGGCGGCGCGCAGCACCTGCACCAGCGCGTCCATGCGGCGCGAGTATTTCGCGGCAATCTTCTCCGTGATCTCCGGGTGGTCGAGGCAATAGGCCGCCGCGTGTTGCACGGCGAGGAACTGGCCGCTGTCGCTGTTGTCCTTCACGTCGCCGTAGGCTTTGACGAGCAGTTCGTTGCCCGCCACGAAGCCGATGCGCCAGCCGGTCATGTTGAAACTCTTGCTGCACGAGTGCAGTTCCACGCCCACGTCCTTCGCGCCGGGCGTGGCGAGAAAACTCAGCGGCTTGCCCGTGAACACCAGCGCGGCATACGCGGCGTCCGAGATCACCACGATGTTGTTCTGCTTCGCGAACGCTACGACGCGCGTGAAGAAGTCCGCCGTGGCGCTCGCGCCGGTGGGGTTGTTCGGATAATTGATGACGAGCGCCTTGGCCTTCTTCAACACGTCGGCGGGCACGCTGTCGAGGTCGGGCAGGAAGTTGTTCGCCTCGGTGAGCGGCAGGTTGTGGACGAGGCCGCCGTAATACTTCGCGTGCGTGCCGAAGACGGGGTAGCCCGGCGTGGTCATCAGCACGTAATCGCCGGGGTTGATGAGCGCCGCCGGCAGGATGGAGAGCGCGGCCTTGCTGCCGATGGAGTGGAGGACTTCGGTGTCGGGGTTGATGCCCTTGACGCCGCAAACGCGGTCGAGATAGCGCGCGGCGGCGGCCTTGAGCACCGCATCGCCGTTGTCGGCGTAACCGCGGTTCTCCGGCTTGCGGGCGGCGCGGTGGAGTTCCTCGACGACTTCCGGGAAGGCCATCTCGTCCGGCTCGCCCACGCCCATGTCAATGATCTCGGCGCCGGGATTGGCGGTCAGCGCGGCGCGCTTGGCGCGTTTGATCTTTTCAAATTTGTAGATGGCGGTGGACTTGCCGTATTGCCGCCCACCGATGCGCTCGGCGAACAGGTTTTGGATGAAGGGGTCGGTCATAGGTCAGTATTCAGTAATCAGTGAGTCAGTAATCAGTCGCCATGCGCGCGAGAAATTCAACGGCGTGACGGTAGCGGAAGGCTCCGCCCGTGGCAAGCGGCGGGAACACGGCGGGAATACCTGAAAAAACGTCAACGTGAAGATTTCGCGTGAGGTAATCGGGGCGTGACTGTCATTCTGGAGTGATACCTCGCCCGGCTTGCCGGCCGGGGCGCAGCGTTTTAGGCTTAAATTGTGTGGGGAAGCTTCTGTGAACAACTGAAGGATTGCGGGCGCAACGGCACGTTGTTCGTCGTCGCGTTGGTGCCGGTGTTTGTTGCCGCGCCGTTCGGTGAGATCGGGGTGGCGGCGCTCGCCAGCGTGCTGTTGGGGCTGGCGGTGCGCGCCTGCGTCGTGCTGGTCCGCCCGGAAAAGCTCCCCAAGCTCGGCAGGCTGCCGCCACTCTCGCAAAACGATCTGGCGGCGGCCCGGTCAAAGCTTCTCAGACAGTCGAACAAGAACTGATTTATGAGTTGCGTTTGCATCCTGACACCGGTCGTCATCGCCGCCTGGCCCGCGTTCAGCGCGGCGGTGGTTTCGGCGGCCACTTCGCTGGGCTACACGGTCGTGGCCGATCAACTCGCCAGACAACAAGTCGGGACCGCTGTGGTGAACGAGGCGCGCAAGATCAACCTCGAAATCGAGCAGAGCGAACTGGTCACCGGCCAACTCGGGCGCGACCAGCGCATCACCGTCACGCGCAACGGCGTCACGGTCGAGTTCTCGCGCGACGCGCGCGGCAAGGCGGCGTTGTGCGTCACCGGCACCGGGCAGAGCGACGAGGCGTTGCGGGCGATGGGCGAGGAACTGAGCGGGCGCGTGGTGCAGATATATGTTTACCAGCGGCTCATGGACGAGATGCGCACCCGGCAGTTCGTCGTGGTGGAGGAGGAGACTGATGCAAGCAACGCCATCCGGTTGAAGGTGCGGCGTTGGGATAACTGAGATGCAGAAAGTAACCAGTAGGTCAGTAATCAGTGAACCAGTGGTCACCCGCCGGGAACTGTTTACCGGCTCACTGATTACTGACCTACTGACCTACTGACATCATGCCACAGCGCGAAATTGACATCACCATCGGGCCGGACGGCAGTGTGGAACTGCACGTCCAGGGTTACAAAGGCAAGGGTTGTCTCGAAGCGATGAAGCTCTTCGAGCAGATCGTCGGCGCACTCAAATCCCAGCGCGAGACGAGCGAGTTCTACGAGCCGGAGGAACAGGTGCAGTATCGCGTGGAACAAAGGAGTTAGTGAATGACGAATTCCGAATGACGAGTGGCGATGGGACCGCAGGCGCGGAACTCCGGGCGCTGCCGGACTGCGCGACCACGCCTTTCGGTATCCACGGGCCATTTGTCATTCGTCATTCGTCATTTGGACATGTCTGACGGCCGCGCCCCGCGATTGAGCCATGAACGAACTGTCCGCCCCCTACTACCCGAAAAGGGCACGCTGGTACAGCCGTTTCCTTCAGCCGTGGTTTGAGGTGAAGCGGGTGCTGCGGTTGGAGAGCATCCCGTGGCCGGAGGGCGTTTCATTCAGAAACCTCCTGCTGGGCTTGCTGATTCCCGGCCATGCCTTCCGGGTGTTCGGCTGGAAATACATCTCGCTGCTGCTGCAACTGGCCTTCTTCGTGGAAGTGGCGATCTTCATCGTCGCCCTCGGCTATCTTGCGGCGAACGTCGCCTTCGGTCTGATGATTTCGACGCACGCCACGAGCATCATTTACCTGCTGGGCCGCTGGGCGGGAGTGCAGCGGTTGTGGCTGCGCCTGGCCACCGCCGTCACCGCGCTGCTCGTGGTAAGCCAGTTGATTTACTTTCCGCTGCGCGGTGTGGTCGAGTCGTATCTGGTGCCACTGCGGGTCGGCGGAAAGGTTGTCGTCGTCAAAAAAGGCACCGTGCCCAAAAACCTCCAGCGCGGCGACGTGGTGGTTTGCACCATAAGCGACTTTGTTGGCGACCACCTCTACATCCGCGAAGGCTATGGCTTCGACGCCGTGCTCGCCCTGCCCGGCGACCGCGTGAAGTTCACCACGAACACCTTCGAGGTGAACGGTGCCGTCTATCCGCCGCATCGGGGAATGCCCGCCACCGGCGAACTGGTCGTGCCGGAAAAGCATTGGTTCATCTGGCCGCGTCTGGATATAAACAACCGCAACGTCCCCGGCGCGAGCGTCTCGGCCGCGATGCTGCAAATGGCAACTGTTTCGGAAACCCAATATGTCGGCCGCCCGTTCCGCACCTGGTTCGGCCGCCGCCAGCCGGTCGCGCCCAAACCATGAGCCGTTTCGTCAACCTCGAGTTTGGCAACGAATCCGAAGGCGAGTCGCGCCAGGAGATCGTGAAGGACGAGGCGTATTATTTCGCCGAGGCGCGCGCGGCCTTCGAGCAGGCGGAGTTTGAGCAGGCCCTGCGCGCCTACGCGAAGGTGCTCGAGTACAATCCGCAAAACACCGCCGCGTGGACCGGCCAGGTGCGCGCCCTGATCGAGTTGAACGAATTTCCCGAAGCCAAGCTCTGGGCCGACAAGGCGCTGGAACGTTTCCCGCAGGAGCCGGAGTTGCTCGCCGCCAAAGCCGTCGCGCTCGGTCGCAGCGGCGATTTGCAGGGCGCGATGGCCTTCTCCGACGCCTCCATCGAGGAGCGCGGCGACACGCCTTACATCTGGCTGGCGCGCGGGGACGTGCTGCTCGCGCGTAAGGAGAAGCGCGCAGATTACTGCTTCGCGAAGGCCCTCGCGCTCGCGCCCCGGGACTGGTTCACCGCCTGGCTGGCGGCGCGCATCCGCTACTTTTACAAACAGTTCGCGCAGGCGTTCAAACTGGCGCAGCAGGCGCTGGAGTGGAACCCCGGCCATTTCGCCGTGTGGCTGGAACTGGGGTTGTGTCAGAAACAGCTTGGCTTGATCGGCCCGGCGAAAGCTTCGCTGACGCAGGCGCGGCAGTTGAACCCGCGCTGCCAGCAGACGGAACGCGCCTTGATGACGCTGGCGAACGCGGGTTTCTGGTCGCGCCTGCGCGGCGGCTTGAAACAGGCTTTTCGATGAACAACCTCACTCCACTGGACCGCCTGCTGACGGCGGCGCACGAGAACGACGCCTCCGACCTGCATCTGATCGCGGGGGTGCCGCCCGCCTTCCGCGTGAACGGCGAGATCATCGTCGCGGACGGTGAGGCGCTGGGCGAGGAAGACGTCACCGCCATGGCGTTGAGCCTGCTGAACGAGCAACAGCGCAAGAAATTCGAGCAGGACTGGGAGCTGTGCATTTCGCTGCGGCACAGCGTTGCGGGGCGCGTGCGGGTGACCTTCTACCAGCGCAACGGACACCCGGAAATGAGCTTCCGCTTCTGCGGCGAGCGCATCGCTTCCCGCGAGGATCTCGGCCTGCCAGCGAAGATTGACGAATTCGCCCGCCGACCCAACGGATTGGTGGTCATCACCGGCCCGACCGGCGCGGGCAAGACGACGACGCTCAACTATCTGGTGGACCTCATCAACCGCGAGCGGCGCTGCAAGATCGTCACCATCGAAGACCCCATCGAGTTTGTTCACGAAAACCAGAAGGCCATCATCGTGCAGCAGGAGGTGCTCACCGACGTGCGCTCCTTCAACCGCGCGCTCATGCACGTCCTGCGCCAGGACCCGGACGTGATCGTCGTCGGCGAAGTGCGCGACCCGGAGGCCATCGCCACCGCGCTGACCGCCGCTGAAACGGGCCACCTTGTGCTGGCCACCATGCATTCGCCGAACGTCTCCCACGCGCTGGAACGCATCATCGGCATTTTCGAGGGCAGCGCGCAGCGACAGGTCGTCCTGCAACTGGCAAGTTCGCTCCAGGGCGTCATCGCCCAAGATTTGCTGCCCAGCACAGATCGGACACGCCGCGTTCTCGCGTGCGAACTGTTGATCGCGACCAACGCGGTGCGGAATCTGATCCGCGAGAACCAGCTTCACTTCCTGGAGAACACGATGCAGACCGGGGCCAAGGAGGGAATGCTGCTGATGGACAACTCGCTCTACGATCTCTACTGCAAGTGCGCCATCAGCTACGACACCGCCATGAGCCGGGCGCGGCATCCGGACCGCATCAGCCGG
>JANNEF010000435.1:0-6208 GCA_031378375.1 Verrucomicrobiota bacterium | reverse complement strand
CCAGCAGCAACACCAGCAGCACGCCCAGACCCAGGCCGGCAATCAGCCCCATGAGTATGATTTTGATTTTTTCCGGCTTGATCGGCTTCTCCGGCACCGCTGCGCGCTGCACCACCCGGACTTTGCTGGAGCCGATGTCCTTGGTGACAGTGGTCTCCTTGATGCGGTTGAGGACCGACTGGAAGAGGGCGCGGTCGGATTCAACGTCGCGGGCCAGTTCGTTGTAGCGGACGGTCTGCTTGCCCATTTCGAGGGCGGCGGTCTCCTGTTCGCGCAGTGCCTGTTCGAGCGCCAGTTCAGAGGTGCGCGCATTCTGGTAGGCCAGCCGGACGGTTTGCGTCACGTTGAAGATCGCGATGCCCAGCGCGCTCTTCCATTCGGCCAACTGGCTGTGAGCCTGGATGTATTTGGGATGCCTGGCGCGGTAGCGCTGAGTCAAGTTGGCGATCTCGGATTCTTGTTTGGCAACCTGCGACCGGATTTCGAGCACGCGCGGGTCGTTGGCGACGGCGGGGATGACCAGCAGCCCGGTCAGGTTGGTGCCCATCTGGCGGATTTGTTCGTGAGCGGATTCCTGGATGATGCGCGCGGATTTGGCGTCGGTAACTTTGAAACTGAGGTCGCGGAGGTTTTCCTTGATGACACCCTGTCGGCCTTCGAGCGAGGCCGACTGGGATTGTTCCTGGTAGGTTTGCAAAGCAGCCTCGGATTGGTCGAGCCGGGCTTTGAGGCGGATGGCCTCGGTCTGCAAGAATTCGGTGGCGGTGTCGGAAGCCGAGGCGTTGTGTTCAACACTCTGGCGCATGTATTCGCGCACAAGCGCGTTGGCGATCAACTCAGTGAAGGCGGGCACGGGGTGCTCGGCCTGCACGTCGATCAGGCGGGTGCCTTTGCGCAGGCGTACGTCCACCATGTCGCCGAGCAAAGTCACGAGTTGCTCGGTGCTGCGCGGGCCCTCCGGTGAGGCGGGCGCGAAGCGGGGATGCTTGGCCAGGTTGTAATTGGTCAGCACGCGCTCCAGCAGCGTGCGGCTCTTGAGCGTCTGCTCAACGGTTTTGAGGAAGTCGAGGCTTTGCAGGTGCTCCTTTTGAACCTGTTCGATGTTGAGGATCTTCTGTTCCTCCTGCTCAACCTGCAGCACGGTTTTGGCGGCAAAGATTTTCGGCGCGCGGTACAAATAACCGGCGGTGCCCAGCGCCGCCAGCAGCAGGCAGAGCGCGACGATCCAAGCCCGTTCGCGCACGGTGTAGAAGAGTGCGCGCAAATCCGGCTGATGACCGGTGTGAGGTGACGGAGCGAGAGAAGGCATAGTAGTTTAGAATACCCGTTCGGCCACGGTGATTGTGTCCTCGGGCAGTACTGCAAACGGTTTGGTGGTGGGATCCTGCGCGGCGGCTTTGGCGTCGAGTTGGAAATTGTTTTTCCGGCCGTCCACAGTACGAGTGACGGTGACGCGCGAGGGATTGGCCAAACGGGTGTAGCCGCCGGCCATGGCGATGGCCTGGAGGAGTGTGACGGTTTCCTCATTCGGGATTTCAAAGGCACCTGGTTTTTGCACCTGGCCAAGGACCATGAACCGGCGTTTGGAATACTCGACGACCGTGAGGGTGACCTGCGGGTTGACAAGATAATCAGCGTCGAACTTGTCACGCAACAGCATGGTCGCTTCCTCGACTGTGCGGCCGGCCAGTTGAACGGTGCCGATGAGCGGGAAGGTCGCCGTGCCGTCCTTGGCGAGCCGCACTTTGGTTTCCAGATCGTCCTCCTGGTAGATTTTGATCTGTAACAAATCGTTCGATGTGAGGCGGTAGCTCTCAGTGTCAGCGACGGGCGGTGACTGTGAGTTCGTGGTCGTTTCTGCGGCGAACCCCGCAACCCGGGCAAAAACCACACACGCGAGGACCGGCAGAACCAGGCATCGTAATTTCATGAGGTGGATGGTTACTTCAGTAGGAGAACGCGACGTTGACGCCCACCTGGTTGTTGTCGAAGCCAAAGCCGGGGAGAGACGAGCTGTTTCGGCGGTATTGGTAGAAGACGCCGGCAGTCACGCGCTCAATAATTTTTGCGTCCAGTCCGACGCGGACATACCCGTAATCGTCATTACGCGCGGCCCCGGCAACCGCCGCCACGGTGGCGTTATAGTCGGCATTTTCATAGCCGCCGGTCAGGTGCGCGGTGTACTTTTCCTTGAAGGTATGTTGCACGCCGCCGCTCACGCCGGTGGTGGTGTAATTCTGATTGACCAGGACGATGGAATTTTGATTCCGCCGATAGGCATCCAAGGTGAGTGAGGTGTTTTCCACCGGCTTGAAGACGCCGCCGAGCGAGAAGATGGCATAAGCGCGGTCCTTGCCACCGTCGAAATGGCGTAACTCGACACCGAGTGATGCGCGCAATTCCACTTTGTCGGTCAGCGTGTAGGCGATTCGCCCCTGCAGTTGCTGGTATTGCTGATTAGCGCTGCGCTGCACATCAAGCCAGCCGCCGTTGATCGCCGCACCAATGCGGATTTTCGGCGTGAGCCAGTAATCCACCCCACCGCCCACCACCCATTCGTTGAAATCAACGAAGCTCTTGTATTGGTTGAATTGCTGGCGGGCAGTGATTTCCACGGAAGTTTTCGGACTGATCTCATAACTTGCCCCTGCTTCCGTCGTGTAAATGTTGCGGTTGACCCGGCTGCCGACATCCGCGACTGACCCGGAAAAAACCTGGACGTCTTGCTGCAACGTGAACGTCATCGGACCGGAGCGTTGTTGCAATCCCAGGCGACCGTCGTGATCAATCGCGTTGTTGCGGCTGTTCTGGGTGAACACGATGAAGCTCGGCATGTAGTCGAGTGTCATCCAGTTCTCCTCGGCCTTGCGGTAATCCCCCGCTCCAAACAAGACCCCGGGCGTGAAGCTCCAGATCGCGTCACTCTGCCGGTTCGTCGAGTTGATGTAGATGTTGTCGTCGTAATGCAGGGCTGCACCGATGCGGGGCCGGATGTCGAACGGCCCGTATCGCAAGGGTTGTTGGTCTCCCGCCGCTGCCGGATCGTCCGTGGCGGCAGCCATTGAAGCACAGAACAAGCTGTTGATTAATGCAGTCAACCAGCCGGTTTTC
Organism: Verrucomicrobiota bacterium; assembly: GCA_031378375.1. Lineage (GTDB taxonomy): Bacteria > Verrucomicrobiota > Verrucomicrobiia > Limisphaerales > JANNEF01 > JANNEF01. Next base: position 3,097 of record JANNEF010000435.1, on the reverse strand, counting down.
ACCATGCTCGTTTCCTTCCAGTCGCAAGATGCCGGTTTCATGAGTTATGTCGTTGGATGTTTGGAATGTTGATGAGTTTAGAACGGTGAAATGATCGGACGGTCAATTGGAGGTTGTGGCGGAATGGGGGAGGTCGGGCGGTTGATCGGTCGCGGCGTGGCAAAGGGCGGGCCGTTGCCGCTGGAGTTCCCGCCGGCACCAGGGACATTGCCCCCGGGCGTGGTGGCGGGCCGTCCCGCTGATTCGGCAAGGCTGGGGCTTGGGCCGACGTTCACGCCGACGACGAGTGTGCCCTGCGCCGTTTCGCGCGTGGCGAGACTCAATTCCTGGTTCGGCACGAAATCCTCAATGGTCGCTGGTTTTCCGTCTTTGAATATCTTCAAGTCAGCGCCGATTTTCAGGACGTGCAACTTGCCGGCGATGTCGATTGTCACCTGGTTCTTTTGTTTATCCACCGCGACGATTTTGCCTGTGACCATCTTGCCCGGGAACGTCGGCGACGGAGAGGCCGCAATTTGCGGTGCGGGTGGCGAGTCAATGGTCGGCGGGACGGGGGAGACCGCCGCCGGAGGCGGGGGCAATTCGGCCGCACCGACAGTGATTCCGGCTCCGGCGGTCAGAAGTGACAACGCGCAGAACCACAGGGTGGGTTTAATACATTTGATCATACTTTGCTCAGTTGGTTTGTTTGCTCTGGTGAGTTGAACCGGAAAAATCTTCCCTGACTTGGCCGCTTCAACGGTTTGATTTTGATTGTTCATATTTTCTAGTTTTTCGTTTTTGCGCTGGTATCAGCCGCTTTCGTCAAATCGTTCAGCTTCCACCGCCGGACTTTTCCGCCACGCTAGTGATCGTAAAGAAATCTTCGTGCCAACCGGATCGGCGCAGACAATCTTTCCTCCGCAGCCGGTCCGAAGATCCCCTAAATCTCACCGCGTAATTCCGCCGACCCGCCGCCGCGTACTCCCGCCAATTGTTGCTCGCCACCAACGAGATGACCTTCATCCCAACAGCACGACTCAACTGGAAATCCCTGAATGTTGTACCATTGGCCAACGCCACCGCTCCCGGCAAAGCCGCGCAAAACGCGCGGCCCCACGGCGCTTTTTGCCAGTGCTGGGCGTTGGGTTCGTCGGGGGTTGCTCGCTGCGCTATGTGGGCTGGCGTTGACTCTGGGTTGGCCGCTCTCCGCAGAAACTCTGGCCAAGGCCGATCGCGGCGAACTGGGATCAGACCTCCGGTGGCTGGCGCAATTTTACACGCCACCGCAACCGGAAGAAAGCAACCATTACCTCGACGTGTGGGCCGGCAGTCGCCTGCGGGAAATTGCCGCCCTCAACGGCCTGACCAACAACCGCGCGCTTATCGTCAATTCACACGGCATCGGCGTGCCGGCAGGGTGGGGCAATCGTTACGCCTTCTACCCGCACTCGGGTATGCTGGCGACGGGGCAGGTGACGCCCTACTATTCAGCCAGGGATCTGGCGCGAGTCATCGGTTCCACCCGCGCCCGCGAAATCCACAATCTTATCATTGGCGGTTGCAACGCCAACGGGGCCTTCAGTTCTGCGGAACTCCGAAAATACTTCGTCAATGCCACCAACATCACGCACATGGCGGCGGGTGAATTGGGCTATCAACCCATGCTCATCCAGGCCCTCGTCAATGCCTCCGCCCTCAACCGGCCGGTCTATGAAGCGGCCCGCACCAATCAGGCCGGCAAGGTTGAATACCACATGGGTAGCGCTCCCGCGCTCAATGCCACACGGATGCAACCGTACATTGCCGAACTTTTCCGTCCCGGCGAGACCAAACCTTTCCGCACCCAGACCGCCGGTCGCGAATTACTCGAACCGGCTGCCAGCAATCTCATTTCTTCCGCCCGTAATTGATGCTCATCGCCCCGCCGAGCAGGTTCAGCACTCGGGTGTCTGGGCAATTCATCCGGCGCATCCACTCCTCCACACCCCGCTGCGCTGGATAATTGATCAGCGATTCGTGGATGTAGCGATAAGCCGGCGAGTCGCCGCAAATTAACTTGCCGAAGATGGGCACCAGCCAGCGCAGGTAGGCAAAAAAGATTCTCCGCCAGAGAGCGTTGTCCGGTTTGCCAAAATCCAACACCAACAGCCGCCCGCCAGGTTTGGCCACGCGCCACATCTCGCGCAGTCCCGTCTCCCAACACGACAGGTTGCGCAGTCCGTAGCCCACCGTCACGAGATCGAAGGAAGCGTCTGCAAATGGCAACTGCAGCGCGTCCTCCTGGCGGAACTGAAGCGACCCTTGAGCTTTGAACCCTGGATTCCGAACCTTCAGTCTCGCCCGCGCCACCTCCAGCATCGCCTCACTGAAATCCACCGCCGTAACCTCCGCGCCGCGCTGCGTCAGCGAAAACGCCAGATCCCCCGTGCCGCAGCAAACGTCCAGCGCCCTTTCACCCGGCTGCGGCGCCGCCAGCGCCACCAGCCGTCGTTTCCACCGGCGATGCAGCCCGAAGCTCTGGAGGTCGTTCACTAAATCGTAACGCGAAGCGATGGAAGCGAACAGATCGTTCACCCTGGCCGCCCGCTGTTCTCCCGGCTCGAAATATTTGCTGCCCATGACCGTCGCCGAATCTCAATTCAATCAACTCAAATTACAAATCCCAAAGTGGTAAATGACTTCAAACTCTGTTCCGCTCCCGCCACGTGTAGGATTCTGTAACCCTCTGTTGATTTTCACGGAACTTTGCGGCTCGTCCGCAGTGTGTGTAATGATGCTGACGGAGCATTGGTGTCATGAAACGAAAGGCGTGAATCCGTTGCCTTGGGGGTTTGGCGTGGTGAGGGAGGCGATGGCGAGGTCGAAAAAGCCGGGGTTCGCGGATGACGCTTGCGCTTGGGCTGCTGGCTGCGGGTCCACTGGCATCGCCCCACCCCGGGCACGCCTGGCCATAAACTGAGATGCGCCCTGGAAGATTTTCATCCAAACATTTACCTTGTCGCGGTGAAAGCAAAGCAGGACAGTTTCTGTAGTTTTCAAAGCAGGACACTGGCACCAAGAAGCACCAATGGCTCCGGCCCTGCGGCCAGTCTTTGAGGGATGCCGGAGCGAAGCG
>JANNEF010000215.1:0-3454 GCA_031378375.1 Verrucomicrobiota bacterium | reverse complement strand
CGGCGCGTTTCGGCGAGATGGATGTCGCTGGTTCTCGTGCGGCATTGGCGGAGAATGACCAGATGGCGCACGAAGGCAGAGACGGGCACGAATGTTCCAGCGGCGTGCAACGGGTCTCCCTCTCCTGGGGGAGAGGGCCGGGGAGAGGGCGGTTGTATTCCACTAACAACTGCGAGGAACCACGCAGCGGTTCGCCTGCGCCGCCGAAGGGTGGATTTTTGGGCGTGACGGCGGCCCGCCGGCGGGCGTAACTTGCCGCCGATGAGCCAGCAGGAAATACCCGCCGCGCCAATCCGCTGGAACGATTCCGTTCAGGCAGCGTCGGCTAATGCCATGCGGGATTAGTGCCAATGCAAGATGGGCACCACAGAAATCATCATTAGTATTCTGGCCTTGGGCACGGTCTTCGGCATCATCATGTATTTTGCTAACCGCCGTTCAGAGGCCAGCCCATTTAGCTCCCACTCCCACACAAACACATGCCCCCATTGTGGTAAACCTCTGGCAGCAGTTCCGCTGGTTCACTACGCAGCACCACAGAAACAGGGCGTTGGCTTTTTAGGTGGTTGCTTTCTCGTTATCCTCAGTGTCGTCGGCTTGGCTGTGGTCGTGTTTTTATTCGCAGCAATGATTGGCAGTCGGTCCCCAACTGCTTCCGACGCTCCAACGAGAGCGACAACTCAGCCAAACGACGATTTGGAACTATTCATTTCCAAGTACGGACCGCCTGACAGCCAAGATTCCACGGAGCACGACAGGCCACGACCTCCGATTGTCACTCGTTTCCTAATTTACGACGCCGAGCATGTTCGTGCGGTTTATGTCCCCGACGCCAAGGTTGGCACTCGACCGCCCTACAGACGATGGAAGCTGATGGGATTCCAGGATTCACGCGACAACAGCGTGTTGAGAGCATCCGAAGTTGACGAGCGCCTCAACAACAGAAAGACACAGTGATGATTGAGTTGCCAAACCAAACCGATTGGCAATTCGGAAAGCCCGCTCCCACTCCACCGTCCCTGTCACCGATGGTTGCTCGCGTTAGTCATTAGGTGTCATGGAACATTTCAAAATGACACAGACCGGCTCTGTGCCAAACAAATCGTTGAGATGAACTCACGCAAACCAAAGTCCACCTCACCCGGCCCGCCGCCTCCGCCCGCCACCGGCATCTCGCGGCGCGAGTTGCTCAAGGGCGTCGCCGGGTTCGGCGCGGCGGCGGTGTTGTCCGGTTGCGCATCGGTTTCCCGCCATGCCTCGGCGGCGTTCGCCCAAAGCGATCTGATCCGCCGCGAGAACGCGCGGCCCGGCACGCGCGACTGGCTGCTCCAAAAGACCGCCACCGATCCCCAGACCAAATATCGCTGCCCGTGGATCGAGGGTTATTGCTCGCACACCAGCGTCCGCGCCGGCGACACCATCCGCTTTCACGTCAGCACGAATCCCGTGTCCGCCTTCACGCTGGACCTTTATCGCCTGGGTTATTACGGCGGCGCGGGCGCGCGGCACGTCCTGAGCCTCGGCCCGTTCCCCGGCGCGACGCAGCCGGACCCGCCCGTTGGGCCAAAGCGCGGGCGCGATTGCGCGTGGACGCCGTGCGCCGCGCTGCGGATTCCGCGCGACTGGTTGAGCGGCGTGTATCTGGGCAAGCTCACCGCCGCGCGCGAGGGCTGGCAGAGTTACGTCATCTTCATCGTGCGCGATGACCGCCGCGCGGATTTCCTGTTCCAGTGCAGCGACAACACCTGGCAGGCGTACAACCGCTGGCCCAGCCAGTTCTCGCTTTACGACAACGGCAAGGAGCAATGGTACTGGGGCGGCGGCGTGCAGGTGGGCTTCAACCGGCCTTACGGGAAGTATTGCCAGATCCTCGACGCGCCGCTGTCGCAGGGTTCCGGCGAGTTCTTCCTGTGGGAATTCCCGCTGGCCTACTGGATGGAGCAGCAGGGTTGCGACGTGAGTTACATCTCGAATCTCGACACGCACACGGACGCGCGCGGGTTGCGCCGGGCGAAGGGTTTTCTCTCGGTGGGCCATGACGAGTATTGGAGCATCGAGATGTTTCGCAATGTGCAGGCCGCCATCGGTGCGGGCGTGAACGCGGCGTTCCTCTCCGGCAACGCGGTGTGCGGGCGCATCCTGCACGCGCCGGACGGGCGCAGGGTGGAGCACCGGGCGTTCGAGCGCGTGGGGGTGTTCGGGCCGCCGGGTGGGACGTTCGAGTTTCAAGCGATGAAGACGCTCGCGCACGAGCGCCCTTTCGCGAACGAACTGATGGGCGCGCACAGCACCGGCCCCGTGACCGGCGGCGCGGACTGGATTTGCGCCGCGCCCGATCACTGGCTCTTCGCCGGCACGGGCATGAAGCGCGGCGAGGGCATCCCCGGTCTCGTGGGCTGGGAATGGCACGGTGATCCGGCGAAGATTCCCGGTCTCGAAATCGTCGCCACCGCGCCGACGCAAAGCGCGCCGGGCAAACCCAACGGCGGCGTGTTCACCGCCACGGTGTATCCGGGGCCGCGCGGGAATTTCGTCTTCAATGCGGGCACCTGCTGGTGGGCGGATGGTCTGAGCGCGCCGCCCGGTTACGTGCGTCCGAAGGCTTACACGGAACCCAAGGGACCGGACGCGCGTTGCCAGCGGATTACGATGAACGTGCTGGAACGGATGCGGCGGGCGTAGTCGAAGAAGGAGTTGCCCACGAAGCACTCGGATGGACGCGGATGGGGAGGGGAGTTGCGGCCCATCACCGGGTTACGCGCAACAAGCTTTCCGGCAGGGCCACGAGTTCCGCGCCGGAGTCCGCGCGCCACGCCACCCGCCCATCCGGTAGCACGCGCAGGATCACCCCGCGCAGTGAGCCGCGCAGGGTCTTGACGCGGTCGCCGGGCTGGAAGTCCGCCGCTTGGCAGAGTTCTTCCAGGATTTGGGCCATGGATTCGCGGTCCAACACGCCGGCGACGTAGTGGGCCACGACGGAGGTGGCTTCGCGCCGGCGTCCGTGCTGGAGTTCGGCGAAGAGATAATCGCTGAAGGTGCGGGCGATGTCCGCAAAGGTGTTGCCGTTGAAGAACAGGAAGGGCGCGCGGCGATGGCAGGTGCGGAGGTAGTCGAGGGTCTCGCCGAGGGTGGTGGCTACGAGTCGCCGTTCTTCCCACTCGCGGCCGACTGCTGTAAAGCTCTCTGAATTCTTTCCATGCTGCGCTCGACCTCTTTCGCAGACTCCTCGGTTGTGGCGGATGACAGACTCCCAGTTCCAGTTTGCGAGAAAAGCGGCTCGGGCTTGTAGCGGTGAGTGTTCGCCAGCGCCTCCTGGAGTGCTTCCTCCGGGGTTGCGTACTGGATCAGGTCGGTTCGGAGTTTCATCGGGCATAAGTTAAGCCTGCGGCGACTATTCCCGCAAGCGGCGCGGCGGGCAAGCCCAAGGCGGACGCATCTAAATTCCACGGTAGGG
>JANNEF010000199.1:0-30442 GCA_031378375.1 Verrucomicrobiota bacterium | reverse complement strand
TTCTTGTAGGGGAGAATGCCCAGCGGGATCGCCAGCCCCTCGGCGAAGACGCGCGGCTGGCTCTTGTAGCCCGTGGGTGATTTCGGATCGCGGTCATAGACGAGCACCTTGTCCTTCGCCTTGCTGGCGTAGAGTTCCTTCGCAGCGGCGGCGTTTTCGTTGCCGTCCACCGGATACTCCAGCGCCGTCATCGTCCAGAGATTGCCGCGCTGATCCCAGTCCACCGTGATGAACTTGCCGAAGCCCGCCTCGATGTTCTCGCTCACGACCAGCTCCATCTCAAATCCCGGCGCGAGCGTGAATCGCGCCTTCTCTTCCTCCGGCGACACCGGCTCCGCATTACTCGCCGTCTGCGCCGCGCCGCGTGCCTTGCCCGTGTTGTCGGAGGTCGTCTTCTTCGGCTCCGGCGCGCCACGGAAGATTTTCCCCGGCGGCGTGGGCGGCAGTTCTTCCACCGTGATGTTCCGCACCTGCGCCACGGCCTTGCCGCCGCCGTGAACCTGGATGCCCATTTTGCCCCAGTCCACGATGCCCGCGTCGGCCTCGGTGTAGTCGGTGCCCATCACGCCGTTGATCCACGTTGTCACGCGGGGGCCGTCGGCGCGTATCACGTAGTCGTTCCACCCGTCGCGCTTGATCACGGGGCGCAGCGCCCTCATGTCCGAGGCGGACATCACCTTGTTGCGGCGCGACTCGTCGTAGATGGCGCCATACCAGTTCGGTTCGCCGAAGTCGCACTGGTAGCCCGCCATCTCGGAATTGTTCGGCACGCGCTGACTGCGAATCTGGAAGCCCGAGTTGATGAAGCCGTTCGTGCCCGTGAGCTTGATCTTCAGCCGCACGATGAAGTTCGTGTAATCGCGCGTGGTGGCGAGAAACTCATTCTGCTTCACCGTCTCCACGTAGGAGCCGCCCGTGAGCGCGCCATCCTCCACGCGCCACAGCTTCGGATTACCCTCCCAACCCGCGAGCGTCTTCCCGTCGAAGACCGTCCGGATGTTCGGACCGGGCGCGGGCGGTGCTTCCGCTGCGGTGATGCGCAGGGCGGCGATTAGGGCGAAGGAGAATGGCGTGATGAGTTTCATAACTGATGCTTTCGTGTGGCGATAATTGCAGATGCCGCAGGATCGTCAAACTTCATGGTCGCAGACAATGACCGATTCCAGATGCGGCACCACCAGTCGCGCGGCTTCCTGGTGGATGGGATGCGGCAGATAGGCATCCCGCGCCGCCGCGCTCTCGAACAGCATCACAAAGCTGTGCGTGAAGCCTTGCGAGAGTCCCTCGGTGCTGTTGTTCGGTCCCCACGTAAGGTCGAGGATGCCGGGAATCTGCTTCGGCAAATCCTCGATGATGCGCCAGACCTCGGCGATCTGCTCCGGCGTGCGGTCGGCTTTGAACTTGAAGAAGGCGATGTGCTTGACCTGTTTGTTCATCGTGCGATTCGGAGGACATTGGCAGCATCACCCGGCGCTGCCTATCACAGAAATTTACCAGTAACTCATGGAAACAAGCGTGGACGGCCCGCGGCGCACTGGAGAGTTCGACAAAGCGTACACCGCCCCGGCGATGGCGGTGGCAGGGGCCATTGCAGTTGGCCGCTCATCTGCGCCGACGGGCCCTCCGTCGTCTTCGTCCGCGCCGTCAGCGCAATTTTTATGCGCTTCCGAGCGGCCCGGCACGACGAGCGGGCTTGCCAAGCGCGCGTGGTTTTTGTCTGCTCTTGCCCATGAAAAGCCTGAGCGTTGTTGTCATCCTGATTTTACAACTGTCGGCCAACCACCTGGAAGCGGCGATGAAAATGGAAAAAATACCTTACGGCGGCTGGAACAATTGCGTCCGGTTGAGCAATGAACAAATCGAACTCGTGGCGACCACCGACGTGGGGCCGCGCGTGCTGCGGCTTGGCTTCAAGGGCGGACAGAATCTTTTCAAAGAGTGGAAGGATCAACTCGGCCAGACCGGCGGCGACAAATGGAACATTTACGGCGGCCACCGGCTCTGGCACGCGCCGGAAGTGCAGCCCCGCACCTACGCGCCCGACAACGCGCCCGTCGAATCCAAGTGGGACGGCCAGGCGCTCCGGCTCACGCAGACTGTCGAAGCCACGACGGGCATCCAGAAGGAAATGGAAATCACCCTGGCCGGCGACGCCAACCATGTGACGGTGCGGCATCGCCTGACGAACAAGAATCCCTGGGCCGTGGAACTGGCGCCGTGGGCGTTGTCGGTGATGCAGGGGCCGGGCCGCGCGATCATCCCGCACGAACCGCCCAAGCCGCACGCCGAGCAGTTGCTGCCGGTGCGTTCGCTGGCGTTGTGGGGCTACACGGACATGCGCGACCCGCGCTGGATCTGGGGCACCAGATTCATCCAGTTGCGCAGCGATCCAAAGAGCAGCAAAGCGCAAAAAATCGGCGTGATGAACACGCCCGGTTGGGTGGCGTTCGCGGCCAACGGCGAGCTGTTCATCAAACGTTTCGGCTTCGACGCAAAGGCGGTATATCCCGACTTCGGCGTGAACACCGAGTGTTACACCAACGGCGACATGTTGGAGGTGGAGACGCTCGGCGCGCTCGTCAAACTCGCGCCCGGCGCGGCGGCGGAGCACGTCGAGCATTGGTTCATCCACAAGGTGGACGTGGACGAAAGCGAGGCGGACATCGAATCAAAGGTGTTGCCGCTGGTGAAGGCGACGGACCAGTTCAAGCCCTGATTCATAGGCTCGATGAATTTCCTACCTTGTCCCGGTTCACGGGCGCAATTCGTGAGCCTTGGCAGTTCATGGAGCCTTTCCTGGTTACTGGCCGCTCTGGGGTTGGTCGGCGTCCTGACCGCGCCGCTGTCCGCGCAGGAGCGCAAGGAGCCCAATCGCGGCGGCACGGTTGACCTCTCGACGCAAGACCCGGCGGTCGCCGCGAAACGTTTCAAACTCGCGCCCGGTTACGCGGTCAACTTGTTCGCGTCGGAGAAGGAGTTTCCCGAACTGGCCAACCCGGTCGCGATGACCTTCGATGCGCGCGGACGCCTGTGGGTCGCGACCATGCCCACCTACCCGCAATACAAACCGCCGACTCCGCCCAACGACAAAATCATCGTTCTCGAGGACACCAATGGTGACGGCAAGGCGGACAAAGTCAGCACCTTCGCCGACGGCCTGCATTTGCCCACCGGCCTCGAATTGGGCCACGGCGGCCTGTACGTCGCGTCGCAACCCAATCTGCTTTTCCTCAAGGACACCGACGGCGACGACAAGGCCGACGAGCGTGAAATGATCCTGCACGGGCTGGGCAGCGAGGACAGCCATCACGCGATTCACGCATTTTTCTGGGGCCCGGACGGCGGGCTTTATTTCCATGAAGGCACCTTCCACGCCTCGCAAATCGAGACCCCCTACGGCGTGCTGCGGCTGTCGAACGCCGGCGCGTTCCGCCTGTTTCCGCGCACCTGGGAGACGACGGTGTTCGTGTCGTACCCGTTCGCCAATCCGTGGGGGCACGTCTTTGACCGCTGGGGCCAGAACTTCATCGCGGACGCGTCGGGCGGGCAGAACTACTTCGGCTCGGCGATGTCGGGGCGCGTGATTTACCCGGACAAGCACGTCGGTCAAAAAACTTTCATTCCATTCTCCGTGCGGCCAACGGGCGGCTGCGTGCTGGTGAGCAGCGGGCACTTTCCGCCCGAGGCGCAGGGAAATTTTCTGTTCAACAACTGCATTGGCTTCCAGGGCGTCAAGCAATACAAGGTCGCGGAGGAAGGCTCCGGTTTCACCGGCGAGATGATCGAGGATCTGGTGGATTCGAGCGATCCGAACTTCCGCCCCGTGGCGATCCGCTTCGCGCCGGACGGCTCGCTGTTCCTCGTGGATTGGTTCAACCCGCTCGTGGGCCACATGCAATACAGCCTGCGCGACGAACGCCGCGATCACAGCCACGGGCGCATCTGGCGCGTCACCTATCCCGCGCGCCCGCTGGTGAAGCCGCCCACACTCGCGGGCGCGAGCACCGCCGCCGTGCTCGACGCGCTCCTGGAATACGAGGACGACGCCCGCTACCGCGCCCGCCGCGAGCTCAACGAGCGCAACCGCGACGAGGTCGTGCCCGCGTTGAACGCGTGGCTCCGCGACCTTGATCCGCAAGGGCCGGACTACGAACATGACCTGTTGGAGGGACTCTGGGTTTACCAGAGCCTCAACGTGGTGAACGACGTGGCCCGGGCGCTGCTCGACCGGCTGCTCGACGCGAAGGAACCGCGCGCCCGCGCCGCCGCCACGCGCGCGTTGCGCTTCTGGCTCAACCGCGTGCCCGACCCGCTTGCGCTGCTGCGCAAGCAGATCGCCGACGACTTCCCGCGCGCGCGCCTCGAAGCGTTGCTCACGCTGAGTTTCTTCGACGGCGAACGCGGCGCGGCGGCGGCGGAAATCGCGTTGCAGGCGTTGAGCCGCGAACCCGATGACGAAAGCAAACGCGATTACTACGTCAACTACGTCCTCGGCGAAACGCTCCGCACGCTCGGCCCATCGTGGAAGCCTGCCATCGCCCGCGGCCAGCCCTTCGCCGCCGGCAATCCGCGCGGCCTGGCCTACGCGCTCAACCAACTCTCGGTCGCGGAACTGACCGGCGCGGCGCGCAGCCAGCCGGTCTTCGCCGCGCTGCTCACCCGCGAAGGTGTCGAGGCGAAATTCCGCCGCGAAGCTTTGAGTGGTTTGGCGAGGCTCAATTCCACCAGCGAACTCAAGGAACTTGAAGCCGCACTCGGTCGCGCCACGGGCGGTGCGCAGGCCGACCTCGCGCAGTTGCTGGCGCAGTGGCCGACGAATGAACTGGCCGGCGTGCGCGGCCTGATCGAGCGCCTCGCCACGAAGGACAAGGATTCCAACATCCGCCAGGCCGGCTTCGCCGCGATGCTCCGGGCGGATGGTGCCATTGCCGGCGCGTGGAACCTCGCCGCGAACGCGCCGCACACCCTTAACGATCTGCTCGACGCTACGGCCTTGATCAACGATCCAAAGCTGCTCGGCGAATTTTACCCCAAGACGCTGCCGCTCCTCACCGCGCTGTCACCCGGGGTCGCCACGCACCAAGCCGGGGCGGTGCCGTCGCGGTTTGTTCGGATCGAACTGCCCGGGCAGACGCGCACGCTTACCCTCGCGGAGGTGCAGGTGTTCAGCAACGGGCGCAACGTCGCGTCCACGGGCCGGGCCAGCCAGTCCGCCACCGCACTGAATCGCCCGGCCGAACTGGCGATTGACGGCAAGACCGGCGGCAGTTCCAGCGCCGGCACCCACGCGTCCACGCCCGAGGATCAAACCGACCCGTGGTGGGAACTGGACTTGGGCCGCGAGCATTTCGTGAACAAGCTCACCATCTGGAACCGCACGGACAGCGGCATGGCCCGCCGGCTCGAAGGCTTCCGGCTGCGGGTGCTGGATGGCAAGCGCCGCGAGGTGTTCGCAAAGGAGGAAAACCCCGCGCCGGAACCGAGCGCGACGATTGAGTTGAGCGGCGACCCGTTGCCCGTGGTGCGCCGCGCCGCCATCAACGCGCTGGGCCGGATTCCCGGTCACGACATGGAAAGTTTCTCCGCTCTCAGCGCGCTGGTCGTGGCGGAAACTGATCCCGCCGCCGCCCTCGCGTCGCTCGCGAAGTTGAACCGCGACGCGTGGCCGAAGAAAAACTTCGAGTCGTTCGGCCAGGCCGTCGCCGGCTATGCGGCCCGCGTGCCGGTGGCGGATCGCGATACGCCGGAATTCGCCGCAGTGCTCGAGCTGGGCCGTTACCTGGCCAAATTTCTGCCGGGACCGCTCGGTGAAAAGATCCTGGCGACGCTCAAGAGCGTCGAGGTGCAGCGCGTCGTCATCCAGGCGGCCGAATCGCGGATGCGTTTCGATGTGACGCACTTCTATGTCGAGGCCGGCCGCCCGGTGGAAATTGTTTTCGAGAACCCGGACGAGATGCCGCACAACCTGCTCATCGTCGCGCCCGGTGCGATGGAGGAAACCGGCCAGCTCGCCGACACGATGGGCGGCGGCGGCTTCGCGAAGAACTTCGTGCCGGATTCAAAGAAAGTTCTACACGCCACGAAACTGGTCGCGCCCAAGGGCGGCATGGAAAAGCTGCGCTTCCCCGCGCCGTCGGAGCCGGGAGATTATCCGTACCTGTGCAGTTTTCCCGCGCACTGGCTGACGATGAACGGCGTGATGACCGTGGTGAAGCCCGGCGACGCGAAGGCCGGCGAGATCGTGCGCGGTAAACCGCCCGGTGAGGCACTGCCGCCCATCGCGGAACTCCTTACCATGCGCGGCAACGCCGACGCCGGCAAAGCGGTGTTCACCCGAACCTGCGCGATTTGCCACAAGCTCGGCGACACGGGCGTGAACTTTGCGCCGCACTTGAACCAAATCGCCGCCCGGCTGACGCGCGAGCAGATCATTAAGTCCATCCTGGAGCCGGGCGCGGAAATCACCAAAGGTAACGAGACGGTGACCATCGAGGCGGCGGATGGCGAAACCTACACCGGCCTCATCGGGGAAGAAACCGTCGGGCAAATCAAACTCCGCGTGGGCGCGGACGCGGTGCAAACGATTCCGAAGGCGGCGATCCTGAAACGCGAAATTGCGAAGAACTCCGGGATGCCGCTGGGCCTGGAGCAGGCGATGAGTCGGCAGGAGTTTGTGGACCTCATCGAGTTTCTGGCCGCGCAGAAATGATCGGGGGAAGGCTCACGTAATGTGCGCCCCCCGCGTTTCCACGTACACCGCGTAAAGCGACTGGCTGCCCGTCATGAACAAGCGGTTCCGCTTCGCGCCGCCGAAGCAGACGTTGGAGCAAATCTCTGGCAGCAGTATCTGCCCGATGCGCTCGCCGTCCGGCGCGAAGACATGCACGCCGTCGTAGCCTTCGCCCGCCCAGCCGGCGCTGGCCCAGATGTTGCCGTCCACGTCGGCGCGAATGCCGTCCGCGCCACCCAGCTTGCCCGCCATTTCCATCGAGGCGAACATCCGTCCGTTCTTCAGCTTGGTGCTGTCGGTCACGTCCCACACTTTGATCGGCTTGGGGTCTTTGCCACCGCTGTCGGCGATGTAGAGCTTTTTGTAGTCCGGCGAGAAGCACAGGCCATTGGGTTTGTTCAACTCATCGGTGACGATTTCCAGCTTGCCCGTCTTCGGGTCGAGACGATAGACGGCTTCCTTGATCTGCAACTCGGACTTGTGCCCCTCGTAGTTGCCCATGCTGCCGTAGCCGGGATCGGTGAACCAGACGCCGCCGTCGGGATGCACCACGGCGTCGTTGGGTGCGTTGAGCGGTTTGCCATTCCACTTGTCGGCCAGCACGGTGACGGCACCGCTGTGTTCGTAGCGTGTGACGCGGCGGGTGCCGTGTTCGCAGGCGATCTGCCGCCCCTCGAAGTCGAACGTGTTGCCGTTGCTGTTGCCGGCGGGCTGGCGGAACAGGCTCACATGGCCGTCCTCGTCGAGCCAGCGCATCTGGCGATCATTCGGAATGTCGCTCCACAGAAGGTAGCGGCCCACCGCGCTCCACGCCGGCCCCTCGGCCCAAAGCATCCCGGTGGCGAGGCGCTGAATGGGCGTGTTGCCGATCTTGTATCTGCCGAAACGTTTGTCGAGCACCACGATGTCGGAGTCGGGATAGCGCACCGGCTTTTTCCCGCTCCAATCGCGCTCGGCGGCGGACGCGCCGGGCACAAGCGCGGCACCGGCCACCGTGACGGCGGCGGCGCGGAGAAAGGAACGGCGGTTCAGGTTTCCGGGGTGAGCGGCGGAAGGCTGAGGACGGGAAGCATCGCGGAGAGTTGAGTTCATAGTTTTTTCGCGTGAAAGGTTTTCATGGTCAACGGCGGCGAGGTTGTCCATGCGCGGCGGCTGTTTCAAGAAAAAGGTGCGCGCCAAATTAAAACGCGGTTTATGGCGACGCGAGTCCCACCCGCGCGCGCCATTCGGCACGCGAGAGTTTGCCGCGCTGGTTTACCGCAAGCGATTCGTGAAACTGCCATTCGCGCGGCACCTCCCACGCTGGAATGCGGGCGAGCAGGAATTGTTTCAACTCCTCCCCCGTCGTCTTTCCACTCGCGACGACGCAGGCGACGATGGTTTCGCCGCGGCCCGCGGCCGCGCTCGGCACGCCGAAAACCAGGCAGTCCCGCACGAGCGGGTGCAGCAACAACGCGCGCTCGATGCCCTCTGGGGAAACTTTGCGGCCGGCGACGTTGATCTGGTCGCCGGCCCGTCCTCGCAGGAAGACACGGCCATCGGCCAACTCCGCCAGGTCGCTCGTGCGGTAACAACCGTTGGCGAGTTGGGGAGCCGCTTCGGGCCAGTAAGACTCGCCGACCGCCGCGCCGCGCACTTCGAGGCAACCGTCCGGATGGATTGCGAGGCGAACATTCTTCATGGGCGTGCCGACACACGCGGCGTCCGTGCGCGGCGCATCGGTCGCGTCGTAGGCGATGCCGCCGCACTCGGTGGCGCCGTAGAAGTTGTGAATCTTGATTCCGGTGTGATGGAAAACCGCTTCCTCCAACGGCAGCGGCAACGGTGCTCCAGCGGAGATGGCGAGGCGAATGTTCGGCGGAATGACGCCGGCCTCGTGCCACACGCGCCAGAGCGCCGGCACCGCCGCGAGTGTGATCTCGCGCGCAGCGGCGGCGGCCTGGCGCACCGCCTCGGGCAGCGGCGAATCCACCAGGAACAGTGGCACGCCATGAAGCAGAAGCGGCAGAACGAGATTGGAAAACCCGTAAGAGTGCGCGAGGGAAATGACGCCGAGGTTCGGCCAGTCCGCGCGCAGCCCCATCGTCCGCGTAATATTCTCCGCGTCGGCGGCCAGTTGCGCGGCGGTGAACGCGACGAAGCGCGGCATGCCCGACGTGGCCGAAGTGGTTTTCAGGTGGACGATGCCGGGCGGCAGACCGCGGACGGCGATGGGAGCCTGACCTGTTTCCAGCGGGCAAACCACGCTGCCGGTTCGCCAGGCTCGCAGAACTGCGATCACAAAATCCGCGCTCAATCCGCGTGGATGACAGGTGGAGTCCCTTGCCCCGTCGCTGTTTTCCGCCGCGCGGTCCAACTCGGCGAAACTCCAGCGGGTGCCTCGGCTAAAATCACAGAGCGCAAGCTCGGCACGCCGATCGCGCGCGATCTGACGCCAGGATTCGTAAAGCATTGCCAGTTTGGTAGCGCACCGATAGCGTCCGCCGCAAGTCTGTTGTGAGTTTTCATTTTTTCATTTTCAATTTGAGATTTCTCCGCGCGGTCCCTGGCTGGATTCTGCTGGCAACGGTCCTCAGCGGCTGCGCCCGCGCGCCGCACCAAACCGCCGCCGGCACGCGGCCGTTTTCGTTCGAGCAGGACCGGTTCGCCTACGCCAACGAACTGGTGTGGGACTATCACTTCGACGTGACGACCGGCCGCACGACCCACGCCCGCCACCAACCGCCGCCGGACTACACGCATCATTGCTTCGTCGTGGCGCGGTCGGCCCGGCAGTTTTTCCAGCACGCGCGGTTTGACGCGCACGAACCGGTGGCCGACACCGCGACCTGCCGCCGCCTCATCCGCCGGGTGATGCGAATTGATCCGAGCCGGCGCTTGAGTGAGGAAGCGAAGATCGTCATCCCCGGCTACGCGAACCTCCACGAGTTCAGCCGCGCACATGAGGCGCTGTTGAAAGCTGAATGCGGCGGCGCGTGGCGAAGCTATTTTCAGCGCGGCCATTGGCGGATGCTCTTTCCGCTGTCGCGCACGCATCAGGAGAAGGAGGCGCGGCGACTGACCGCGGCACTCCAGCAGAACCGTCCGCCCGTCGTGCATCTCGTCCGCTTTCCGCGACTGAGCATCAACCACGCGGTGGTGGTGTTCGACGCGCGCGAGACGGAACGCGAAATCCAGTTCGCCGCCTACGATCCCAATTCGCCCGACCGTCCGACCCATCTCACCTACGACCGTCAGCAGCGCCGGTTTCATTTCCCCGCCAATCCTTACTTTGCGGGCGGACGGGTGGATGTGTACGAGATTTATCGGAAGTGGAATTACTAGCGCAGAGCCGTTTTGAAAATGGTTAGTGGGGCAGGCACCCCGCCCGGCGCGCCTGCTGCGGGCGAGGCGCCCGCAGGACTTTCGCCGGCGAGGGCGCCAGCACCACTATTCGGACAGGCGCTCAGAAAACTTCGTCCCAGCTGCGCCGGTCCTTGAGCATCACTTCGCGCAACAACCGCAGCGGCGGAGCGCCGTGGCGCAGCAGTTCATCGTGGAAGCGTTGCAACGAATACGCCGCGCCTTCCTGCTTCTGCCAGTCGCGGCGCAGTTTCAAAATCTGTAGCTTGCCCAGCGTGTAGTACAGATACTCCGGATCGAACGTGCCGCGCACCGCCTCCTGCCGCGCCGGCTTCGCCTCGTAATAGCAGTTCTCCTGGAAGAAGCGCGTGGCGTCGTCCAGCGACATTCCCTCGCAGTGCGTCTTGATCGCGACGCACAGCCGGCACAGCCGCAGCAGCGCCTCATCGGATTGCGCGAGCCGATACTTCGCGGCCCGGAGCGACTCGGCTGCGGTCGGTTTTGGCGACGCGCCGGCGGCGAAGCCTTCATCCAGCAGCATCTGTTCGGTGTAATGCGCCCAGCCTTCGATGAAGGCATAGCTGTTGAAAATCTTCTGCACCTTCGTCGCACTCGATGCGTTCAGGCAAAGGAACTGCACGTAATGGCCAGGGTAGGCTTCGTGGATGGAAACCACGTCGGTCGTGTAATAGTTGAACGCCGTGAGCCACTCCTCCTGCTGCTGCGCGGGCCAGTGCCTCTCCACGGGCGTCACGTAGTAATAGGCCTCCGTCGCCTTGGTCTCGAACGGGCCGGGCGTGTCCATGGACGCAAAACTCGTCGCGCGGTCGAACGGCGGCGTCTCCTCCACCCGCACGCGCACGTCGGACGGGATGGTGACAATCTTCCGCTCGACCACGAACTGCCGGATCGCCTCCAGGTTTTTCCGCGTGTCGGGAATCAAACTCTCCGCCGTTGGATGTTCCTTCTGAATGTCCCTGAACACCTCGATGGCCGGGCGCTTGGGGTCAATCTTCCGCGCCGTCTCCGCGAAGATGCGCTGCTCACGACGCAATTCCTTGAGGCCCGTTTCCAGAATGCGCTCCGTTGACAGCGTAATGAGTTCGCCGGCCCGGAGCATTTGCTGGAATTTTTCCCGGCCCAGCGCGTAACGGTTATGCGCCTGCGGCAGCCGTTCGTTCTTCAACCACGTCACGTAGCCGCGCAACTCCGCCACCGCCCGGTCGTTGGCCGCGGCGAACGCACGCTTCAACGCCGCGTCCTTCAGGTCCGCGAGCGCGAGCACCAGGTCTTTGGCCAGGAAGTCCGCCGCGCCTCCGGCCATTTCGATGGCTGTCTCGACGTAGGGCCGGGGCAGCGATGCCTGGAGGTTCGCGCGGGCGGCGGCCATCGCGCCGGGCGTCTGGTTCAGGATGGCGATAATAGATTTCACCCGATCTTCGAGCGGCGCGAAGTTGCGCTTCACGTAAATGTTCACGTCGCACGGATTCGCGTACGTCATCGGGTTGCGCGAGAACCGTTCCATCTGCTGAAAGCGGAACAACTCCATCTGAACCGCCGTGCGCAGGATGCGGCCGTCGCGAAAGGCTTCCAGGCTCAACGCCCGCGCCGGCAGCGCCTCCAGCTTCATCTCGAACCGCTTGAGCCGCGCCAGCTCGACGGCCAGCGACTCGCGGCTGTAATCGGTCATCTTCCCGTCGTACTCGTGCAATCCCAGCGCCGTGCCCATCTGCGGACGCCACGCGAGATAGCCGGCGATAAATTCTTCGGCGAGTTGGTTGAACGCCGAATCCGCCGGAGCAGCGGCGCGGAGCGGGATGACGTTCAAGCAGACGGCAAGCCCCAACCCCAGCGGAAGAATGAATTTTTGCATGGGCAATGGTTTACCCTTTTGGCGCACGGCTGGAAAGCGCGAGTTACGCGGCCGGATCAACTCACTTGCCCAGCGCGCCGCCCACGGTTTCAAACGGCACCGGCCGCAGCCGCCGCCGCCGATACCATGCGAGCGCCAGCAAATCATACAGGCCACGCCCCAACCGGTTCCAGACACCGTATTTGGACACGCCTGCCACGCGCGGACGGTGGTTCACGGGAACTTCCAAAGTCTTCGCGCCACCGCCATGCACGAGCACCGGCAGAAAGCGATGCAGCCCGTTGAACGGAAACACGCCATCCAAGGCCGTGCGTTTGAACGCCCGCAACGCGCAGCCGGTGTCGGCGAAATCCACCTTCAACACCGCCGCCCGAGCCGCGCGCGCCAGCCGCGAAGACGCGCGCCGGACAAAATTGTCCTGCCGCGACTGCCGCCAGCCCGAGACGAAATCCACGCGCGCCAGTTCCGCGAACAACCGGGGCAGGTCGGCGGGATCGTTTTGCAAATCGCCATCGAGCGATGCGAGCACCGGACTGGTTGTGGCCTGAATGCCCGTCCACAACGCGGCGCTCTGGCCCGCGTTGCGCGCGTGGCGCAAGCCGCGCACCCGCGGATCCACACGGCACGCCTCGTGAATCTTTTCCCAAGTGCCGTCCGTGCTGGCGTCATCCACAAACACCAGTTCGAAAGTTTGCGCCCACGCCTGCATCGCCGCCGCCACTTCGCGGGCCAGCGGCAGCACGTTGTCCGCCTCATTGAAGACGGGAACGATGATGGAAATTTCGACCGGCACGCGCGCAGGCTAGTGGTACGCCGCTGGCCGTTCAAAGTTCAAAGTTCGGCGGTGCCCCGGGGGAAAAGTAATCAGTAAGTCAGTAACCAGTGAGTCATTACGGTGGGCGCGCTCGCCTTGGCAGCAAACTGGTTCAGTGATTACTGATTACTGAACGGCGCCCGCCGGCGGCACGGGTTGGTTCAACGTCCACAGCACGCCGTTGAGCAGGAGACGGCGGAAGGCAGTTTGCTGGAAATCCTCCGGACCGCCGAGCGAGGTGTAGAAGACGCGGCGATTCTGGTTGGTGTTCACCCAGGCGACCGGCTCGATCTCTTCGCGGCCCGGCACGTGAGCATTCATCAGCGGCGTCACGGAGGGCGCGAGGTTGCGGCTCCGGTAAAGCGAGGTCATGAAAGGGAGTTCGTTGGTGGTCACGCCGGTGAGCACCGGATGGCCCGCCGCGCCGGGAATGATGCGCGCGATGGTGGAGGGAGTGCCGTCTTTGGTTTTGCCGTAGTGATTCTGGTAATCGCCGCCGAGCACGTCGTCGTCGAAGCTGTCCCAGCCTTCGTGCTGGTCGTCCTTGGGCTTGGCCCCAAAGGAGTGGCTCGCGGTGCGAATGCCAACGAGCGGCTTGCCCGCCGCGAGATGGCGGCGAATCAATTCCATCTGCGCCCTGGCCGGCGTCCGCCGGCGGACGCTGAGAAACAAAAGGTCCGCGTCCCTGAGTGCGTCGAGACCGGGAAAGTCATTCGGATCGCTGGCGCTGACATGGGCGAAGTCGCAACGGATGCCGCGCCATTCCAATTCCTTTTTTGCAAACGCGGGCAGGGTTTCCGCAGTCTTGTATTCGTCCTCGCCGATCATGAAGACGACGCGCGGACGCCGGTCTTCGCGGAAGCGGAACGGCTCGCCGCCCAGGAACGCGGCGCTGGTGATGGACGGGCACCAGTATTTCTCGACGTGTTCAATCATCAGGTCGGTGCCGACGCAATGCGGCACGTACGGCGCGCGCTGCGGATTGTACATCGTGTCGGTCAGATCGCGCAGCAACGCCACGTTTTTCCCCTGTTTGATCATCTGGCGGATCGTGAACGGCCGGCCCAGCACGCACATGTTCAGGTGCACCCCGGCCACGATCACGTTTTCAATGCCGCGTTGCTGCATGAGATAATAGGCCTCCGCGCTGTCGGTGATGGCGTCGCCGGCATGCACTTCAATGGTGGCGATCTGCCGCGTCCACGGGTAGGGCGCGCCCTTGGGATGCGGGGCATCGGTGTCGCAACCGCCGTCGGAGTCATCAATGGGCAGCGCCGGCTCGCGCGTCTGATCGAGCGAACACCAGCGCGCCAGCGGAACTTTCGGCGTGACCACGGGCGCGGCCTGCGCCAGTTGGCGGCCCGGAGTGCCTTCGTAGAATTTCATCGTGTCACTGGGACAGTGGATGATGAACACACCCTGAGCGCGGGCTTTGAGGACGACTTCATTGAGGCGGGGTGCCATCTCGGCCACGCGCCGCGTCGCGCCCGCGCACGTGTGCCGGTCCCACATGTCGCAGATGACCAGCGCCGTCTTGTGCGCGTCCCAGATCAGGTTCGTCTCCACCACGCGAAATTCACCACTGCCCCTGGCCGTCTCGGAACGACTGCGGGCTGCGAGGGTGAGTGGCTCGGCGGCGCGGGCGACCAGACTGGCAAGCAGCAGAAACGCGGGCAGGAAGGCGAAGTGTTTTCGGGTGGTGTTCATTTTGGTTTGGTTGAATCGCCGCGCTACTCGATGGTTAATCTCCAAAATTGACGACGGGAGCGGGGAGTTCGCGTTTGATTTCGTTGAGACGATAACCGAAACCCGGGCCTTCGATGCTCGTCAGGTCCACCGCGCCGGCGCGCCGCTGGTAAAGCCCGGGGTGGGCCGCCTGCTCGGCACGCGAGGCTTCGGGGTAGAATTGCATGGCGTTGGTTTCCACGCCCATGATCGTGCCGACGTGCGCCGCGAGCAGGACATGCGGGATCTGCGCGAGCATCGGATTGGTGAGGTCCTGCACCATCAGGGTCATGCTGTGGGCCTTGGCCCAGCAGGCGGTGAGCAGCGCGCCGGTCTGTGTCTTGCAGGTCTTGAGCGCGACGCCCGTCCAGCCCAGTTCACGGCCCAGGCGGACGAGCCGCCAGTCGTGCGCGCTCTCGTCGAGGAACAGCGGCTTGCGCGCGGCCACGCTGCGAACGTCCAGCCGGTGCGTCTCCAGTTCATACGGAAACGGCTGTTCGACGTAGAGTATCATCCCGTGGAGGCGCGGATGTTCGTCGCGCAGCCGGTCGAGGATTTCATTCACATACGCCGGGTCGTTGACGGTGCAGTTGAAGTCCGCCGTCAGCCACTCCACGTCCCGAACCACGGCGATGCCACCGACGTTTACGAGTCGCGCAAAGTCCCACGCCGCGTCGTTGCCACGCAACTTGACCTTCAAACACTTCAAGCCATCGCGCTCGATCCAGTCCCCGAGCAGCACGGGGTAGCCATCCTGCGGTTCCGATCCCGTCAGGTCCGCCGGCTCCAGCGGGTCGAGTCCGCCGACGAGATGCCACGCGCGCAATTGCGGTGGGCGTTGCGCGACCAGAAAATCCTGTGGGAAGTCCCCCTGAAAACACACGGCACCATCCGATGCGGGAGTGAGGAACGCTGCCAGGTCGCGGTTCAGAAACTCCGGCCCGTAGGTGGAATAAACCGGGCGCTCGAGAAGCTGCCCGTAGGCGTCATGCAACGCCTGATCGAAAACCGAACAGCAGACCAGCGCCGCCAGCCACGGCATGGCTTCCTGCGTGCCGCGCGCCAGATTGAACCGCGCCAGCAGCCCGGGCAGGACGTATTCCTGAAAATCGTGCCCGACTTCCAGTGCATGCCCCCGCCCGCCGAACTTCATCCAGGCTTCCGCGAGTTGCGCGCAAAAAACCTTCAACGCCACATGCCGCTCCTCGTAGGGCAGGCCGCTGGGCCAGACCCATTGCACGCTCAACGGCGTTTCGCCCCATCCCTCCGCCACACGCCCGCGCGCGTCGGCCACGCGCACCCGTGCCCGCGCGCAGGTGACGTGGGTCAGCGTTTCCGGCCCGAACTTGAGCGGCACGCGCGTCTGGACGGGCAGAAAGAAAAGCGTCACCGACTCGACGCGCTGGATGTCCGTCTGTTTGTTCATCGAAAAAGTTTCACGGCGCGCCGTCCTCGCGCAGCGCACGCTCTCCAGCCCGGCTCAGATGTAATACATCTTTTCCTTCTCTGCGCCCTCGTCGAGGAGCTTCTGGAAGGTGATGTTGTCGGCGGTTTCGTCGAGCACTTTTTGAAGCCGCCGCCAGGCCCGGCGTAATTCGGGCGCGCAACTGGTGTCGCTCAAGGCCGGCGCATCGAACACCTGCCCGTGAATGGCGCGGAGCACCTGGCCCATCGTGATCTCACCCGGCGGACGCGCCAGCAGGTAGCCGCCCAGCTTGCCGCGCACGCTCTTCACGATCCGCTGGGCCTTCAGCTCGATGAGAATCTGCACCAGATAATTGGGCGGGATGCCGTGAATCGCCGCCAGTTCCTCCGCCTTGAGCGATTCCCCGGTGTGATAATTCCGCGCCAGCCCGACGACGGCGCGCATGGCATAATCACTCTTCACGGACAGTTTCACGCGGGGGAGCGTAGGCGGGAGCCGGGCGGTTCGCAATCAAAACGGCGCTTGTTTTGAACGCGACACTGCCATAGGATACGTGCGTATGAAGCCGCGCCGAAGACACTTCAAGAGACTCCTCGGAGTTGCTCTTGCCGGTTTGCTCGCGGCAGCGTTCAACTGCCGTGCCGACCTCGTCAACGGCAGTTTCGAGAACCCCGCTGGAGTTTATCCCTACCGCGTGTTCGACATCGGTAATCCGCCGCCGGGCTGGACCGTCGAAAGCGGCACGGTGGAGATCGTGGGCACCTACTGGCCGGCCGCGCAAGGGAGCCAGTCGCTCGACCTCAACGGCATCTTTGAATACATCGGTACGATTTATCAGGACGTGCCGACAGTCCCGGGCGAACGCTACAAAATCCGCTTCGCTTACGCCGGCAACCCCGAGGGCGGGCCAGTCATCAAGACCACCAAGGTTTTTTGGGATGGAGCGGAACTGGCCACCGTGTCGTTCGACACAACGGGCCGCAGCCGCTCGAACATGGGCTGGGTGTATTACGACTACGAAGTAACCGCCACGAGCGGCACCGGCCGCCTGCGCTTCCAAAGCATGACCTCGAGTTTCTGCGGGCCGGCGCTGGACGACGTTTCCGTCACGCCGGTTAATCCCCTGCCACCACCACCACCACCACCGCTGCCATCAGTTCCAGCCATCACCTCGTTCAGTCCGGCGTCGGGACCGGTTGGCGCGGCGGTCGCCATCGCGGGCCGGAACTTCGGCGCGACCGCCCGCAGCAACATCGTTTACTTCGGCGCCACGCAAGCCACGGTGACTGAGGCATCGCCAGACTCGCTGGCGGTGATGGTTCCCATTGGAGCGACGTATGCGCCCATCAGTGTCACCGTCGGCGGCCTGACGGCCTACTCCAGCACGCCGTTTGTGCCGACGTTCGCAGGCAGCCGCGGCCTCACCGCCGAGTCCTTCGCGCCGCGCGTCACCTTCCCCACTGGTCATGATTCCGGCGGCATGGTCATCGGCGATCTGGATGGCGACGGCAAGCCGGACGTGGCGCTGATGAATTACCAAAGCTCCACGCTGTCCGTCTTCCGCAACACGAGCGCGACCGGCCGCATCAGCGAGGGCCTGTTCGCGCCGCGCGTGGATTTCCCGGCGGGGCCGAATCCGGCAGCCGTCGCGCTCGGCGATCTGGACGGCGACGGACGGCTCGACATCGTGGTCGCGAACGACTACGGCGCAAACATCTCAGTCTATCGCAACACCAGCGCGCCGGGCAGCTTCCACTCGCGCTCGCTCGCGCCGCGCGTGAATTTCGCCGCCGGCACGCATCCGGTCAGCGTGGCCATCGCGGACTTCGACGGTGACGGACGGGCCGACATCGCCGTGGTGAACGCCGTGCATGGGCCGAGCACCGTGGGCATCTATCGCAACACCGGCGGGCCGGGCGGCATCACCGCGTCATCGTTCGCGCCGCCGGTGGAATTTGCCGCCGGTGATTACGCGTTCAAAGTAGCCGTCGGCGATCTCGACGGTGACGGCAGACCCGACCTCGCCGTGGCAAACATTGAAACCGCCAATGTCTCCGTGTTGCGTAACACGAGCGGGGCTGGCGGCAGCCCACCGGTTTCGTTCGCGCCGAAAATGGATTTGCCGACGGGCGGGCGCATGTTCGATGTGAAGATCGGCGACCTCGACGGGGACGGCCGAGGCGATATTGCCGCGACGGGCGACTATGCCCTCTCGGTGTTCCACAACGTCAGCGCGTCCGCCAGCGCCACCGACCGGTCGCTCGCGTTTGCACCGCGCCTTTCCTGGTCCACCGGCGGCACCGCCTACGAAATCGCGCTGGGCGACCTGGACGGCGACACCAAACCCGATCTGGCCCTGACGGTGTTGAACCAGGCCGGCGTCTCGGTTTTCCGGAACAACAGTTCGCCCGGTACCTTCAGCCCCCGTTCGCTCGGTCCCAAAACTGATTTCGCTGGCGCCGGCAACAGCGTGGCCATCGGAGACCTCGACGGCGACGGGCGGCCTGAACTGCTCACGTGTCTCAGCTTTACGCTCTCAGTTTATCGTAATGTCGCTCCCGCGCCGCAGCCTCCCCACATCACCGGCCAACCGGAGAGCATTGCCGTTGTCCTGGGCGGCACCGCGAACTTCACCGTGGCCGCCGCCGGCGATCCGCCGTTGTCGTTTCAATGGCGGCACAACGGGGCAGCCATTGACGGGGCCACTTCGCCGACGCTCAACTTGCGCAACGCGCAGCCATCTCACGCGGGCGACTATGCCGTTGAGGTCAGCAATTCGCTTGGGACCGCCATCAGCACGAGCGCCGTGCTGACGGTGCTGCCGCTGGAAGAATTTCTCACGCAAGCCATCGCGCAACTCGTCAACACAGTGAATTCCGCCAGCCGGCCGCGCAATCCGCAACCGCTCCTGGTTTCCCTCGAAGCGGCGCGCAGATCCTTCGCGCGTGGAAACCTGCGCGCCGGCATCGCCCAAATGCAGGTGTTCCAGAACCAGGTGCGCGCGCAGGTTGCTCCGGCGGACCCGGCCCTCGCCGCCGTGCTGACCAGCCGGGCGCAACGAATCATTGACGCCGCCCAGGCCGCCGCTCCACCAGCGCCCGCCGATGAGGGAACCCAGACGGATCAACGCATCACCTGCCTGCCCGACGGAAAAATGTGCGTCATCATTCAGGGGCCGCCGGGAAGCGTGTATCTAATCGAGGGCTCGGAGAACCTGCGAGACTGGGAGGCGGTGGGCATCGCTGAAGAGCGCGAGCCGGGACGTTTCCAGTACGAGGAAGCAACCGCCTCACCGCGTCGTTATTACCGGAGTGTTCCGCGTTAGACGGCCACCGGGTCGTTCAGCGCGGGATGGAAAGCCGCGCCGCAGAATTCACGCCCCGACCTGCCGCTTGATCGCATCGCAAATCTGACTGCTCCAGTATTGCAGCACGGCGGCATCCCGGCCCTCGATCAGCAGCCGAGCTTTCGGCTCGGTGCCGGAATAGCGCAAGAGCACGCGCCCGCCTTCGGCCTGAACCTTCGCCTCGGCCTTCGCCACCAGTTCCAGCACGCCGTCGAGCTGGTCGAAAGGCTTCTTCTCGCGAACTTTCACGTTGGTGACGAGTTGCGGGTAGCGCGTCCAGCATTTGGCCAGCTTGGCGAGCGGTTGATCCTTCGCCTTCATGATGCGCAGGATTTGCAGCGCCGCCACCAACCCATCGCCCGTGGTGCTGAAGTCGCCGAAAATCAAGTGGCCGCTCTGCTCGCCGCCGAAGTTGAAGCCGTGCCGCAGCATTTCATCGATGACATTCTTGTCGCCGACCGGCGTGCGCACGACCTTGCCGCCGGCCTGCTGGATGGCCACGTCGAGTCCGGCGTTGCTCATCACGGTGCCGACGAGCGTTTTGTGCGCGAGCGTGCCCTCGGCCAGCATGTCCAGTCCGGCGATGGCCATGATGTCGTCGCCGTCAATCAGGCCACCCTTCTCGTCGCACACCAGCACGCGATCGGCATCGCCGTCGTGGGTGATGCCGATGTCGGCACGCATTTCGCGGACCTTCTCGCACACGGCCTGCGGGTGCATCGAGCCGCAGTCCTTGTTGATGTTCATGCCGTCGGGCTGGTTGCCATGGACGAAAACTTCCGCGCCCAGTTCGCGCAGCACGCAAGGGGTGGATTTGTAGGCGGCGCCGTGCGCGCAATCCACGACGATGCGCACCCCTTCGAGCGTCAGCCCGCGCGGGTAGCTGGCCTTGGCAAATTCGATGTAGCGGCCCAGCGCGTCATCAATGCGCACCGCCTTGCCAATCTCTCCGGCGGTGGGGCGGATGCTTTCGATCTCACCGCTGAACACGAGTTCCTCGATGCGCTTTTCGATGTGGTCCTCCAGCTTGTAACCGTCGGCGCGGAAAAATTTAATGCCGTTGTCGTCATACGGATTGTGCGAGGCGGTGATGACGATGCCAGCGTCCGCGCGCAGGCTGCGCGTGACATAGGCGACGCCGGGCGTGGGCAGGGGCCCAATGAACAACACGTCCACGCCCATCGAAAGAATGCCGGAGGAAATGGCATTCTCCAGCATGTAACCGGAAAGCCGCGTGTCCTTGCCGAGGACGATCTTGTGTTTGCCGCGGCCGCGCGGACGGTCTTCGAGATTCTTGAAGACGTGGGCGGCGGCGCGGCCCAGCTTGAGGGCGGTTTCGGCCGTCACCGGCTCGACGTTGGCGGTGCCGCGGACGCCGTCGGTTCCAAAAATCTTTTTACGCGATGTCATACAAGTAGGTAAACGGTCTGGTCGGGCAAAACTTTAGTTGGCACCGGCGGGTTCGATGGACACATGCGACGGCTGGAGGTCCTGAAGATTCACATCGCGCGGGAGGATGACCTCGATGGGAAACGAGCCTTCCAGCCGGGGTGCGTCGGTGAGTTTGACGAACACCTGGATTTCGTGGGCCTGCAATTTCTTTATCGTCGAGGCGTCGCCGATCACCTTGACGTGAACCTCCTTTGGTTCGATCCGAAGCGCCAGCCGGTTGGTCGCCGAGGCGAGCACGGTGATGGGGCGGTGGAATTCGCGGGTTTCTAGCGGACGGAACGGGTTGCCGGGAAATCTGGCGCCAGTGTGCAACTGCGCCTGGATGGCGAACCAAATCAGCGCGGCCAGCACCAGGGAAAAGACCTTCAATCCGAAGTTGCGGAAGATGAAATTTCGCCAGGCCATGATGTCAGTCGGCCTTTGCCGCCACGATCGGCTCGGGCTTCACCCGGGTGCCGGATCGGGAGCGAAACCATTCCGCCGCGTTGCGGGATTTGATCGGTTTCACCAGCAACGAACTGAGGAACGCGCGCAACGCCTCCAGCGTCACGCCGCGCACCAGCTCGCCTTTGTAAGCGTAGGAAATCGCGCCCGTCTCCTCGGACACCACGACGATCACCGCGTCGGTCTCCTCGCTCAGGCCGATGGCCGCGCGATGGCGGGTGCCGAGCGACTTGTTCAAGTCCTGCCGGCGCGTGAGCGGAAAGATGCACGCGGCGTGAGCGATGCGATCGCCCTTGAGGATCACGCCTCCGTCGTGGATGGCGTTGTTCGGAAAGAAAATCGTCTCCAGCATCTCCGGCGTGGCGACGCAATCCACGTCCACACCCGACTCGACCGAGTCGCGTAGCGAGTGCGTCTGCTCGATGGCGATGAGCGCGCCGATGCGCACGTCCGCCAGGCGCTCGACGGTCTGGATGATGACTTCGATGTTTTCGCGCTGTTCGTGCGTGGTCTGGAAAAGCGGCAGGTTGCCCAGTTGCGCCAGTACCCGGCGCAGTTCCGGCTGGAAGATCACCACGACCGCGATGGCAAAAAACGCGGAGAAGGTGCCGATCAACACTTGCAGCACCTTCAAATCGAAAATGCTGGTCAGCAACGCCAGCGACAGCATCACCACCACGAACCCGGTGAGTATGGAAAAGCCACGCGTGCCCCGCACGAAGGTGAAGGCATAATAAATTCCCACCGCGAGGATCAGCATTTCCACCGCGGGTCGCCAAATCAGTTGGAGAAGTTCAACCATTCAGAGTTCAAAGTTGGCCTGCCGTCCGCCACCGTATCGCGCCCGGTCACTCCGCCGCATTTTGCGCTTTCATCACCGCTTCCGTCATCCGCACCGCCTGCCGCGTCGCCGCCACATCGTGCGCGCGGACGATGTTGGCGCCCGCCGCCACGCCCCAGCAGGCACCGGCCAGCGAGCCGGGCAGTCGCGCCGCCGCGTCCCTCTCAGCAGTTATCTGGCCGATGAACGCCTTGCGGGAAACGCCCAGCAGCAACGGACGCCGCCACTTTGTAAAACTCCCCAGCGCGGCGAGCAACTGCAAATTATGCTCCACGCTTTTTCCAAAGCCGATTCCCACGTCCAAAACCACCTGCTCCGCGCCGACCCCCGCCGCCGCCAGTCGCGCCAATCGCCCGCCGAAAAATTCGTCCACTTCCATCACCACGTCGACATAAGCCGGCTGCCGTTGCATGGTCGGTGGCGTGCCCTGCATGTGCATCATTACGTAGCCCGCTCCACCCTCCGCCACGACGCGCCACATCGCGTCATCATCCCGGTTGGCGGCGATGTCATTGACGATGCTGGCACCCGCTCGCAACGCGGCCCGTGCGACGGCGGGCTTGACCGTGTCAATCGAGAGGGGCACGGGCACCCGCCCCGCCAGGTGCTCGATAACGGGCAGCACGCGGCGCAACTCCTCCGCCTCGCTGACTGGCGTGGCGTTGGGCCGGGTGGATTCGCCGCCGATGTCCAACAGGTCCGCGCCTTCCGCGACGAGCGACAGCGCGTGCGCCACCGCCGCCGCCGGGTCGAGAAATTTCCCGCCGTCCGAAAACGAGTCCGGGGTGACGTTCACGACGCCCATCAACAGCGCCGGGCGCGGAAAGGTGAATTCAAATTGGCGGGCGCGGAAACGCATAAGGAAACCAGAAGCTCAAAATTCAAACCGCAAAGCTTCAGAAGTGTCGCGCTCGGCAATTGATGTTCGGAGATCGGTGTTCGTCTTGAGCTTTGAGCTTTGAGCTTCGAGCCTCATTAGCGCCTTTGCCCGATCATCTCCTTCGCCGCCTCGACCAGGCGTCTGGCAATCGCGGCCACCAGTTTATCCGGCACGCCGATTTGCGGGTTGGCGGACTGGCTCAACAGGTGGCACTGGTCGTTCACGTAATCAATGGTCACAAATTCACCCGCCTCCGTCTGCGCGATTTCCGTGGAGAAAAAATTCATGCCGCTCAACGCGGCCAGACGCCGGCAGATGTCCTCCAGCGGCGCGAGGTTCAACTCCCCCATCTCGGTCGCAGTCACCAGGCGGTAGTGATCGGTGTAACAATTCCACCAGCAGGACCAGACGGAGCCGAACACGAAGAACACGCGGAAGTAAGCCGGCCCGCCCGCGAGCGTCCGCGGCACGATGCGCCGCTGCAACAGGTAATTGCCATCTGGCCAGGCCGCTGCCGACCGACGCAAGTCCGCCGCGCTCGTGGCATCCATTACCACGCCGCGCTTCCCGTAGCCCAGCGCGGGCTTCACGACGAACGGGGTGCCGAGCGCCGACCGCTCGGCTTCGGCCAGTTGAAAATTCGCCGCCTTCGCCGCCGGCACGATCACTGTGAACGGCGCGTTGATGCCCGCCGCGACCAATCGCGGGTGCAGCCGCGCCTTGTCAAAGGCTGCCAGCGCCACGTCCGGCGGATCAATCACCCGCGTATTTCGCTCTGCCGCCAGCCGCACCAACCGGTGATAAACGTCTTCTGGCTGATGATGCTCGCTGTGCATATTGAGCAGCACGCGCGGCCAGACGGCACCCCGTTCCAAGTGGCGTAGAAACGTTTCCACCCACAGCGGCTCGATGAGGAAGAAATTCAGCCCGGCCTCGGCGCAATGCACCTGTACGCGGTGGATAAAAAAATCGTCCGCGTCCAGCAAGTGCGTCATGGCCAGATCATAAATGCGCGTCACGCCACAGACTATCCGGCGCGCGGGTGCGGACTGTCAATCCGGCGAGCGAAATCACTTGCGCCCCCGGTGGACGGTTTGTAGATTCCTGCCCCCTGCGAGCACCCATAGCTCAATTGGATAGAGCGGCTGACTACGGATCAGCAGGTTATAGGTTCAACTCCTATTGGGTGCACCAGTCTTCTGCGCGGGTTTTCAACGATCTGCCGGTTCTGATCTGCCGATGACAGAAATCCACGTCCCACGCGGCTTGGCGATGCCACGGGCACAATTCCCACCGGTACTACCTTGTGGCACGTCGCGCTTTGCGCGAGGCACGCCCGCTAGCAGCAACTCTGCGCGTGACATTGCCAGACCCGCACCGGGACGAGCCATTTTTTGGATGCAACTTCCGGCAACGCTGCGCAACATCCAGCAACGCCAGAACACATGAAGCAGGTGCTCATCCGGATGCTGGCCGAGGCCGGTTTGCTCGACTCCACCGCCAACCAGCGGCTTCAGCGGCCCGTTCCGCCCTCGCCAGCGCGGTGTGCGTTTCTCCCTCTCCGCCCGCAGTGGGGTGAGGGCTGGGGTGAGGGCGGGCTTTTCATAGTGAGCCATGTTGAAAAGATGCGCCCCCGACGCCGTGGTCGGGCGATCTTCTTTGGCAATCCGCCCCGCCTGAGGCATGGTCTGGATCGCATTTTGAAAGCGCCCATCAAACAAGTCCTTCGCTGGCAGCGTGGCGCGCGCGCCGTTCGCGCCAACGATGAACTGGCCGCCGAGGAGCCGCTCGAAATCCAGGTCAACACGCGCCCGGTGTGCGTCACCATGCGCACGCCGGGCCACGATGAGGAACTGGCCGCCGGCTTCCTGCTTACCGAGGGCATCATCCACGCGCGGCGCGACGTGCTGCGTCTCGCCCCGTATCCGCGCAACGCGGACGGCAACGTGATCAACGTGTTCCTCGCGGCGCGGGTGCGGGTGGATTTCGCGCGGCTCACGCGGCATGTCTTCGCGTCGTCCAGTTGCGGGTTGTGCGGCAAGGCAAGCATCGCGGCGGTGCGGCAACAGTTTCCCGCCGTGCGGTCGCGGGTAAGCGTGGCGGCGGAGACGTTGCTGGGGTTGCCGGGGAAATTGCAGGCGGCGCAGGCAACTTTTGCGCGCACCGGGGGTTTACACGCGGCGGCTCTGTTTGACCTGCGCGGGCGGTTGCTCGTGTTGCGCGAGGATGTGGGCCGCCACAACGCCGTGGACAAGGTGCTGGGCTGGGCGTGGCGGCGCGGGAGCCTGCCACTGGATCGGCGTTTGCTGGTAGTGAGCGGACGGGCATCCTTCGAGATAATGCAGAAGGCGCTCGCGGCGCGGGTGCCGGTTGTGGCGGCGGTGAGCGCGCCGTCGAGCCTGGCGGTGGATTTCGCGCGGGCCAGCGGGCAGACGCTCATCGGCTTTTTGCGCGGTGAGCGGATGAATGTGTATGCGGGCGCGCGCCGGGTCAGGTTTGGGTCCGGGAAGTGATTTGCCAGTTGAACCCGCGCCCGTCGTTGTTATCGTAACCAGAGTTTTAAGACATGAATCGAAATTCGCAGAATCCGAAGGACACGCCGCACGCGCCGGCGCGTAAAGGCGTTATCATTGGCATCTTCATCGCTGCTTTGGTCGCAGTCGGCGCAGCCATCGCGTTCCGCAAAGGTGGTTCGCCGCCCGCGCCGCCGACCGAAACCGCGCCGCCCGCGCCGCCACAGCCCAAGTTGTTCGTCGCCAAGCCGCGCCTGTCCGGTGATCCGAACGAATTGCCCGCGCCTGGCCCCGCTCCGGTGGAACCGGCGAATCCGAACGCGACTTTGCCGCCGACGCGCGCGGCGGTGACGAACCTCGGTCCCCCGTCATCCAAACTGCCGCCGCCGACTCCGCAAACGCAGGCGTTGGTGACGCGGCTCTCGCAACTCGATGTGCGCAACGGCGCGGTCACGCCGGAGCAGGCCGCTGCTTTCAAGGAAAGCCTGGCTGAATTGAAACAGCGGGGTGCGGAATCCGTGCCGGCCATCAAGGAGTTTTTGGACAAGAACCTTGACCTGGCCTTCGGCGGGCTGGCCGGAGGCAAAGACCTCGGCGCGTCGTCGCTGCGGGCATCGCTGATTGACGCGCTGGGAGGCATCGGCGGCGCGGACGCCTCGGGTGCATTGATGAACGTGTTGCAAAGCACGAGCGTGCCGGGCGAGATCGCGCAGATTGCGCGCGTGCTGGAACAGCAGGCTCCCGGCATGGCGAGCGAGGCGGCGACTGCCGCAGCCCGCGAGGCGCTGGCGCTTGCGGCGTCCGGCAAACTCGGCAATCAGGACGTGGGCCCGCTGTTCGGCGTGCTGACAACCTACGGCGGGGCCGGTGCTGTCGGCGACCTGGAGCGGGCGACGGAACGGTGGAAGTATTATTCACCGATCGCGCTGGCGCAGATGCCCGACGGCGCCGGGGTTCCGTCGTTGATCCAGATGGTGCAGGACTCGAAGGGGGTGAGCGGCCGGGCGGGCGCGTTGCAGGCACTGGCGCAGGTGGCGACCACCTCACCTGAAGCTCAAACTGCGTTGTTACAACAGGCGCAACAGGGGCGTATTCCTTTCGCGACGATGATGACCATTGCGGACATTCTCGCGGGGCACCAGATGTACATTGGCACCATCCCCGAGGGAGCCAACGCCGCCAATACGAAGTCCTGGCATCTGACATACGGCAACCAGAATTTCTACAGCCTTCCGAACACGGCAAACTGGACGCCGGAAATGGCGCAACAGAACTTGCAGGTGATTGATGGCTTGCTGGCCGCGAACAAGGATCCCGGCGTGACCGAACTGTTGCAGAGGGCGCGCAACACGGTGTCGGGCGTGATCAAACCGCCGGCACCGTAAGCGAGGGTCAGGCGGTTTCGCCTGACCGGCGTCCGCGATCCCGCCCGTGCCGTTTTTTTATTCCTTTCCCGTTCGCGAGCGAATAACTTCACCGCGTTAATGGCAACGATTCCGCTAGAAGACAATTTCAACGACATCATCGGCAAGGCGCAGCGCGGCTTCCAGGTGAATGATGACCAACTCGCCGCGAAGGCGGACATTTCCGTGGCGGAACTGGGCCGCGTGAAGTCCGGCAAGCCCGACGAGGAAATCATCCGCAAAGTCGCCCGCTGCCTGAACCTCAGCGCGACGGCCCTGGTCGAAAGCGGCAGGAAGGCGTGGTTCCCGGCGTCACCGGAGGTTTCCGGCCTGGCGCAGTTCAACACGCCCTACGAGGACATGACGGTCAACGCCTACATGGTCTGGGATACAGGCACCAAGGACGCCGTCGTTTTCGACACGGGCGCCGATGCCGGGCCAGTGCTGGAGTTCGCGCGGGGTCGCGGCCTGTCGGTCAAACTGATCCTGCTGACGCACACGCACCCGGACCATATCGCCGATCTGGCGCGCTTGAAACGGGAGACCGGCGCACCGGCGTTCGTCTGCCAGTTGGAAGCCATCGAAGGGGCGGAGACTTTTTCCGAAGGACGAGTGTTCCAACTCGGCGGCTTGCGCATCGAAACGCGGCAGACCTCCGGCCATTCAGCGGGCGGTATCACCTACGTGGTGTCTGGGCTGGCGAAGCCGGTGGCCGTGGTCGGCGACGCCATCTTTGCCGGTTCGATGGGCGGCGGCGGCGTCTCCTATACCGATGCGCTCGGCAATAACCGCAAGAAAATCTTTTCGCTGGCAGGTGAGACGGTGCTTTGTCCCGGCCATGGTCCATTGACCACCGTGGGCGAGGAGAAGTTGCACAATCCTTTTTACCCGGAATTCCAGGCAAGTTAACCATCCTCAAACTCAACACGGAGATAATCATGACTGAAAGAATTGGCTTTGTCGGTGTCGGACGCATGGGCGCGAACATGGCGCGCAGGTTGAAGGACGCGGGTTACGCAGTGACGGCTTTGTACGACGTTCGGGCCGCGTCTGCGCAGGCGCTCGCGCAGGAGTTGGGCGCCGAGGCGTGCGCGTCGCTGGCGCGCGTGACGGCGCTGGCCGACATCGTGATCACCGTGGTCACGGACGACGCCGCGATGCGGAAAATTTTCACCGCGCCCAAGAGCGGCGACAGCCTGCTGGCCGGCGCGAAGGGCAGGTTGTTCATCAACTGCGCGACCGTCACGCCCAAGGTCCATGTCGAGGTGGAGCAGGCCGCGCGGAAAGCCGGCGCGGAATCGTTGGAGGCCTGCATGGCGTCGAGCATCACCCAGGCGCGCGAAGGCACGCTTTACCTGATGTGCGGCGGCGCGGAGAAAACTTACAACCGCGCGAAGCCGATTTTGGAGAAGCTTAGTTCGTCCATGCGCTACGTCGGAAAATCCGGCTCGGCGGCGAACGTGAAGGCGCTCGTGAACATGGTCATGAACATCAACACCGCCGGGCTGGCCGAAGGGCTGGGACTGGGGCAGGCGCTGGGCCTGGATCTTGCACTGTTGCGCGAAGTATTTTCGCAAACCGGTGCCAATTCCCGCGTCCTCCAGACCGACGGCGAGGACATGCAGAACCGCGAGCACTCCTGCTTTTTCTCTGCCGCGCACGCCGCGAAGGATTCGGGCATCGCGCTCAAGCTGGCCCGGGAAAAGGGCCTCGACGTGCCGCTGGCCGGGGCGACCCTCAGGCAGTTCACCCGCATGGTGAAGGAAGGGCTGGGAGAGTTGGACAAGTCAGGTGTGGCGGAATTGACGTTCAAGGGACGGTTGAAGCGCAAGAAAAAATAGCCGGCGCATTGGTGAAACGCGGAAAGGCGCGATGCCGTGGCGTCCGCGACCGGCTTGCAAAATGCCGCCACGGCGAACAATTTTCGGTGTGAGCGACGATCTCTTTTCCTCCGGCCCCTGGACTGGCTTCTACAATTACCAGCCGCGCGACCGGCATCGCATGGATCTGGATCTGGCCTTCGCCGAGGGCAGCATCCGCGGCGAGGGTAACGACGACGTGGGGCGCTTCCTCATCAGCGGGCGCTACGATTGCGCGAACCTTGAGTGCTGGTGGACCAAGACCTACCCCGGTTCGCACGACGTTCACTATCGCGGCTTCCGCGAGGGCAAGGGCATCTGGGGCACATGGGAAATCGGGCTGCACAGTCGCGGCGGCTTTCACATCTGGCCCAAGGGCGCTGCGGGAGGTGACCTGGAGTCGCGAGTCGTCCTTGAGTCGGAGCCGGTGGAGGCGGTTGGTAGGGAACTTGTGCCGTCAGGGCCACAAAAAGAAGAAGGCGGGCTTTGGCTTTACACACAGAGATTATTCTCCACCAAAACCCGCCAATTCTTCTCACGAGAGAAGAACATCCTAAAATTGTTCAGACGGTCACAGCATCGCCCGGAATTACGGTTCAACCCTGCCATAAATTTCCACGCTGTCCAATAATCACTTTGGGGAAAGCGGGGTTCCGCAAGAGCAGCCTTGTTCGGCGGAAATACCCGGCGGCCAGACGGGCCTGAGCATGCGGGCGAGACCGCTGCTTAGTAAGTCACCAGCGAGTGGACGGGGAAGCGTTTGAGTTTTTCCCGGCCGTTGAGGAAGCCCAGTTCGATCACGAAGTTGATCGCCAGAATGTTCGCTCCAACTTTTTCCAGCAGCAGCGCGGCGGCTTCCGCCGTGCCGCCGGTGGCCAGCAAATCGTCAATGAGCAGCACGCGGCTGCCGCGTTTGACCGCGTCAGTGTGGATGGCGATGGTGTTCTGTCCGTATTCGAGGTCGTAGCTTTGTTCGTAGGTCGAGTAGGGGAGCTTGCCCTTTTTCCGGACGGGCACGAAGCCCGCGCGCAATTGGATGGCGGCCGCCGAGGCAAAAATAAATCCGCGCGCGTCAATGCCCACCACTGCGTCCACGTCTCCCGGCTTGTAGCTGCTGGTCAGCAGTTGGATGCTGGCGGAGAACAGGCGCGCGTCCGCCAGCACCGGCGTGATGTCTTTGAACTGGATGCCCGCCTTGGGAAAGTCGGGGATGGTGCGAATGGCGGTTTGAAGATCGGAGGCGGTCACCTGGTGCATGGCGTTCAATGGGGGCTAAGTTTTCCCCGACTCGAGCTTTTCAATCATCTTGCGAAGTTTGTTGAGCGCGATGTTTTGAATCTGCCGCACGCGCTCGCGGGTGACGCCGAATTTCTCGCCCACTTCCTCCAGCGTCTTTTCCGACCCGCCGTCCAGGCCGAAACGATAGCGCAGGATGGTCGCCTCGCGCGGTTCCAAGGTCTTGACCATCTCCTGCAACATCTTCGTTACGGTCGTCTCCTCCAGTTGTTCGTAGGGCGACTCGGCGTTTTCGTCGGCGATGACCTCGGAGAAACTGTTCGAATCATCGTCGCCAATCGGCGCGTCGAGCGATGCGGGGCGGATGGCCGCCGTGCGCATCTGGCCGACGCGCGAGGCGGAGATGCCCATCTCCTCGCCCAACTCCTCGTCCGTTGGCTCGCGGCCAAAAATCTCCTGCAACTTCATCGCGGTGCGGCGCATCTTGGAGATCTTGTCCACCAGATGCACCGGCAGGCGGATGGTCTTGGACTGGTTGGCCAGGGCGCGCTTGATGGA
>JANNEF010000194.1:0-12596 GCA_031378375.1 Verrucomicrobiota bacterium | reverse complement strand
GCGGTGTTGCAGGCCGAACTGCAACGCTTCTGGCGAGACGCCCGCCGCGTGCACTCCCTCGTCTTCGATTGGCTGCTGCTTCAAGCAAACACTTCTTCCAGAGCCGTTATACTACTCTATTAACGTAGTTGGTATAACTTGGCGGCGATTTTCTCCGGATTGAAAGACTTCCAAGTTCCAAAAGTCCGTAACGACACAAATTGCGCGCACGTTCGTCACGCGCAGCGCAAAAGTTTACGAACCGAATCAGCCGGGAACCGTAACGACGTGCGCCAGGTGGCGCGACGGGTTGCTGGTTCTCGAACCGGTGGCGGCGATCATGCCTGCCAAATCTTCTGTTACGCCGGGGTCGCGGAGTTCCCGCGGCGTGTCCGCAGGCGCATCGCGGAACCCCGGCGGAGTGGTATTCTCAACTCGCCTTTTGGTCTTGCCGCGTCGTGAGGCAACGGCTTTTGCCAGGGCCTTATTCGAGCCGAGCGCGTAGGTAATGCCGGCGGCGACGTGTTCGGGGCCTGGAATCCGTCCGGTACCCGCCTCATGCGTGGCGCGCTGCGCGATGCTCCCCACCGTCGCCAGCGGGCAAAGGGACAGCGCGGCGATTGAGACGACGGCGTCAAGGGCGACGGCGTCAGCGCCGGGAAACAACGCGCCAGCAACGCAGCGAATGTCTTCGGCAGTCGGAGGCGCGAGATCGACGACGTGGCGGAGGCGGTTCTCCAACTGGAGGCTATTCCAGTGCATTCGAGCTTCGGCGAGTCCTTGGGAGTCGAAAAACTGCTGGCCGGCGATGAAGCAGATCGGCACGCCGCGCTCCGCCAATTTCATAAACCATTCCACGCGCTTGGGCATGTTGTCGCGCAGATTCGATTGAGGCCAAAGCCGGTGTGAGTCATCTACCACCAGCGTGATGTCACCCCCATCGAGCGCCAGTTCGCTGCGCAGCTTGAGTTCCCCGGCTTTTTCATGCACGTTCTGCAAACAGCCGAGGGACTTGTTCAATTCGAGATAGAAGGGTTTGTCTTCGTTACCGGGAGGGACAGCAAAGTAACGCCGCCGGCCCGGCCGTTCCTGGCAGGCGGCGCGAGCCTCGAAACTCTTGCCCCAACCAGAGCCGCCGTAGCAGAGCGCCATTGGCCGGCCTTCGTTGGGAAGACAAGGCGCTTGCTCCAGATAAGCAAGTGTTTCGCGAATGCGTTCGCCGTTCGTTGTCTCAGCGCGATCTTGTTGGGCGGCGCGCATCCATCGGTCGCGCTCCGCTCGGAGTGCGTCCACCAGGCCGGCGAAATACCACGGGTCGGCGGTGTCCATCTGTACCGCCGGGTCACAACACAGTTGCTTGAGGTATTCGGGCAGTTCAACATTGGCGGCGGACAGGCAGAGGCGCACGAAGTCTTCCGCCGGATAACTGTCGGTGCGCGCGGCGCTGAGGGCGGTAAGCTCCGTGATCTCTCTCGCGGCCTCATCGTCGCGATACCCGATCAATCCCGGATCGTTAAGCTGGTCCATCTCCCGTTCTTCGAGTTCCGAGAACTCGCCGCGCAGAAGGAAATGTTCGCGCTCGGACACTGGCAGCTCTTTGCGGATACGCCGCACTTCGTCAGCCGTGTAGATTCGCCCCGGCTCTGCTCCCAGTTCGCGCATGGAGCGCGTGCCGACGCGGCCCCCGGCGATGGCGAGCAATTGCGCGGCGAGGGCGGGCAAGCCATCCTGCCACGAACGGTACTGGACGAACCAAATCAATTCCTTGTCGGCGGCGTCCATCTGCACCGCCGCGCAACGTTTGGCCACAAGATGACCGGGCAGAGGCATACCTTCTTTGTATTTCGGGCTGCTCGCCCAGCGTTCGGGGCGGAGCGGGCTGCCGGGTTCAGCGTGGCGCGTGCTGCTCATAATTGCGCGGCGGCGCCGGCCCGGCCGTGCTCCCGGAGGAAGTCGCGCACCCTCGCCAGATCGTCCACGTCTCCGCTGTTGAAACGCGCCTCCAGCGGCAGGGCCATCCCGATCTCGCGGGCGAGGCGCTGCGCTTTGACACGCTGGCGTTTTTCGGTGTGCGCCGCGTCCGTGCGCTGCGCGATCTGCCGTCCGAGTTCGATGGTGTCCGCGTCGGCGAGGATGGGACGGGACTTGAGGGCGAACTTGCGCTTGATGACATTGAAGCGCGCCTTCATGTAGGACGCCTGGCCTTCGATGCGGGCCAGCTCGCGGGCCAGCGTGCCGCTGTCAGGCGCGGTGAATGATTCAAGGGCGTTCGGCGACTCGCTGCGTTCGACGCACACGGGGTTGCGGCGATCCAGATCCGTGATAGTGGCGAACTCAGGATTTTCGGGATCAAACCAGAGCAAGACCTCCCGACCGACAAGATGCGAGATTGCGGCGCCGCGATAGGTGAAGGATGTTTTCCCGATGCGGAGAGTGACGCCGTTGAGCGTGACGGGCCTGATCTCTTTTTGCGTGGCAAAGAGAAAGCGGAACCCCGGCCCAAATTGAGTGGGCGCGTTTTCCAAATCGCGGAACTCTTCGAGCGCGGCGTCCGGCGAGCGTCCGTCGAGGATGTGTCCACCTTGGGGTCGGGCATTGTATTGATTGATGATCTCGCGAAGGCGCGTGTTCCATTGGTCGTAACTGAGGAAGCCGAGCCGCGCCGGGTGAAACTTCTCGCGTTCTTCCGGCGGTTTGTTCAGGGCGCGCTCGACGGCGAGTATGGACTGGCGCGTGGCTTCCGGACAATCGCGCCGCTCGTCGCGCCCGCAATAGCCAGGCTCCGCTTCCATCAAGTCCTGAAGAATCCCGCCGACGCGCTCGACGGTTTTTGAGCGCGGGCGGATGGCGTGAATAAACTCGATGCCCAACTCGCGCAAGCCCTGGCTGATTTCCACCGTGCTGCAAGGAGCGGTACGGCCTTTGAGCAAGGATGAGCTTTCCCAGATCCCGCGCTCGAAATAGAGCACGTCCGGCACGTTGTACCCCTCGAAGACAGTGGTGCATTGACTGCGGATGGTAAGCGAACTGTAGTTGCGCTCCGGCTGAAGCGACCAGCCGAGCACGCACAGGGACCGAAAATCAATGAAGACGAGGCATTGCCCGCGCACCAGGTTGAACCAGCCGGTGCCATCGGGGACGTAGAAATAGACCGGCATCGTGAAGTCATCCGCCATCATGCAGCGCAACGACGCAATACCGTCGTAGTTGCGCCGCACGTAACCCTTGATCGCGTCGAAGGCGCGCGGGCTTTGATGCAGGATGGTCTGAATTTCCACCTCGGCCCGGATCGAATCGCGGATGCTGGCCGGGACATGATAAATGTTTTTGGACTTCCCGGCGTAGCGGGCAATGGTGGCAGTGGTGAGCTTTTCGCCGTTCACGTCGCCGCCGCGCAGCAAGTCCTGCCAGGCGGGCAGGATGTCGCCGCGATATTTGAACACGGCGCGGGCGATGACGAGATCACGATCCGCTTCGGGCAGTTCCCATCCGTCGTGATTGCCGGAATTGTGGCGGCGTTCGTCGCGCAGCGCCTTGGCGTCCGTCGGCACGGACGTCCGCTTGGCGAGCTTGTAAAGAAACGCCTTGAGCAGCGCGTCGCGGGTGGGAGCGAGCACGGGTGCGCGGGCCGCGATGAAATCGCAGAGAAGCCGCCGGGCGCGCTTGGCCGGCTGGCCCCGGCCTTTCACGAGCCGGTCGTAATGGGTGAACACCAGTTCCCAGATGCCCGCCCGCTCCGCTTCGTTCGGAGCGCCGGGATCGGCGCACGCGGCGAGCCGGGTGATGATGTCGGCAAAGCCGGATTCCGCCGCGCCGTCCACGTGGCCTGACGCCGGGGCCGGCGACGTTTTCCGCGCGAGGCGTTCGGGCAGGTAAAGCGCGGCGTTATCCCATTGCTCGCGCCCGCCGTCGCGGTCGCACACGCGCTTGAACAATGCGCGCCAGTGACGCGGGGAAACGGCCTGGCCGAAATGCTCCGCGTAGTCACTCACGCCGCGCCGTTCAAACTCGGCGGCATTCAGATTGCCGGCATGCATTCGCGCCAGCGACGGGGCGAGGGCGTGCTGGAGCATCGCGGCCTGCCGCCAGCAATGCTCCGCGATTTCCGCGCGCGGCAGCGGCGGCTCGTAACGGCGCGGCGCGGCGGCGAGCATGGCGTCAAGCGTGGCGAACCTTTCGCGTTTTTGGACGGCCATCAGTTCCGCGCGCAGATCGTCGGGCAAGGCCGCCACGGTCCAGCCGTCGAACGCACGGCCGTTCACCGTCACAGTGCCGGCGCGTGGCGGCGGCGGAGGGTTGCGCGGGTGCGTTCATTCGTTTACCGGGACGGCGAAATCACGGCGTCCGGCAATCTTGGCTAAAAATTGGTTGGCCGCTTTTTGCGCCGCGACAAGCTGCTTGAGACTGCCGGCGGATTCGCGCGCGGGATCGCCCGACCCTACATTACGGTTGTTTCCGAAGATCGCGCCGATGCGTTCCAAGGCGATGACTTCGGATGGCCGATGCTTTCCAAGTTTCTCGTCATTGGCACCCGGCGTGTAATCGTCGATCCCGACGTTGAACAGGCCGGTGGCGCGGCCCACGCCGACGCTGCCGCGCGCGGGCTCTTCTGTGCCGACAGGATGGTTCTTGGCCAGACTTGCAACCATTTTGTTCCACGCCGCCTGAGTTTCAGGACTGGCGCCGGCTTCCTTCAGCGATTGGGCCAGCGCGGTTTTGATGTTGGCCGCGCCATCCGCGCCGAACCCAAAGGCGTCTTTGAAATTGTCCCCGAACAGCTTGTTGAACGCGGCGGAGTTGGCAGCGAAATGCGTCTTGAACAGTTCTCCAAACGAATCCGTCTTGAAGCCGGCGAGGCCCAGCGCGTCGCCCAGGACCGGCACGCGCGAGAGGGCCGCGAACGGAAGCTGTCTGGTCTTGTCCGCCCGCGCTTGCTCAAGCGCCAGAGCGGCGGGGATGATTTTCAAAAGCCCCGTGCCCGCCGCGCTGAACGCGCCCAGCGCGGCCTGCCCAACGCCTTTCCACATCGCCGGATTGGAGTAGAGCGCGATGGTGAAGTTGAACGCCCGCTCCGCGCCCATCTGCAAACTCAACCCCAGCAGTTCACCGGCCTTGCCCTCGGCGAGCGCGCTGGTGAGGATGTCCGCCGCGCCGCCAATTTTTTTCCCCAACCCCGAAAGATCGATCTCGTTCAATTTGTCCACCACCCGCTGGATGCCCGGCGCGGCGCCCTCGGCAATGCCGGCGAAGAGCGACCGTCCGTTGGCTTTGATGGCCTCGATGCTGTCGCCGATCTTTTCAAACGCGGCCGCGTTGCGCTCGAACAGCGCCGCTTGTTGCGCCGCTTTGGCGAGGCCGTCGCCGAAATCCCCGCTCTGCCGCGCCAGTTGCAGCATGTCCCCGGCGAAGCCGCGCCCGAAAATCTTGCCGGCGGCGCTAGCGGCCTCTTCCCGGCCCAGGCCGGCGAGCGTCTTACCAATGGCCGCCAATTGCGCGGGCGCGTCCATGCCTTTGAGTTGGGCGATGGACAGTCCGATTTGATCGAAGACTTCGGCGGTCGGCTCGCCGTTTTCGTTCACGCCGCCAAGCGCGCGTTGCATGGCGAGGATGGCGGGCGAGACCTGGCCGGGGTCCAACCCCACGGCCTTGAAGGCTTCCTGGAGTTTGAACAGATCGCCGACGCTCTGGCCCGTGCGTTTGCTCAGGTTGAACAGCGCATCGCCGCGCCCGATGGAGTCCATCACGCCACTCACGAGCGAGAAGCCGCCGGCCAGGCCGCCCAGCGCCGCGCCCACGCCGGTAAGCCGCGCGCTGCTGCCGACGAGTCCCGTGATGGCCCCTTGCGCCCGTTGGGCAACGCCCGTGAAATTCCCGCCACTGAGGCCGAGCGCAAATTGTAAAACTCCAGCGGGCATAAGTTAGATAGTTTCCGGGTTAAAGGCTTGAATTGGCGGCGGAGTGGTTTGCCCGCGCCGAACTACAAGGCTTCTCGCGGAGCTTCGCGGGTACCGCCAGCGCGTCGGAACGTGCGGAGGCGGGCAAACAGCCTTCCGTCCTTCGCGGCGCGTCCTGGGGCATTCCAGCGCGTTGCTGGTTTCGCTCCGGGGCGGCGGTGAGGTGTTCCGGCCCGTTGCCCGTCAGTCTTTGACTCAACCGCAGGACCGCCGCGCGTTTGAGGAAATACTTTTTGCCCGGCGCAACCTGTCGCCAGTCCGCGCCGGCCCGCAACAAGCCTTCGTCCAGGTAGCGGTAAATGGAATTGTGATGGCAGCCGATGATGCGCGCGGCTTCGCACACGCCGATCTCGTCGTCGCCGTTCAACACCACCGGCTCGCCCGCCTTCACCAGCACGCCGCCGCCGGGTTGCGGGACTTTGATCGTGGGGGTGAACACCACGGGGTTGAACGCCGCCGCGACCGGCACGCGGGACGCGGGCGAAGGCTTCGCCGGCTGCGCGCGGGAGTGAGAAATGGATTTCGACATGGCGTCAGGCGGCGCGCAAATAAATCTGAATGCTGCAAGGCAGCGGCGGACGCGGCTTGCCCGGTGCCGGGCGGCGTCCGCCTTCCCTGCGGCGGGGAATCAAGGCCTCCGCGCCGCCCTCACGGAATCGCTTTCGCCAGGCGAACAGGGTCACAACTGGAACGTTGAGCAACGCAGCCGTGCGGTTTTGCGATCCGCCTGCCGCAATAAGTTTTTCGGCGAGGTTGACGATGACCTCGCGGCGGCGCCCCTCAATGAAGTCCGCGACGGCGGGCAGATCCAACAGCGCAAGCTGTTCCCGCGCGGGCAGGCGGAAGCGCAGCCTGCGGACGCGGCGGACGCGGCGGCGCGGGCGCGGCGGCGGCACGGGGGATGGGGTTTCGGTTGTCATCAGATCACAAAACGTCCGCCCTCACCCCGGCCACGCGCGATTCTTTCTTCGCCGAGCCTTCGCCCGCAGCCCCAGGTGAGGAAGAAATGCGCGCGGCAGTCGTGACACCGCCGCGCGCACCAACCACGCGAGCGGCGTGACCCAACCCGCCCGCGAAATTTGAAAATGACAGGCCGTGATTCATCACTGGCCAACCCGCTCCCGGTTGTGGGCAGCGATGGCGCGGGCCAGTCCGGTGAGGCCCGCCGCTGCCGGCGACGGTGTGTCGGCGGAAAGCGCCACGGTGGACGCCACGGTCTGCGTACCCGCGCCAGCTATCCGCAATCGCCAGGTTTGCAAAATT
This sequence comes from Verrucomicrobiota bacterium, assembly GCA_031378375.1. Lineage (GTDB taxonomy): Bacteria > Verrucomicrobiota > Verrucomicrobiia > Limisphaerales > JANNEF01 > JANNEF01. The sequence continues at coordinate 5,400 of JANNEF010000194.1, read as the reverse complement.
TCCGCGCGCGAGGCATCCGACGGCAGGCCAAGCATCTGCGCGGCATCGTCCCAGCCGAGCGGCTGGTCACGTTTCGTTTGCTTCCGCAGCTCTTCGTAAACCTTGCCGCTCATTTCGCCGGGCGGCAGGCCCAGAGCCACGCCGAGTTCCGACCAGGTCAATTCATCCGGGCGGCTGTTGCTCCCGATGAGCGTCTGGAGAATTTCTTCAGGTCTCGCCGTGGCGGGGAGCGAAAGTTCGCGGGCGAGATCGGAGATCAACATGTCGCCGCGCGTGTCGCCAGTCAGCGCGGAGAAAAACAGAAGCCGGCTGGAGGCACCGCTCAGGGCCGGTGCGCGCCGGTGCGCGGCGATGGCCCGCGCCAGGCCGCGCAGTTCGCCCGCGTCTCCGGTGCCAGCGCCGGGCGCGCGGGCGGTGAGAGTGGCGAGGCCGCGCACGCGGCCATCAGCGCCGAGGAGAAGTGCCGAGGTGACGTTGAAAACTTTCATGGCCAGGCTCAGGCGGCTTGCTCGGCGGCGGCTTTTTCGGCGGCAGCGACGACCTGCGGATTTTCCGCCCGGAACTTGGCGAGCGCCTTTTCACCCGTGGCAATTTGGTTCGCATAGCCGCGCCACGTGGGCGCGAAGCCCAATGTGCCGAGTTGGTGATCCATCGGCATGAACGGCGCGTCCACCAGCCCAAAGAGCACGCCGCCCGTGCCGTTGTCGTTGCCGAGAAACCGGCCCCAGTTTGAGCGCGACCAAACTTCCTGGAGAAGACGCGAGGCGGTTTCCTCGTCGAAAAACACGTCCAAACCGGCGAGCAGCAAATCGGCGGCGGCGCCGCGGAGCGTCCGCAGTTCGTCGCCCAGGCGGACGTAAGCCTCGTCAATGGCGGGCAGACGTTCCTCGGCAAAACGGATTTTGCTGTCGGTGAGCGGGGCGGAAGCGATTGATGACTCGTCGCCGGCCCGCCATGTGGCTTTCAGCTTCTCGCGGTCGGCCCGCCAGCTTTCGAGTTGTTTGGTGAGCGCGGCGTGGTCCGCGCGGTTCTGGTCCATCGCGCCGGCCAGCCAGGGAGTCAGTTGGCGGGCGGCGTCAGGGCGTTTGGGTTTGCTCATAAAATTCAGTTTCATTTGGGTGGAGTCGCAGCGATGTGTTGAAGAATTTTGGCGCAGACCTCCCGGCGGCCACGGGAGAAATCCAGCGCCGTGACGCCGAACCGGGGAGCGTGCTGCTTGAGTTCGGACAAAATCTGCAGCATGGGATCGAACCCCTGCTCGCGCGCGCACCGGGCGCGCAGGTGGACCGTGTCGGCATCCGACCAGATCGTGCGATACTCAAGCACCGCTTCGATTCGGTCGCGCAGCGGCCCACATGGAAAACCGGAGTGTAGCTCGCGGGCAAAGGTTCCCGCCGCCAGTCCGAGCTTTTCCCGGACCTGCTCCGGCGTGACGCCAGCCGCCGCGAACGCCGCCCGCGCAATCTCGCGAGAGGCGCGGCGCTGTTCGGCGCTTACGTGGCTTTTTACTTTCGTCATAAAAAATTTGCCCGCCGGTGGCGCGGCCCGGGTTTTCGACCGGAACCGCCCACTGACGCGCATTGGTTTTCTGTCACCGCCGTCCGCCCGCCGCATTGAAAACGGGCGGCGCAGACAAGTTATTTCTCTCACGGCCCCGCTACCCGGTGAAGGGAAGGCGGGGAAGACCGAGAGGACGGGGAAGATTTCTTCGGCCCAAACTCTGTGCTTAGAATCTCTTAATAAGATAGTCTTGCAAGCCTTTTCTTAAAATAATTTCCGGGGCAGAATTGCGGCGTGGCCCGAAAGAATCCCGTACCAGAATCCGAGCGCGCCGTCTGTCGGCGCTTGCGTGAGGTGCGCAAAGCCGCGCGGCTCAGTCGCGTGGCCTTTGCGGAGTTCATCGGCATTCCGGTCTTGCGCCTGGCAAGTTACGAGTACGGGCGCGTGCCGGTGCCTTACGCCGTGGCACGCGCGGTGTGTCAGCGGTTCGATGTGAGCCAGAGATGGCTTGCAACCGGGAAGTCCCCGATGCCCGGCTACTTCGCCGCAACAGCGGCGTTTGAGGCTGTAATTAAAGGGCGAATGCTATTCTCGATAGTTTACGAAACTCGCCTACGATCTGAGATCGAGCAGCGAATGGACCGCGTTGATCCGGGGATGGGAATGCCCCCCGCCGATGCGTCGCCAACTCAGTTGAAGTTTTTTATGTGGCCCAAGCTGGGGCAAACAGAAGCGGATTTCCGCGCCGAAATCATCGGTAACGAAGCGCGGTCAACGCTGGCCCGCCTGCCTGAGCATCTACGCTCCGAATATTACGACGGAATGCTGAACGCCTCGCACGCGCTGTTGGAAGCGATGGCTGAAGGCCGACTGGAAAAGCTTCTTGACAAGTTCCGTGAAAGCGTAAACAGTAGGTCCGTGCCTGTAACACTGACAGAGTTGCGAGAGCGAGTTCGAGCGGTGACAACCAAGCCGGGAAGCAAGGGCAAGCTGGCGAAGTTTCTCGGCGTTCCGCGTTCGCGGGTCAGTGAGTGGCTCGCGAACATTGAGCCGCGGGCCGAGGTAGCCTTCAAACTGCTGGCTTGGGTCACAGCAGAAGAAGCGAACCAACAAAAAAGCGCCACAGGTGTTGATGCACCGGCGGCGCGGAAGACCCAGACAAAGGACAGACAAGCTAATGAAAATCCAAAATCGAGGCCGCACAAAGCCTCACCCAAACGGAACAAATAATCAAGCAGCAACTACGGCTGAACCGGTGGTTGCCATTCCGGGGCCGGCCCGTCCGGAAATCGCGGCGGCACCGGAGCCACGGTATCCAATGCTTGAACTGGACCGCAGCGTGACGGAAGTCTCCGCGCTGCTGCACCTGCTCTCCGAGCGGTTGGTGTCCCTGTTGGAGGGTTCACCCACACTGAAAGACGAACAGATCGCGGCGGGCCTGGTGAGCATCACTGATGGGGTGCGAGACCGCCTCAATGCGGCCCACGACGCGGCCTTCGCTTACGTCCGCCAGTTGCGGACCACGGGGAGGGTGTCATGAAGCCGCGCGTTAAACTCAACGGGGCCGGGCACCAGAGCCAGCCGGCAAGTGAAGTCCGCCCGGCGGTCAAAGCGCGGCGCTCCGCGCTGGTGCCCGCGAGTGGCGACAAACAGATCGCCTTTCAGATGGATAAAGAACTGGATGAGCCAACCCCGTTTTTGGTGAAGACGGCGGACGGGCGCTTCTACTTACTTCATTCGTCACTCACCGCCCGGTGGCGCAACCAGCCAGTTGACGCGCTCTGCGCGGCACACAGAGCGCAGAGGCAGGTAAGGAACGGCCGCTTTGTGATCGCCTATGAGGCGCATGAGCGCGTCGTGCCGTTGGACTTGCGGCAGGCGGCGCGGTTTTACGTAGCCGCGAAACTGAGGGAAATGCCGTCCGAACTGAGGAAGGAAATAGAGATACATTACCGCCGAGGGGCGCGTTGAACGGCAGTGTCCTTGGAACACCGCCGGCCTGGGCAATCAGGTCGGCGGTTTTTATTTTGGGCGCGGACCTGTCGGCGCGCGGGCGGGGCGGTGGTTTGGGCTGGTCGTGGCCAGCGCCGACATGGGCCTGGCCGGCGGATTTGTTTCGGCGGCGGGCTTGACGGCGCACGGGCAGAGAGTTGACCTTTGAGGGTATGACACCAGAACGATTCCAACGGTTTTGCACGCCTGCCGAGTGGATTTTGATCCTGCCATCGGAAGGCAAGCCACCGCGCCGCTTGGATGGGAAGCCGTTGACTGATGATGACCGGGCGCTCGTGGCGGGCATCGATCCGCTGGCCGAGCCGGGAGCGCCGCCGATCCCGGCGTGGATTCCCGACGGGCGGCTGGAGTTCGTCACGATCCGCACTATTGATGCCGCGCCGGGGACGGAAGCGGAGGCGTTCGTTTATCTCACGGACACGAACGAATGGGTGGCGGAGACTGACGAGGAAGCGGCGCTCATCCGGGCGGCACATCCGGAAGCGCGCATCGCGCGGGAACCATGAAACGATGACGACCGATCAAACAATCGAGATCATAGGGGCGTACGCCGTCGCGTTCGGAGACGAACACGCCGAAGAATTGATCTCCCCCGACCGCCTGGGCGAGAGCCGGTTCATTGCCGCGCTGGCCGAGGCGGTGAAATCGGGCGTGCCGTTGACTCCCGCCCATGCGGAGGAACTTTTCGGCCCGCCCTTCCGCGAAGAGGTAATTGAGGAGGGGCTATTGGTCTTGCCATCGGACGGCGAGCCACCGCGCCGGTTGGACGGGAAGCCGTTGACGGATGACGACCGGGCGCTCGCGGCGGGCATCGATCCGCTGGCCGAGCCAGGAGCGCCGTCAAAAACGAGTTCACGCTATGACGCTTGATGACATCGGTGCCATCTACGAACGCTACGCCGCCCGCTTTGGTGACACCGACGGCCTCGCGCATCCGGGGATTATGACCGACCTCCGCTTCGTTGGGATGATGGAACGCGCGTTGGAGTCTGGCGAACCACTCACCGTCGAGGAAGTTCAGGCGGCCTTTCCTGATTTCAACTGGGAGGAATAGCCCCCAGTTTTCCCAAGCGTCGAGGTGGCGGATGGGGCGCGACGCGCCCGCGAGGGCGTCGCGGATGAAGGGAAGGTTTGCGGTTTCCGACTTCGAGGTAGGAAGCCCGATTCAGGTTGGAATCCCGGTTTTTAGCCAAAAGGTTGTGTTGCTCAGTTTAGCGGCAATCTTCTCCGGTTTAGAAAAACGAGACTTCCAAACTTTTGCAAGTGCATCATGCGCAACCATGCAAAAACTCAGTCAGGTGGATGGGTTTGGAAGCGATGAATCCTATTCCGGTGATCTCTGCCGTCTAATCCGGAGAACGAATTTCTGCGTCAGAAGCCCACAAGTGGCGGACTCCACGCCACTTCCGACCTATTCAAGCCTGTTCCCGGCAAATCCGCCATTCCGGAGAGAATTGCCGCCAAGGGACAAGGATCGAGAAAAGTGGCGGGAGCGGCGGGGCTCGAACCCGTAACCTCTGCCGTGACAGGGCAGCGCTCTAACCAATTGAGCTACGCCCCCGCTATCGGGGACCGAGAGATTAGGAGAAGGCATCCTTCAAGTCAACGGCTAAGTCACGGGAAGAAGAAAATTTATGGATTCGGGCAACAGACGCCAAGGAGGTGGGGGTGAAGAACCCCGCTGAAGAAACGTTCTGTCACCCGAATCCGATCTGATTTTGAAGCCTCGCTCCAAAATGTCAACCACCGATCTCAGAAAGTCCTGGAAGCCTGAATCGTTACCGACTGGGTGGCCGGGCGGAAAGGGGCGGTTGGGGCGGCGATTTTTTTCTCACGCGCGGCAACGCATCTCTCCGAGGTGATTTTGCGGGGTGTTTTTTCATGTCT
>JANNEF010000192.1:0-1766 GCA_031378375.1 Verrucomicrobiota bacterium | reverse complement strand
CAACCCGCATCCTTACATTCGGCGCATTGAAACCCTGGAGTTGCTACGGTCCCAGCAGCACGGGTTAGGACAAGAGTCGCCGCTGAATGACCTTGTCAAAACTCTTTAGAAATGTCCCCTATTTAACTCACGAGAAAATGTCCCCTTTTCTCGTTCCACTGAGCGCGTGACCGCGCCGTTTATTCGTGGCGGCGGGGCGAGCGGCGGCGACGGGCTTGCGAGTTCCAGCTCGCGTCGCCGCCGGTCGCCACCGCGTCACGGACTCGCCCCCGCCGCCACGAATAGGCGCGCCTGTGACTTCGGATCGCCGCCGCTGGATCCCCCGCCAGTATTCCCGCCCCACCGCTCCCCCAAAGCGCCGCCACGGATGGTCGGCCGCCGGGGGCGCCACCGCTACCGCTGCCCTCGGCACGGGTGGGCGCGGGGCGCGCGCCGGGCGCCCGGACAGTGCGCGCCACTTCAGTTTCTGGCCCCGATGCACCAGTTGCACCCGTCCGTCTCGTAACGTGCGCACGATCACTTTCTTCCCCGCCAGGCTCAACGCCTCATGTTGCCGGTCCAGTTGATACCACCGGCCTTCGCTCGCCACGGTCCAGTCCCGTTGCACCACTCGCGCGGCCTCCCAGCTCAACACTTCGTCCAGCGCCCGCGGCACGCCGCGATGCCCGTCGGCGGCACTGGCGGCCAGCACGTTGAACTGCCGGTTGAACGCCGGCAGAAACGTTTCCACCAAAAAGCGGTTGGCGCTTTCCAGATCGTTGATCCCGGCCAGCCGCAGCGCCTTGACCAGCCGATCTTGGAGCACGCCATTCATCCGTTCCACCCGGCCTTTGGCTTGCGGGCTGTTCGCCAAGATCAGTTCCACGGCCAACGCCGCCATCGCCCGGCCAAACTGCGTTTGCGGTGCTTTTCCCGCCAGTTGCTCGGCCACGCTGCCGAGCCCTTCGCACCGGTAGATGCTGTCCCGGTCCACATACAGGCTGCGCGGCAGTCCGTGCCGCCGCACCCAGCCTTCCAGCACGTCATAGCTGGCGCGCGTGGTTTCCGCCTCGAAGAACTGTGCCCACAGCCGCCCGGTCGCCTCGTCCACCATCACCATTAGCACGCACTTGGCTCGCCGACCCTCGAACCAGTCGTGGTGCGACCCGTCCAGTTGCACCATCTGGCCCAGGCACGCTTTGCGTTCGCGCCATTGCCGGTGCCGCTGCCGCCGCCGGCGCACCGTGCGCGTCCCCGCGGCGATCAGCCACCGCCGCAACGTCTCGTGATCCACCACCAGACGATCCGCCCGCGCCAGATACTCCGCCGCCAACGTCGGCCCGAAACCGGCATACCGTTGATCATAGCGCGCCAGAATCCGCGCCCGCACTTCCGGCGCCGTGCGCCGCTCACTGGGCTGCCCGCGCGACCGATGCACCAGTCCGGCATCGCCGTGCGCTTGATACCGCCGCCACACGCGCTTGGCCTGGCGGTAACCCAAACCCATCAGCCCCGCCGCCACCACCAGCGTCATTACTTGTTGCTTCACTCGCGTCAGGATCGTCAACCGATCCCGTTCTTTCCGACTCATCGTTAATGTCTCCATGTTTTGGCCGGGAGTTGCTATCGCAACCCCGCCCAAAAGGGGACATTTTCATCGAGTTACAAAGGGGACATTTTCATGGAGTCGAGACAGCGCGTGTTTGCCGTATTGCGCGGTTTCGGAGCATGAGGTAGTCTCGGCGGCGGCAACGAATAACCTTCAACCAGGAGCACGCAAAAATTAT
>JANNEF010000182.1:0-11552 GCA_031378375.1 Verrucomicrobiota bacterium | reverse complement strand
GGTGGCCGCACTGCCTGCGTTGGTTGCCACCAGCGTGTACGCGCCGTCATTGCTCAGTTGCACGTTGGTCAGGTTCAGTCTGGTGTTGGTGGCGTTGGCCAGGCGGTTGGTGCCGTTGAACCACCACTGGTAGCCGATGGGCGCGGTGCCGCTGGCGGCGGCGTTGAAGGTGACGTTGCTGCCGGCGTCCACTACGCGGTTGGTCGGCTGGAGGGTGATGGCCACCGGCGTGATCACGGTGATCACGCCCGCGAGGCTCAGGCCGGGCTGCGCCTGGCCGATAAAATTCAGCATCGTGCCGGCAAGGTTGGTGGGCACGCAGGTCCAGGTGCCTCCGTTGACCGCCTGGATGTTTGGCAGCGTCAGCACGCAGGTGTGCGAGTTGATGATGATGTTGGTGACGGAGGTGCCTCCGCGCCGCCAGCGGAAACTCATCGGCAACGTGGCATTGTTGGACACGCTCATCGTCAGCGTCGCCGTGCCGCCGACCACCACGACCTGGTTGGTCGGCGTCGGGTGCTGCTGGATCGTCGGGCGGACGATGACGGTCAAGACCGCCGTGACGCTGGTGACCGGCCCGACTCCGTCCGTCAACACCACGTCGTAATTCCCGGCGTCCGATGGCTGGACGTTGGAGATGGTGAGCGAGGTGTTGGTGGCGTTCGGGAGAATCGCGCTGTTGTAACGCCACTGGTAGGTGATGGGCGTGGTGCTCGTCGCCGCGACGGTGAAGGTGACGTTGTTGCTTTGCACGATCGTCTGGGTCGCGGGTTGCGCGGTGATGCTGGCGGGGATCAACACGGTCAGCGTCGCATTGGAACTTTGGGCATCGCCGGTGCTGTTGATCACCACCACCGAGTACGTGCCGGCGTCCCCGGGCTGGACGCTGGCAAAAGTGAGCGTCGGGTTCTCGGACCAGGCGACGTTATTCTCGCCTTTGCGCCAGAGGTAGGTGAGCGGCGGCGTGCCGGTGGCGCTCACGGTCAGACTCGCGGGGTTGAACGCAATGACGGTCGCGTCCGCAGGTTGCATCGTGATGGTTGGCGGTGTGCCGGCGGGGCGCGGAGCACCCGCACTCGGTCCCGCCCCGATCCAGTTGACGGGATCGTTGCCGTAGTTGGAGGAAATCTCGCGTTGGAGCGAAGAACCGAGGCCATCCGCCGTGATTCGCCACGGGGGAACGTCCGCGTAATCCACCCGGTCCACAAGCACGTAGGGCACGTCTGCGGCTTCCGGTGAATCGGGCTTGTACAGGCGCACGCTCCCGCCGCTGTTGTCGAGCTTGCCGCTGTAGGGGCCGAGCACCTGCGCCATCGCCGGCACGCCGAACTTCGAGCGGAAGGCTGTGAGCAGGCCGGTGTTGGTGGGGTCGAAGCTGACGATGAGCAGATAGTTGCTCACGGCGAGAGTGATGCCCGGCGGGAAGTCAAAATCCACTGCGCTGCGCAGTCGCCAGGTGTTCGTGCTGTGGTTCGTGTCGAACAGCGACACCGTGGCCCCGGTGATGTTGAACAACTCGATGAACTCGTCGGCCTGGTTGTCCACGCCGCCGGCGAGGTCGGGCGGGTGGTACATGATTTCGTTGATGACCAGCGGGCCGACCTTGGGGCCGGAGTTGGTCGCGCCGAGCGTGAGGGTTTCCATCGCCACGAAGTGCTCCTCGCTCTGGCTGGTCACGTACGGCCCGAAGGACACGCCGTTCTCCGCCGCGCCGAAGGTGTAACCGTGGAAGTAACCGGTGATGTTCGTGCCGTCGCCGGAGAACAGATACGCCTCGTCGCCCTTCGCGCTGAACGAGAAGCTCGGCGGCACGCCGGGGTTCGGATTGAAGTTGGTTTCGTTGAAAACCAGGTAGCCGCCCGCCGCCACGACGGTACCGTTGGGCACGCGAAACTTTTTCGGATCGGTGAAATCATCGGTGAGGAACCAGCCGCCGAGGTCCGCGTTGGTGCCGGTGGGGTTGTAAAGCTCGACCGAGTCCTTGAGCGGGTCGTCGGTGTGGGTGAGCACTTCGTTCACGCGCACGGCCACGAAGGGAGTCGGCACCGGGTCCGACTGGCCGGGCGAACCGAAGTCGCGGGCGCTGGCCCGCCAACTGGCCTTCAAGTCCCACGAGTCCCACGGCGCGGTGTCGTCAATGATGACGAGCGACGCGCCCGGTCCGGCGGTGATCGGATACCAGTCGTTGTCGAACGTGAAGTCCTGGACCTTCTCGCCGACCGCGTCGTAGAGGCTCAGATTCTCGCCGCCGTTGTCGAGGAAGCCGATATATTCGCCGGCGAGGTTGAAGCCGCCGCCGTAGCGCGCGGTGAAGGCGGCGAGGTTCTTCACGATCAGCACCGTCTGACCTGGGCCGAGATTGGTGACGGCGCTGCCGGTGAAGGAGAATTCAATCCCCGTGCGGAAGTGGACCCCGGTGAGGTTCAGGTTCGTCGGGCCGATGTTCTTCAACTCGAGGTATTCAAAGTCATCCACTGCATTCGTGCCACCCGGCGGCGGGATTGGCGGGTGATACATGATTTCGGTGACGCGCAGGTAAAGCTGCGCCGGAGTGGGGTTGCCGGTGTAGTTGTTCGTGGTCACGCCGCGCCCGCTCGTGTCGGTGAGGATGATCGGCTCGCCGCGCGCGGAGAGCTGGCCGTCATACGGGCCTTCGATGTAAAGCCCCTGCCCGCCGCGCGGTCCGGTGGCGCGGGCGCGGAACGTCCGCTTGTTTGGCGCGACGTAAAGCGAGCTGTTGGCGACGAGCACGACGCCGCCCTGGAAGGTGTGTTGCACCGCGCCGGACAGCTTCCAGCCGGAGATGTCCACGGAGAAAGTGTTGGTGTTGCGCAGTTCGATGTATTCCTCCGCCTGGTTGCCGGAGGGGGGATTGAATTCGAGCGAATTGACGAAGATGACGACGTTGGTCGGCTGGGCGTTGGGGATTTCGCTGGAGCCGCCGATGGCCGAGTTGCGGGTGAACAGGGCGTTGCGCCGCTGCGGCAGGTAGTTGGTCTTGATGATGTCGGCGGCGTGGCGGAGGGACTGGTAATTCGGATCCGTTGTCGGGATGGGGCCGATCACCGCCGTGGCCCAGGTGCCCCACTTGGCCAGATCGAGCGCGGCGTCCGGGGCCATGAACGTGACCAATTCGTCAATGCGCTTTTCGTAGATGCGCTCCGCCGGTGGCGTGTTCGTGGGCTGGAGCAGCGTGTCCATCAGCGTGCGGACTCGGCGCAGGTACATTTGGCGCAAGGCTGGAGTGTTGAAGATGGCACCGGGCACCCGGGCGTTGCCGCCAACAAACAGGTCGTTGTCCCAGTACATCTGGTCGTCCCAGTAGCAACTGCACGCGCCGCGCCAGTTGCGGCCGAAGCTCAAGTCCACGTCCCACGGCATCATCTCCCATTCGCCGTCGCCCTCGGTGTCGCGATAGACGTAGTAGTTCTTGTGGCAGCAATCAATGTTGCCGGTGTGAAACATGGCGGCGAGCATATTGGCCACCTCGGAGACATCCACGTTGTCGTACAAATAATTCCGCCGGGCCGCGCTGTCGCCCGTGCTGGGAGCGCCCAGTGTCGTGAGCAAGGTCGTCAGGTCGTCCTTGTTTTCGTTGCGGCGGGTCTTTTTCTCCGCGCCGTCCACGGTGCTCTGGTGGGCCGGCGTGCTGGCCGGGGAGTTGTCCGTGTTGTAAATCTTGTAAAGCGCGCCGTTGCGGTCGCGTCCGATGCGTCGGATGTAATTGTCGTCGCCGTTTTCCACCAGATGCCAGTCGCCACAGAAGGTGCTGTTCGTTTGGACGCGCACCGGCACAACCCAGTGGTAGGGCGAGCGCGGCCCGGCGTCGCGATGCGTCTCGTAGGAAAGCATGTTCCGCATGTGCGCCTTGTCGGGGTAGGTGTTGAGCATGTTTACGTCGTCCACGCGGCGTTCGTTCGGGTCGTAGAGGAAATGGTGGTCGGGGTTGAAATCAATGTCGTAGCTCTTCTTGGGAAACCCGCGGCTGGACTGGCCGTGAAGGTTCATGCTGACGTTGTCGTAGAATTCCCCGAGGAAATAGATCGACGCCTTCGAGCCTGCGTCGGAGTCCGCGGAGCCGGCGTTCTGGATGAACCAGTGCAAGACCGGCATCTGATTTGTCAGCGCCGGATTCGCCACCACGGTTCCGAAATACTGCGAGGAGTTCACCGTGTCCTCGTAGGGCGGCTGGCGCGTGAGCTTGTTGTTTGAGTCGGTGGCGGTGACATAGTAGCGGACCATCTGGCCGTTGGTCGAAAGGTTGTTCGGAATGGTCGCGCCATACACGCCGTCGCCCGGCGCTCCGTCGCCATGCGCGCCGTCGTCCAGCATCAACACGCTGGTCTCGGCGGCGTACATCACGCGGTAACGCAGCGTGACGTTGGTCACGTTATTGAACGTCTGCCGCACGCGCGCGGTGATGACGAGATCCTGGTTGTCCGCCGGCATGTCGGGCGTGTGTTTGATGTCCACGATCACCGGCCCCAGATTGGTGTTGCCCGTGCCGTTGGCGAAACCGGGCGTCGGCGCGGAGAAATAATGGCGCGTGTTCACGTCCAGCAGCGGGCGCGCGGCGCGCAGTTCCGGCAGCAGCAGGAAGTCGCCGTCGCCCACGCTGGCGTTGAGTCCGTGGATGGCCAGCACGTTCGCGCCGGTCTGCAGCAGGTCGCGGAGATTGGTGAGGTTGAATTCCTCGAACTGGGTTGCGTCCACGTCCGGGCGCGCGGCGGTGGCGGCGTCGTTCCACTGCGGGGAAAGCGGCGCGTTGCGCGTGGCGATTTGCACGCCGTTGAGATAGGCGAGGAAACCGTCGTCGAATTTCATCCCCAGCGTGAGCGCGTTGAAGCCGGAGGGATCATCGAGCGTGAACGGCACGCGCAGATACAGCGTCGAGTTCACGTTGCGCATCGCGGCTTCCAGGTTCGATGTGATCTGGTTCGACAGATTCCCCGTGCCGTGAATGACGGCGTTGAGAAAGCTGCCGTCGCCAATCGCGTCTGCGCCCGGCGCGACTGTGAAGTCAATGAAGTCGCCCACGGCTACGTTGGCAATCGTGATGGTGCGGGTGACGCCCGCGAAGTCAGCACCGCCGACGGTAGCGGTGTCGCGCGACACACCGTTTTGGTAAACGGTCCCGGTTACGCCGCCGCCCGTCACGTCGCGCTTGGCCAGGTGCCAGTCCACGATCAGCGTGCCGCTGACTTCACTCACCCACCTGCGCACCGTCCAGTGTTCGTCTGCTTTGTCGCTGAAGCTGTTCGTGAGGATATTCGGGTAAGTGAACACCTGGCCGACCTCCGTCCACGGCGGGTCGCCCTCAAACCAGTCCCACGACTCGCCGTTCCAAAAGTTGGCGGCGCTCTGCGGGCCGCCGCCGCTGGGAAACGCGACAAAGTTGCTGGCTTGATAGCCGGCCACCGTGTCGTTGCTGCGGTTGTAGTAGCCGTAGAACCAGCTCTTCTCGCCCTGGGTTCCCGTGTAAGACCATTCGGCCATTGAATCCGCCACCGGCGTTGCGCCACCCGCCGTGCGGATGACGGTGGTGAACGTAGTCGAATCGCAGGAGCCGTTGTTCGCCGCGCCGGGATCGATCACGAAATCAATGATCGAACCGATGTTCGCCGGCACCAGCAGCGAGTAGCCGATGCTCGTGTTGAACACGGGTTGTGCGAACACCTGCGCGCCGTCCACGTAAATGCGCCCGATGACGCCGTCCCCGCAAGTGCCGTTGGTGCCGCTGCAAGCCAGCGTGCCCGTGAGGCGCACCGGGCCGTTGCTTTCGCACACGTAGCGGCGGATGGCCCAATGTATTGCGGCCGCTGGGACACCGTTGTCACCCGCCGGGTGGCCGCCGGTGCTGGTGAGTTCCGTCCACGGCGGATTGCCATTGAACCAATCCCAGATCGCGCCCGTCCAGAAATTCGTCGTGCTCCACGCCGCGCCGAGGCGCGGAAACTGCGTGAAGTTCGACGGATCATAATATCCGTCCGCGTCTGCCTTCCGGTCCCAGTAACCGTAGAACCAGCCGTTGCCACCCTGCGTGCCACTGAACTCGGCTGCCGAGTCGGCGATCTGCACGGGAGCGATCTGCACGGGAGCGGCGGATTCGTAACCCACACCGAGCGTGGCTGGCGTCCATGCCCCATCGGCGAAACTGGGGTTCACCCAACTTTGGGCCAGCGAGTCGTTCGCCGGCACGAGGAACCGTGCGGACGCACCGGCGGCGACCAGATTGGTGCCCACCTGCCGCGCCGGAAAGCCGTAGGAGATGCCCGCGACCTGCGCCGTGTAAGCATGTGCGGAGGCGAGGTTGGTGCCGTCGGGTTTGACGAGCGCGAGATAGCCAGTGTCGCCGTCGAGGCGGAAGTTGGTGTGCAGCGTGCGCCCCGTGATCTTGCGGTCATCGCCTGACGCGAAGACGATGAGGTGAGTGTTAACATTGAGGTTGGTCACGGGGAAACGCCACTTGGTCGGGTTGCCGGGCGAGTCGGTGAGGAACCAGCCGTTGAGATTCACCGCGCTGGTGCCGGCGTTGTAAATCTCGATCCAGTCGGGGAAATTGCCGTTCTCATCGGCCAGCGTGGTGTCGTTCACCGCCATGAATTCGGTGATGATGACATGGTCGGCGGCGCGGAGCGCGGTGGCGAGTTCACCCGCAAGCAGAAGGCCAAGGGTCCAGGAGAGCAAAGTTTTTACACACATAAGGTCAAGGCCACACCGTCACCGGTCGTTGTCTGGGTTCGGATGAACTATGGCCGATCCGGTTTTGAAAGACAACCTGATTCTTCGACGTGATCGCGCGCCAGTATTGCTGGCTTTGACTTCGCCCTCGATGCCGGGCGCGCGAGCGGACGTCTTCCGGTTCTACGGCGAGACATTGAGCAGCCGGTAGTAACGCCGGGTGCTGGTCGAGAGGTTGGGCGTGACGGTTTTCATGTCGTTCACGATGACGGGAACCTCTTCGGCGGGTTGCCAGTCGGGCGGGAAGAGGGTGGTGGCGGATTCCAACTGGTAGTTGAAGCCCCACGCCGGCCATTCGATCAGCAAGGTGTTTCCGCTCATCCTGGCGGCCACGCGCGGTGGCACCGACACCAGCGCGACGCTGTCGAGACCGCCGACACCGGGTGACGAACTGCATTCGGCACGGAGAAGAATTTCGGTGAGGTTCGAAAGCACGGTGAGCATCTGGCGGCGCGTGGGCGGCAGCCCGGTGGTGAGGTTCACCCAGCCTTTGGTCTCGTCCAACAGTGCCTTGTAAGATTGCCAGGGCATTCCCGGCTCGCGGGCGCGGTCAAAGAACAGTTCCAGTCCGCCGCCCCGCAGGATGATGTCGCGCGTGTCGGCGGGCGGCACATCGCTGGAGGATTGTTGGAGATCAAATTCGATCCAACCGCCGTAGGTGGCGGACTGGTTGCCCCGGAACGTCGCCGGCGCGAGCCAGTACCAGCAGGGACCGGCAGTCGTGCGCGTGGCGGAGAGATAGCCGCCGGCAACCCCGCCGCTCGGAGAAAAGACGGGGCTGGTCGCGCCTGCCCCCACGTTCCATCCCTCGGCATTCGTGTCGAACGCCGCTCCAGCCAGAACACTCTCCGATGACGACACCACGAGCGAACCCGCATCCAGCGTCACCGCGCCAAGCTGGTTACTGACGACGACGAAATAGTTGCCGGCGTGTTCCGGCTGAACCCTATTCAAGGCCAGCACGTCGCCGGTCTCGCCCGCGGGCGGTTGGTTGTCTTTCCGCCATTGAAATTGCGGCGGCGGGATGGCCGTGGAATCGGCGACCTTCCAGAAGACTCTTTCTCGCAGGCGGGCCGCGCGACGTCCCGGCGGCGGGCTGAGAGTGATGGCCGCCGGATCAGGCGGCAGGCCCAGCACCCAATGGAAATCGATGTTGCCGACCCCGCCGCCAATGCCGTCCACCGCGATCGCATAGATCAGGTTGGGCGTGGCCGGGAACTCCACCCGGCTCCGGCGCGCGCCCGGTTCGCTCACCCCGCACGTCTGGAAAATGAACGGCGTGAACGGTGGATTCTCGGATGCATAAACGTTGATGACCGTGTCAAAACTGGCGCTCGTGGCGGTCAGCACCAATCGCAGACCGGACGCCTCCGTGCCCAGATATTGCCACCGCGTGGATCCGAAGATGCCGCCGCACGAAAGGCTGCCCGGCGGCGCGGGGCCCCCTTCCGAATTGTTCAACGTCTGCGAATCGGGCAACCCCGGTTGCACGAGGATCGGTCCTCCCGAAATTCCGCCCAACGCCGCCCGCGGTCCCAGCCCGAATTGATTGCTCAAACCCAAAAACAAATCCTGCAACTTGCCGACGGATTGCACATTGGGGTTGGGCCCAAACTCCAGCACCGCCGTCGCGCTTTGCGCCTGGCGCTGATTGCCGTTCGCGACCCGCACGAAGTAGTAGCCCACGTTTCCGTCGTGCACGTTGGCCAGCGTCAGATGGGTGCCGCTGGCTCCGGGAATGGCATTGCCGTTGAAATACCACTGGTAGGTCAGCCCCGCGCCCGTCGCGCCCACGGTGAACATGACATTCGTGCCCGCGCGCACCGTCCGGCTTTGTGGCTGGTTGGTGATCAGCGGCAGCGGGTCGGGCGTGATCTCCAGATTCCAATTCAGGACAAAATAGCCGGCGGCTCCGGCGTAACCGTCCACCACGATGCGATAGTCCGCATTGGTCGTGGCCCGGAACTGCACTTCGCTCGTCAGGAAACCGCGCTGCTCGCCCGTCGCATTTGCGCGATCCTCGTCGGCGGCGACCGCGATCAGGTTGGTGACGCTGTCGCCGGTGTAAACCGCCAGCAAGGTGTCGAACCCGCTGCCCAGGGTGCGGAACGTGGCGATGCCGTCGGTGGGCGGTTTCCATTTGTACCACGCCGAGGGCCCGCCGAGTTTGCCGACGTGGTTGGTCTCGCCGGTCTCGTGGGTGAAGCCGGTGTTGTTGCCCGACACGGTGTTGGTCAGTCCCGTGAGCCGCGTCGCCAGCGCGATGAGATCGTTGCCCGCCAGGTTGGTGACGCCACTGATGGTCAGCAGGGCCGGCGCGCTGGCGACGGTGCCGGCGGCGTTGGCCACCACGACGCTGTAGCTGCCGCCGTCGGCGACCTGCACGTTCGTGATGGTGTAATTGGTGCCGGTGGCCCCGGCGAGGTTGATGCCGTTGAGCCGCCACTGGTATTGAAACGGTCCCATGCCGCCCGCGATGACGCAGAAGGTGACACTCGAACCGCTGACCACATTGGTGGAGAAGGGCGGCTGCTTGATCAACAGCGGCAGGGTCAACACCGCGAGGGTCGCGTTGGAACTGGTGACGGAGCCGAGGGCGTTGGAGACCGTTACCGAGTAATCGTCCGCATCCGCCACCATCACGCCGGGCAGCGTCAAGGTCGCGTTCGTCTGGCCCGTCAGGTTAACGCCGTTGTTGCGCCACTGGTAACTCAGCGGCGGGGCACCGTCCGCCGCGACGCTGAACATCGCCGCCTCTCCGGCGACGCTTGTTACGCTCACCGGCTGGATGAGGATTCGCGGTTCCGTTAAGACCGTGATGGCCACGGGCGATGCTTCGCCCGATCGGCTGAAGTCCGCGCTGTAAGCTACCGCGCGCAAAATCGCCGATTCCGGCAGGGTGAACGGCCCGGTGTAAATCGCCCCGTAGTCCGGGTCCGAGCCGTCGAGCGTATAAAAAACCGTTCCGTCGGCGAACGTGGTCTGGATTTCGACCAGCACCGAATTGCTGATCGTGATCGCGTCGTTGGGAATGAACTGGCCGTTGACCAAAATGGCCGGCGTGCCGACTGGCGCTTCTCTGGTGGCCAGCTTCACCACCCAGTAATCAACGCCGCCAAAGCTGCCGCTGGTCTTGTTCCCGGACACACCCGAAGAAGAATATCCGCCCAGGATGTAGCCTCCGTCCCGCGCCGGCGCGAGGCTGGTGAGGTAATCAATGAACGTGCCGCCGTAGTTGGTCTCCCACTGTTTGCTCCCGTTGGCATCCACCTTGACCGCCCAGTAATCATCAATGCCAAAGTTGCCGCTCGACTTGTTCCCGGACGCGTCAGAACGGGTAGTCCCGCCCAGGATATAGCCGCCGTCGCTCATTGGGGCGACAGTGTTGAGGTAATCGACATCAGTGCCGCCGTAGTTGGTCTCCCACTGCTTGCTCCCGTTGGCATCCAGCTTCACCACCCAGTAATCGTAGGCGCCAAAGCTGCCGCTGGTCTTGTTCCCGGACGGGCCGGTGCCGGAATATCCGCCCAGAATGCAGCCCCCGTCGCTGGTCGGCGCGATACTGTTGAGTATATCGTAATCGGTGCCGCCGAAGCTGGCCTCCCACTGCTTGCTCCCATTGGCACCCAACTTCACCACCCAGTAATCAATCGCACCAAAGTTGGCACTGGTCTTATTCCCGGAAGCGCCAGAATAGGAAGACCCGCCGAGGATGTAGCCTCCGTCGCTCGTCGGCGCGAGACTGGTGAGGTAATCGCCATCCGTACCGCCAAAACTGGCCTCCCACTGTTTGCTCCCGTTGGCATCCAGTTTCACCACCCAGCAATCAGAGCCGCCAAAGCTGCCGTTGGTCTTATTCCCGGACGCGCCAGAAAAGGAAGACCCGCCCAGGATATACCCTCCGTCGCTCGTCGGCGCGAGACTGTGGAGGGTATCGTAATCCGTGCCGCCGTAGTTGGTCTCCCACTGTTTGCTCCCGTTGGCATCCACTTTCACCACCCAGTAATCAGAGCCGCCAAAGCCGCCGCTGGTCTTGTTCCCGGACGCGCCGGAATAGGAATATCCGCCCAGGATGTAGCCCCCGTCGCTAGTTGGTGCCAGGCTGGTCAGGCGATCATCACCGGTGCCTCCGAAGCTGCGGTCCCATTGCTTGAAGGTGAGCGTCTCCAGCGGCACGGAGTTGGTGAAGATGGCGGTGAAGACGTTGTTCGCGGCGAGCGTGATGGTGCGCTGGCTGTTCGTGTTGCCATCGCTCCAGGCGACGAAGCGGTAGTAGCGCGCGTTGGTCGCGGTGAGCGTGAGCGTGTCGTTCAGGAAATAAACCGACCGTTCCGGTAAGCGCACAACCCCGCCGCCACCCTGCGCGCCGATGTTCACCGGCACGGGCGCGCACTTGCCCGCGCTACCCGCGACGACAATGGCGGCGATTTCATTCTCGGACAAGGCGCGGCGGTAAATCGTCAGTTCATCCATGAAGCCGTCAAGGTCGTAGAAAGGTTCCGTGTAGTTGCCGATACGCAGCGGGCCGCTCACATCAGTCACGGGGGCGGCGTCGAATTGCGGGCCATCCAGACGCTGACCGTCGAGGTAGAATTGATACGCGCGGGCCGAGCGCGTCACGGCGACGTGGTACCAAGTGTTGATCGTGGGATTCCATCCGCTGATGGCGGCGGCGGCATAACTGGGGTCGTGGGAGAAGTAAAGCTGGCCGTTGCCGGGCGTGGGAAGATGCAGCTTGAATTCAAAACCGCCCAGCCCGATGCCGGACTGCTGATGGATGAACATGGTGTTCTTGACCGTGTTCAGCTTCG
>JANNEF010000429.1:0-6116 GCA_031378375.1 Verrucomicrobiota bacterium | reverse complement strand
CGCGCCCCTTGATGCCGGTACGGGGCTAAAAGTACAAGTTACAATCGTGTGACAACACCAGCGCCCCGCTGCCAGACCGCACGCACGCCTTCGCTGAACGCGGCCACACCCAGCCCCATTCTGCATAGTGAGAATTGCTGCGCGCGCAGCGACCCACTTGACAAGAGGCGGTCGGGTTCGCTAAAGAAAAAATATTTGCGTCGGGGCGCAACCGGTTTGCGCCCGTGGTGTTGACAGCGAACGTGGAATTTTTTATGCGGTCTTTATCCGTGGTTCGGAACAAAAGTTTGACGCGGTGGCTGGAGTCGGTCGTTCGGGTCGGGATAGGTCTTTACAACCCGGCGGGGAAACGGTAATTGCACCGGCTCAATCCAGCTTTGCGGAGCATGACACATGATTAAAGTTCAAAATCTGGCGAAGTCGTTCGGCACGAAACGGGCCGTGAACGACATTTCCTTTGAAGTACAGCGGGGCGAGGTGCTCGGCTTCCTCGGCCCCAACGGCGCGGGCAAGTCCACCACCATGCGCATGATCACCGGCTTCATCCCGCCCACCGGCGGCACGGTGACGGTCGGCGGGTTCGACATGTTGGAGAATCCCCTCCCGGCCAAGCGGCTCATCGGCTATCTGCCGGAGAACGCGCCGTCCTATAATGACATGACGGTGCAGGGGTTCCTCTCGTTCACGGCGGAGTTGCGCGGCCTGAGCGGCGAGGCGAAGAAGAAGGCCGTGGCGCGCGTGGTCGAAATGTGTTTCCTGGAATCGGTGGTGCATCAAAGCGTGGACACGCTCTCGAAAGGCTACCGGCACCGGACGTGTTTCGCGCAGTCCATCATCCACGACCCGGAGATCCTCGTGCTCGACGAGCCGACGGACGGCCTGGACCCGAATCAAAAGCATGAGGTGCGGCAGCTCATCCGCCGCATGGGCGAGAAGAAGGCGATTATTTTTTCGACGCACATCCTGGAGGAAGTCGAGGCGGTGTGTTCGCGGGCGATCATCATTGATCGCGGCAAGATCGTGGCCAACGGCACGCCGCAGGAGTTGAAGCAGCGTTCCGACGTGGCGGGCGCGGTTTCCGTGCGCGTGCTGGGCGTGGCGGCGGACGTGGTGAAGGCGCGGCTCTCGCAGGTTTCGGGCGCGAAGAAGGCGGCGATTGTGAAGGATGATCCGGCGTTTGTGTGGGCGCGGGTGTATCCGCAGGGCAACAGCCGCAACGGCGATCTGGCCCGCAGCGTCGCCGAGGCCAGCATGAAGGAAGGCTGGAAGATCGAGGAGTTGCACACGGAGGAAGGGCGGCTGGACGAGGTGTTCCGCAGCATCACATGGTCGGAGACGGCGAAGGAGGAGAAGCAATGAACAGTTCATTTCACAACATCAAAACCATCGCCAAGCGGGAGTTGACGGGTTACTTCGCGTCACCGGTGGCGTATGTATTCATCGTGATTTTCCTGCTCATGAACGGGTTTTTCACGTTCATGCTGGGCGGGTTCTTTGAACGCGGCGAAGCGTCGCTGGCGTCGTTCTTCATGTGGCACCCGTGGTTGTATCTGTTCCTCGTGCCGGCGGCGGGGATGCGGTTGTGGTCGGAGGAGCGGCGGCTGGGCACGATGGAATTGCTGCTCACGATGCCGATCACGGCATGGCAGGCGATTCTCGGAAAGTTCCTCGCGTCGTGGTTGTTTTTGATCCTGGCGCTGTTTCTGACCTTCCCGGTGGTGTTCACGGTGAAGTATCTGGGGCCTGCGGACATGGGGGTCATCATCGCGGGTTACGTGGGCAGTGCCTTGCTGGCGGGCGCCTATCTGGCGGTGACGTGCATGACGAGCGCGATGACGCGCAACCAGGTCATCAGCTTCATCCTGTCGGTGGTGATTTGTTTCTTCCTGATCCTCGCGGGCTGGGAGCCGGTGACGAGCCTGCTGGTGCGCTGGGCGCCGGACTGGCTGGTGAGCGTGGTGTCGTCGTTCAGCGTGATGCCGCACTTCCTCGGGTTCCAACGCGGCGTGCTGGATTCGCGGGACATCATCTTCTTCGCGTCGGTCATGGGCTTCGCGCTCTTTGGGACCGGCGTCATCATCCGTAATTTGCGCGCGGGTTAGCGCGCGGAGTGGGAACTTTCCTGAGACATGAAAAGCAAAAAGACTGAAACGATTCTGTATTCCACCGTGGGCGTGGCGGTGATGTTCGGCATCATCGTCGCGGTGAACCTCATCACCGGCGTTTTCAAGACGCGCGTGGACATGACGGCGGAGAAGCTCTACACGCTTTCCGAGGGCACGAAGATCATCCTCAAGAGCCTCGATTCGCCCATCGAGATCCGCTACTATTTCTCGAAGAGCGAGACGCGCGTGCCGTCGCAGGTCCGCACGTACGCGCAGCACGTCGAGGATTTGATCAGCGAGCTGCAGCAGGCCGCCAAGGGCAAAATCGAAATCAAGAAGTTCGACCCGCAACCGGACACCGAAGCCGAGGAATCCGCCCAGAGCGACGGCATCGAGGGGCAGATGTTGCAGGCTGGCGAGAATTTCTATCTCGGCCTGGCCATCAGCCTGGACCCGCAGAAGGTCGTCGTGCCGCTGTCGCCCGACCGCGAGAAGCTGCTCGAATACGACCTCGCCCGCGCCATCGCGCGCGTCATGAACACCAACAAGGCCGTGGTCGGCGTGATGAGCGCACTGCCGATATTCGGCCAGCCGATGAACCCGATGATGATGCGAATGGGCCAGCAACCGCAGCGCCCGTGGTTCTTCGTCAGCGAATTGCAACGCGACTTCGACGTGCGCCAGGTGCCGATGGAGACCGAAAAGATCGAAGACGACATCAAGGTGCTCATCGTTGCGCACCCCAAGGACATCAAGGACGGCGCGCAGTACGCCATTGACCAGTTCGTCATGCGCGGCGGCAAGCTCATCGCCTTCCTCGACGCGATGTCCATGATTGATTCGCAGAAGGCCAACCCGGCGATGGGCATGATGCCGCCGACGGGCGGTTCGTCGCTCGACAAGCTGCTCAAGGCGTGGGGCGTGACCTTCGACACGACGAAGATCGCGGCGGATCTGAACTTCATGCGCCAGTTGCAGGGGCGCGACGGCCGGCCGCAGAACGTGCCGACGTTTCTGTTCCTCAATACCAAGGGCATCAACACCGAGGACGCATTGACGAGCCAGCTCGACAATGTGTGGCTGCCGTTTTGCGGCGTCTTCAGCGGCACGCCCGCGAGCGACATCAAGCAGACCGTGTTGCTCAAGACGACCACGGAGTCACAAGTCGTCGAGGGCATGATGGCGCAGTTCGCCGGGCAGAAACTCGTGGACGACTTCAAGGCGTCCGGCACCGCTTATCCGCTGGCCATCCGGCTGGCCGGCAAGTTCAAGACCGCCTATCCCGACGGCAAGCCGGCGGCGGAGAAGACCGACGACAAGGATGAGAAAAAGCCGGAGGAGAAGAAGGAGGACTCGCTCAAGGAGACGAAGAAGGAGAACGTCGTGATTCTCGTCGGCGACAGTGATTTTCTCTCGGACGACATTTGCGTGCAGATCAATCCGTTCTTCGGCGTCGCCACGCCGCGCAATGGCAACCTGAACCTCGCGCAGAACATGGTGGACCAACTGGCCGGCGACAGCAATCTCGTCGGCGCGCGGAGCCGGGCGAGCCTGCGCCGCCCGTTCACGGTCGTTCAGGAAATGCAGGCGGACGCGCAGAAGCGCTTCCAGGCCGAGATCAAGAAGGTCGAGGAGGAGCGCGATGACGCACAAAAGAAATTGAACGAACTTCAGGCCAAGAAGGAGGGCAACCAGCGCTTCATCATTTCGCCCGAGCAGCAGGCTGAGATCGCCAAGTTCAAGCAGGCCGAGCTTAAGGCCAAGAAGCGCCTCAAGGTGGTCCGCAAAGATTTGCGGCAGGAAATTGACTCTTTGGAGAACCGCCTCAAGTGGGCGAACATCGCCGGCATGCCCGCGCTTGTCACCGTCGTCGGATTGCTCCTGGCCTTCATCCGCAAACAACGCACCAAGGCACAATGAACCGGAAACAACTCATTCTCTTAATCGTCATCGGCGCCGCGCTCGGTGCCGGCGCGTGGCTCGCGTATCAAAAGCAGAACACGCCCTATCAACAGTCCACCCGCCGCATGGGCGACAAGCTCATCAAGGATTTTGCGCTCAACGACGTGACGCAGATCACCATCAAGCAGGCGAAGGCCGAGTTGAGCCTCGTGAAGAAGGACGACCTCTGGGCGGTGAAGGAACGCGGTGATTACGCGGCGAACTTTCAGACCATCAGCGAATTTCTCCGCAAGGTCTGGGAGTTGAAAGTCACCCAGCCCGTCAACGTCGGTCCGTCACGTTTGCCGACGCTGGAACTCGTCGCGCCGGACAAGGGACCCGGCACGCTCGTCGAGTTCAAGGACAAGGGCGGCAAGGCGCTCGCGTCGCTATTGCTCGGTGCCAAGCACATGAAGGAGTCCCCGGCGAATTCGCCCTTTGGCGGCGGTTCGTTCCCGGACGGTCGTTACGTGATGGTCGGCGGCGACATCAAGACCGTGGCGATGGTTTCCGAGCCGTTCAGCAACATCGAGCCGAAGCCGGAGGACTGGCTGAACAAGGATTTCTTCAAGGTGGAGAAATTGAAATCCATCTCCGTCGTCACCACCAACGCGACGAACAACTGGAAACTCTCCCGTGAATCCGAGGCCGGCGAATGGAAACTCGCCGACGCCAAAGCCGGCGAGATTCTCGACACCGGCAAAAGCTCCGGCGTGACCTCCGCCCTCTCATTTCCGTCCATCGCCGACGTGGCCGCCGATGCGAAACCGGAAACCACCGGCCTGGACAAGCCGCTCGTGGCCACGCTCGAAACCTTCGACGACTTCACCTACACCGTGAAAGTGGGCGGCAAGAGCGGCGAGGAAAATTCCTACTTCCAATTCGCCGTCGCCGCGAAAATCCCCAAGGAGCGCGCGCCCGGCAAGGACGAGAAGCCGGAGGACAAGGACAAGCTCGACAAGGAATTCAAAGAGAAGACGGCCAAGCTCGACGAAAAGCTCAAGAGCGAACAGGCGTTGGGCAAATGGACCTACGTCGTGTCGAAGTGGACCGTGGACCCGTTCCTCAAGGAGCGCAAAGACCTGCTCGCCGAGAAAAAGGAAGAGCCCAAGGCCGACGAACCCAAACCGTTCGCGCCCCTCGATTCGAAGTAGAACCACGGGGTGTGGAGCGGAGATTTTCGCGCGCTTCCAGCGTCATTCTTTTCCCTTTCATCTGGCCTGCCAGTCCGCTACAAGTGGCGGCGTTATGGAGCCAAATACTGCGGGCGTCGGTTTCAAGATCTGGGCTGTGGACAACGTCGTCTATGGTCCCGTCGAACTGCCCACGCTCGTCACCTGGGTCAAGGACCAGCGCGTCACCGCCGCGACATGGATTTATTCCGAGCAGGCCGACGCCTGGCTCAAGGCCACCGCCGTGCCGGAACTGAAAATGTTCTTCCAACCCAAGGGTACATCCGCCGCGCCCGGTGCCCAGGCAAAGGCCGGCAAGGACGTCTCCGAAGACACCGCCATGTACGCCGTGCGGCCCGGCACGTTGCGGCGCGTCAAGATTTTCGCCGACCTCCAGGACGCGCAGCTCCAGCGCTTCGTGCAGTTCATGGAAGTGATGCGCTCGCGTCAGTTCACGGAGATCGTCAAGCAGGGCGATCACGGCGACGCGATGTATCTGGTGCTCGAAGGCGAGTTGCGCGTGCGCATGATGATCAGCGGCAAGGAGACGGTGCTGGTCACGTTGAACGCGGGCGATTTCTTCGGCGAGATTTCCCTGTTCGACCAGGGACCGCGCTCTGCGGATGTCGTGGCCAACCAGGACAGCCTGCTGTTGAAAATTTCCGCCGCCGCGTTTCAAAAGCTCCAGACCGACGCGCCCGACCTCGCCGCGCCGTTCATGTTCGCGATTTGCAAGACGCTCACCGCCCGCATCCGCGCGGACAACAAACGCTACCGCGACTCGGTGAACTTCGCCCGCGCCGCCGGAAAGTAAGAGCCTGTTTGCAAAGTGGCGCTGGCGCCCACGCCAGCGAAAGTCCTGCGGGCGCCTCACCCGCAGCAAGCACGGCGGGCGAGG
>JANNEF010000123.1:0-29383 GCA_031378375.1 Verrucomicrobiota bacterium | reverse complement strand
CTCGAAGCGGTGTTGCAGACCGAACTGCAACGCTTCTGGCGAGACGCCCGCCGCGTGCACTCCCTCGTCTTCGATTGGCTGCTGCTTCAAGCAAACACTTCTTCCAGAGCCGTTATACTACTCTATTAACGTAGTTGGTATCAGTCGTCAGGCATCGCGATTTGGTCGTCAAGAGGGGCAAATCGGTCGTCATGGCATCGGCTTTGCTCGACAGTGCTTGGATGAAGATTGTTGGTGTCTCCAATTCGGACGACAGCGTGGAAAATTCACTCGACCGGGCACGAATTTCAGTCGGCCGAGCGGGATTTGCGGTCGTCACTGCGACCCATTCGCCCGGCCGCGCACCAATGAGCTTCGCCGCTCCGTCGGTTCACCACATCCAACCTGTAATAACCATAAAATCACACTGAATCATGCCTGCTTCACCTGAACCCATGCCGTCGCCCGCCCCCGAGGGGAAAACGAATTCCACGCCGAACCCGGAGGGCGCCGCGCCCAACGCCGGGGCCACCGCGATGAACGCGGAAAATCCTGCCGCCGGGGCCGCGCCGGAGAACGGGGAACCGAGGCGGTCGCCCTCGGAGTTGAACCAGGCGCAGCTCCGGGAATTGAGCCGCGCGGAGCAGGTGTGTCTGGCGGCGCAAAAGGCGGTCTACGCGCCGGCGTTGACGGAGATCGGGGTCATGCCCGTGACGGTGGCGGCGTTGCTGGCGCGCATCGAGTTGACGCGCAAGCAGAGTTCGCTGGCGGCGTTTTGCACCACGAACAAGAAGACGGCGACGAAGGACGAGGCGTCCAGCAAGGACACGCTGGTGCAAAGTTTGCGGGGTTGCAGACGGCGGCGCGGCGGTTGCATCGCAACACGGAGCCGGAGAAGTTGAACAATTATCTGGTGGGCGAACGCATTGCCTCGAACCGTCCGATGCTGGAGCAGAGCGCGCAGACCATCGTGGACAAGGCCAACGAGGAGCGGCCGCCGGGCATCAACACGGATGTGATCGAGCGGGTGGGCGGGGAGCGCGCGGCGTATGTGCAGGCCGGCGTGGCGCAGGAGTCGGAGGAGTCGCGCGCGCAGCGGGAACGCGCACAACGCGACGCGATGGTGGAAGAGATCAAGCGGGGGCGGATGGATATTCAACTGGCGGCGGAGGGATTGTGGCCGTCGGGCGTGGCCACGAACGAGGGCGTGCGCGGGGAGTTCAAGCTGCCGCCCAACCGGCCGTTCGTGGTGTAGGCGGAAGCTCGAAGCTCACAGTTCAACGGTCAAGCGCAGATCAACGGCGCAAGCTTCCGGGCGGTGCAATCAGGGGCAAGGCTCACCGCATTTGGCCCGCGTCCAAGCGGCCTGAGCCGCCGTGGTGTGCGAGTGCGCAAACGCATCGCGAAAAAGTGACTCCCGGTGTGCCGAGTCCCCGGCGCACGTGCCTACTGACAGGGGCAGGCTGTTTCAGGCGTTCTTATCGTGATTCCAACCCGCACGGCGGCGGTAATGGAGATGCTTCTTAATACGCTCCACTGCAATCAGATGCGAACGGAGATAATCAATTGACACAAGGTTGCATAATGATAGCGTGATTCGTGTGCCAAGCGTGTGCGTCCGTTCGACGCGCAAGGCTGGTGTTCTGCTGAGTTCAACCGCAGCGTTTTTTTAGAAAAGAATTTCATGAGTGAATCAACATTGAGCGCCACCGCGTCCGGTGGCGCCTCCAAAGTGTCCAAAGTCTCCGAAGCCGTCATTCGCATCGCGGGCAATTCGCAGGATGGCATCCAGGCCATCGGCGGTTTTCTCGCGCGGCTGGCGGGCCGCAGCGAGCAGGAGGTCATGACCTTCATGACCATTCCGTCCACGATTTCGGGCGGGGCCTCGATCTTCCAGGTGCGCATCGGTTCGGGCGAGGTGCTCAGTTCCGGGGATGAAGCGGATGTGTTGCTCGCCTTCTATCAGGAGTCCTATCAGGACCACATCGGCTCGCTCAAGAAGGGTGGCATTGTCCTCTACGATTCGGATCACGTCGAAGTGAACGCCGATTGGGAAAAGGAGTATCACCATGTCGGCGTGCCCATTTCCGGTCTCACGGTCGAAGCCATCGGCGGCACGGCGAAGGACAAGGGAAAGAACATCTACGCGCTCGGGCTCGTGGCGAAGATGTTCGATCTCAATGTTCCGAAGCTGGAGAAGTTGATCGGGGAACGGTTCACCGGCAAGGATACGAGCATCTTGAACAATGCCCTGGCCGCGTTTCACGCCGGCTACAGTCATTCGCTGGGCAACATCATCGAAACCTTCCAATTCGTCGAAGCGCAGAAGAAGACCGGAACTCAGGTCGTGATGAACGGCAACGAGGCACTCGCCTACGGCCTGATCGCGGCGGGCGTTCGCTTTGGCGCGGGCTATCCGATCACACCGTGGTCGGACATCATGGAACTGCTCCGTCGTGAACTTCCCAAGTACGGCGGCACGTTTGTGCAGACCGAGGACGAGATCGCGGCCGTTTCGATGGCGTTGGGCGCGAGTTATTCCGGGCGGGTCGCGGTGACTGGCTCCAGCGGGCCGGGCATTTCGCTCAAGACCGAGGCGCTCGGCTGGGGCGTGATGGCCGAGATGCCGCTGGTCATCGTGGACGTGCAACGTGGCGGTCCCTCAACCGGCATGCCGACGAACGTCGAGCAATCGGATCTGAACATCGCCGTCAACGGCGGCCACGGCGATTCCCCGCGCGTGGTGCTGGCACCGGCCAACGTGGAGGACTGTTTCTACACCGCCATCGAAGCGGTCAACATCGCGCGCCAATACAGCGTCCCCGTCATCATCCTCACCGACCAGGGCATCGCCACACGCATCGAAGCGTTCACCGAGCCGAACCTTGAGAAAGTTTGCCAGGACATTTCGCCCGACCTCTCGCCCGTGCCCGACCACAAGCCCTACGACTTGAGTGCGGTGGACGGCATCACGCATCACGTCGTGCCCGGCACGCGCATCATGAGCGGCAAATATCCCATCGCCACCGGCCTCGAACACGATGAACTTGGCCATCCCACCGGCTCGCCGAGGCTTCACACGCAAATGGTCGCCAAGCGCCGCAAGAAACTCCAGGTCCTCGGCGCTTCGGTGCCGACGCCCGTCGTTTACGGTGAGTCTGAAGGCAATGTGCTGCTCGTCGGCTGGGGCTCCACCCAAGGCCCCATCAAGGAAGCGGTGGATCGCGCGCGCGCCGCTGGCGACAAAGTTTCTTCCATCAACATCCGCCACATCAACCCGCTCCCGCCCGGCCTCGAAAATATCTTCGCCCGTTTCAAACATGTCTTCGTCGTGGAGATGAATGACGAGGGGCTTTACGGCTACGGCCAGCTCGGCGGACTGCTCCGGGCGCGTTACTGCGACCCGAAGATTCGCGGCATCAACAAGACCGATGGCCTGACGTGGAAGGTGAAGGACATTCTGTCGCGCGCCCAAGACTCCGTTGCCGCCGGCCAGCGCAAGCTGTGACTTCCTTCCACTGACTGATTACCGATTCACTGATTTTATGAGTTCCACCACCACCGACATCCCCGTCCGTACCGGCAACCTTGTCGCCGTCACCCCGCCTGCCACAGATGAGCGCAAGGGCCTCACCAAAAAAGAAATTGCCGCCGACCATCCCACCTGGTGTCCCGGCTGCGGCGACTTTTCCGTGCTCGCCCTTTACTTCAAGCTCATCGAGAAGCGCAAAATCTGGCACGAGAAAATCACCACCATCGCGGGCATCGGCTGTTCCAGCCGCTTCCCCTATTTTGTTCAAGCCCACGGCGCGCATTACATTCACGGACGCGCGCTTCCGTTCGCCAGCGGCATTTCCCTCTCGCGGCCCGATCTGCACGTCTTTGTTTTCGGCGGCGATGGCGACGCTTTTTCCATCGGCGGCAATCACCTCAACCACACCGCGCGCAAGAACATCAAGATGACCTACGTCATCATGGACAACTGGGTTTATGGGCTGACCAAGAAACAGACCTCGCCCACTTCGCCCATCGGCTTCAAGAGCAAGACCGACACTTGGGGCGCAATGGACCACCCGATTAACCCGATGAAGCAACTCGTCTCCGCCGGGGCCACCTTCATCGCGCGCACCTCGCACACGAACCCGAACCACGTCCTGCAGATGATGGAAGCGGCGATGGACCACGATGGTTTCAGCGTCATCGAATGCCTCAGCGAGTGCGTCGAATTTTACGAAGGCGCCTTTGATGCCAGCAACCCGCGCAAGGGCGGCGTCTTCAACAACATTCCCGCCGACCACGACGTGACCGACGAGTTGGCCGCCTACAAACTGGCCGGCGAAGCGTTCCCCGGTTACTTCGGCATCTTCTACAAGACCGACCGCGCGACCAAGAACGCCAACGAGGCGAAGATTATCGCCAGTCACCGGGAAAAAGTGCAGGGCCTCAAAGACTGGCAGATCCTCCAGAAGAATTTCGACCGGATGAAGTAGCGGGTGCGGCGGGTGTCTCGATTTCAGGGACCGTTCGGCGCATCTGCTTCCAGCTTTTCGCTTGTCGGTGCGGGCCACCAACGCAATCGTTAAGGCATGGACTTGACGAAAGTGACCGCCGCCAGCCTTCGCGCCCGAAAGGCGCGTGGCGAAAAGATAGCGGCGCTCACGGCCTACGATTTTCCCACGGCGAAGCTGCTTGATGCCGCTGGCATTCCCCTGCTGCTCGTTGGCGATTCCCTCGGCATGGTGGTGCTCGGTTACCCGGACACGACGAGCGTCACGATGGCGGAGATGGAGCACCATGTGCGGGCCGTCGCCCGCGCCAGAACGCGCGCGTTGGTGACGGCGGACCTGCCGTATCACAGTTACCAGACGACGAACACGGCGGTGGCGAACGCGCGGCGCTTGGTCGCGGCGGGAGCCGAAGCGGTGAAGGCTGAGGGCGGGCGCGCCATTCTGGATCAGGTTCGAGCCATCGTCGGGGCGGGCATTCCCTTCATCGGGCATGTGGGCATGTTGCCGCAGAGTGTGGTCGAGGAGGGCGGCTATCACGTCAAGGGCAAGCAGGATGCGGAACGCCAGGGGTTGCTGACGGATGCGGTGGCGCTGGCGGATGCGGGAGCATTTGCGATTGTTCTCGAACTGGTGACGCCGCCGGTGGCGCGGGAAATCACCGCGACCGTGGCCGTGCCCACCATCGGCATCGGCTCCGGACCGGATTGCGACGGGCAGATTCTCGTGACGACGGATTTGCTGGGCACCTCCCCCGGGTTCGTTCCGAAACACGTCCCGCGCCGGCTGAACGCCGCCGAGCAGATGCGCGTGGTAATCGAGGAATGGAAGCTGGCCGTGGAGCACCCGTCGCCTGTGGCTGCAACTTTTGGCATGAAACCGGGTTCTACCAACGTCTAAGATACCGACATGAATGAACTTGGGATAGTTTCAAAGACGGGCGGCGCGCGGCGGCGCGCTTTTACACTGATCGAATTGCTCGTGGTGATCGCCATCATCGCCATCCTGGCGGCGATGCTTTTGCCAGCGCTCTCCTCGGCGAAAGAAGCGGGAAGGCGCATCCTTTGCCTGAACAACCTCAAGCAACTCGGCCTCGCCACGTCCATGTATGTGCAGGAGAACGAAGATATCCTGCCGCCACGCAGTCATCCCGTGCGCTGGTGTGACCGCATCTACGATGGTTACAACGATGTGCGCCTGCTGCTTTGCCCCAACGACCGCAATCCGAAGTCGCTCACCTGGACCAATGGGCAGTCCACCCCTGCATCCACCGCCCCTCGCAGCTACATCGCCAACGGGTGGAACGATTACTACCGCAGCAACGGCATCGTGTGGACTGGCTTCAACGGGACGGATGTGGGCGTGCCGGAAAACGCGATCCTGGAGCCGAGCGAGACCATTGTGATCGGGGAAAAGGAAAACAACTCCGGCCATTTCTACATGGACTACGACCGGATGGAGGAAGTTCTCGTGCTCGACCCTGCCAAGCATTCCCCTCCGCCCAACGGCGGTAAGGGCGGTTCCAATTATTCCTTTGCCGACGGCAGCGCGCGTTACCTGCGCTACGGTCTGTCGGCCACGCCCGTGAACCTGTGGGCGACCATCCCCGGCGAGCGCAAGACCCAGTGACCGGCCCCGGCGACCTCGCGTGGCTAAGGCTGTTTGCCTTCCACCAGATAGATTCCAAACCAGCGCTGACTACGGGCCGCTGAACCAGTGACTTCAAACGTCGCGGGCTTGCCCGACTCCAACCGGCTGGCGGCGACTTCGATCGTGAGAATGCCGTTGCTGTCCTCCGAGTTGCTTTCCCGCACCGCGTAACTCAGGCGCACCTGGCCGTCGGCGCTGGACCAGGTTTGATCCGTGAGCGTCACGTCGAAGTCCAGTGCGGGTTTGCCGTTGAGGCGCAGGTGAAATTTCCCGGCTGGCTGCGAAGCAAATCCCAACGCTGCGGGCAGGCGAAATTTCTCCACCGCGCCGGCAGCGAGGCCCGACGGCACGACCGCCGTTTGCCACACCATCTTTGATTGGCCGTCCGTCTGCCGGCAATGCGCCAGCGGCAGCGAGCCAAGCCAGCTTGGATAATTCAACTGCTCGGAAGCGGAGACCAGTTTCCCCAGACCGTTCACGCCGCCCTTGAGAAAATCGGTTCGTGCCTTCGCCGCCTGTTCTGCGCTCGCGCCGCCGAAGGGCGCGGGGCCGGCCTGGCGGAGGTGGGCGAGCAAGTCGGCCACGTCCTGCGGGTTCATGGCCTGTTCCAGACCTTCCGGCATGAGTGATAGCGCGGCGGCTTTGATCTCTTTGATGTCGCCGCGCAAAACCTTCTCCTCCACGCCGCCAGCCTGCACGAGCGTCAGGCCGGTGGCGGTCTCGGCGCGAATGACGCCGGAGAGCGAGCGCCCGTCGCGTGTGGTGACTTCGTAGCCGAGGAAGCGCGGCTCGATGGCGGCGTTGGGGTCAAAGATGGCGGCGAGAAAATCCGTCACGCTCTTGTCGCGAAACGCGGCGAGATCCGGTCCCAGCGCCTGCCCCTGGCCGCCGAAGGCGTGACAGCTCGCGCAATTCTTCGCGAACACCGCGCCGCCATTCGCCGCGTCGCCGGTGAGGGCCGCGACGGTTTGATATTGCGCCAGCACTTGCGCGCGGTCGGCGGAACCGTTGGCGGCGAACAGTCCGGTGGCGTGCTGACGGATGTCGTCGCGTTTGTGCTTCAGCAGGCGCTGGCGGCTGGCTGCGGGAATCTCGCCGGGCGCGATCCGGCCCTTGGCCACCGTATCCAAAAGAATCTTCGTCCACTCCTCGCGGCTCACGAGCGTGGCGAGAATTGCGGCGCGCATCGCGGGCAACTGGCGACTCCAGTTTGCGAGCACAATCGTCGGCACGGTGGCGCTGACGCTGCGGGCCAAGCGGTCGAGCGCCGCCTTTTGCAGGCGGTCGTTCACCTCCGGCTTGATGAACGCGCCGAGGAACAGCAGTTCGACTTCGGGGTCACCGCCGATGCCGCGCCCGACCAGTTGCAGCGCTGCCACGCGCGCGTCCTCGTCGGCCAGTTGGTTGACGGCGATCATGCGCGCGTTCATCAGCGCGTGTGCGATGGCGCTGGCGGACTGGCGGACCTCCGCGACGCTGGAGGCGATCAGCCCGTTGAGGTCAATTTGTCTGCGCTCCATCGCTTCGATGAGGCTGACGAGCACGGGCCATTTCCAGGATTCCGTGCGCTGAATCATCAGGTTCGCCACGGCGATTAAAACTTTTTCAAACGCATCGGTCGTCCCGGCGGCGGCGGTGGCGATCAGCGGGCCGATCAAACGGCCCGGTTCGCCGTTGGTGAGCGGCGCGGCGAGGATGACCTTGAGGATTTCGCCGGGCTGGCGCGCGGCGGAACTGAACACGGCGGCGCGTGTCCAGGTGTCACCGGCGAGCGCGAGATTGCCCAACGCCGTGCCGGCGCGCGGGTCGTTCCACTCACCGAGACTCAGCGCGAGTTGGAAACGAACGCTGGCGTTCGGATCGTTCGTCAGGCGGCGCAACGCCTCGGTGAGTTGCGTGAAGGAAAGTTCGTCGAGGCGCGAGACATTTTGTGCGGCGGCGACGCCGGTGAGCGCGGGGTTTGCCGGGATTCGCACCCGCTCCGGGTTGGCGAGGAACGGCTCGCTGAGGCGGGCGGCGGTGCGGCGCACGCCGGGATGCGGATCGGCGAGGGCCTGCCGGACTTGCGGGCGGGTGATGACGCTCAAGCCATCCAACACGCACAACGCCTGCGCGCGGGCGGCGGGGAACCGGCTCTGGCCGGCGATCTCCGCCAGGCGCGCGACGGCGGTGGCATCGGCGCGTTGCAGGAGTTCGCGGTGGACCAGGTCGCGCGTCGGGCCGTTGGGCGTGTCGAGCGCGGCGGTGAGTTCGGCGGGCGGCAGCTTCGTGAGATCGCGCACGGGGTGCAAAGGTTTTCCGCGCGCCGTCACGCGATAGATGCGGCCCTGGTCCGCGCCGGCGCGCACGTCGAGTTTGGCGAGGCGCTCGGCGGGAATCCAGCGCGGGTGTTCGACGACGAAGCGATACATGTCCACAATCCACAACGCGCCGTCCGGGCCGGTGCGCGCCTGCACGGGGCGGAACCAGTTGTCGGTGGACGCTAGAAACTCGGAGCGTTGTTCCTCGGCCGCACGCCGGGCCGTGAAGGTCGCGCCTTGTTCCGCCAGCGCGAGGCGGTGGACGAGGTTATGCACCGGCTCGCAGATGAAGGCGTTGCCGGCGTGGTTCGTGCCGAGCAGATCGTCGCGGTAAATTTCCGGCCCGCAGGCGGAGGTGGTGCGGTTGGCGGCGTGCGGATCATTGAACCGTTCCAGCGTGCGGCTCACGGGGAAAAGCCGGTTCGGGTTGGCGTCCTTCACCGGATAAACGCGCGGGTCTGGCGCGGGGACGTTCGGATTGCGGCGCGCGTAGTGGTCGGGCAGCGGGAAATGCCAGAGCAGCGTGCCGTTGTCGTTGCCAAACCAGTTGCCCCAATCGTCCCGCACTCGCCCTTGCTGGCTCAGGCCGCTGACCGGCTCGAACTCGCCCGTGTCCGGGTGGATGCGAAAGTCGCGTCCGCTGAGTTCAACGTCCGTTCCGGTGAGCACGCTCTTGATCTTTCCGCCGAACAGTCCAGCCGCGCCGTAAACCCAGCCGTCCAGCCCCCACGTCAGGCCGTTGACGCGCGCCTGGAAATTGTGCGTGGCGAAACCGCTGAAGTTCGTGCGCACCACATCGGCCTTGCCGTCGCCATTCGTGTCCTCGGCGTAAAGAATGTCCGGCGCGGCGCAGATCAGCGCGCCTTTGCGCCACGCCATGACGCCGGTGGGGAAGGGGAGATGGTCGAGGAACAACGTCGCCTTGTCGAAGCGCCCGTCGCCATTGGTGTCCTCGAGAAATTTCACGCGCCCGCCCGGCCGCCCCTGGCCGTCGAGTCCGGTCGGGTAGTCAAACATCTCGCACACCCAGAGCTTCGCGTCCGCGCCCCAGTCAATTGCGACCGGCGATTGGACGAGCGGCTCGGCGGCGGCGAGTTCCACCGCGAAGTCGCCGCTGACGCGGAAGGCAGCGAGCGCCTCGTCGGGAGTTTTTGGCGGCGGGAACTCGGCCTTCTTTTCATCGAAGAGAAATTCCTTCGGCAGCAACTCGTGGACGGTGTTGACGATCAAATCCTCCGTGGCGGGCGCGAGGCGGCCGGGGCGGTCGTAGTACCAGAGCGAATCCTCCGCTTCGTAGCCGCCCTCGTGCAGAATGCGGCGCGAGGGGATGTAACAGGGGACGTAGTTCGCGTAACTGCTCACCCACAGGCGCGCGGGATCAAACTCCCGCTTGAGGCGTAGCGCGTAGTCCACCACCACTTCGCCGGGCAGGAATACCAGCGCCAGTTCATCACCGAACGTCCAGGTCTGGACGTAGTAGGGCAGCGTCGTCGGGAGCTTCTCGCCGCGATCCAGACGCGCGAGATATTTCTTCGCGTGATAGCCGACGATGCCGGACTTGGCCGCGCGCTCCTCCCATTGGGCACGCGTGAAGGGCGTGTCGAACGGAAGCTCGATTCTCTTGAGCCGCGTGGAAAGTTTGCCGCGCAGCGGGACGAAGGCTTGCGGGAGGAGCCGTTTGACCTCGGCGGCGAGGTCCTCGCCGTGCTGCCGGACGTTGACGAGACTGCCACGCGGCGAGGGATTCGCGTCCGCGCCGCAGCCGATGGTGATCAGCGCGACGGCGCCGGGATGATCACGCTCGATGAACTCCTGCGCGCAGCCGGCCCAATCGCCGTGGAGATGATTGAACTCGCCGCCCATCGTTGTGCAATGGCAGGCATAGTTCGCCACGACCGCGCGGAGTTTGCCATCGACGTCGGTGGCGCGCAGCACGGGCAGCGCGTGGTCCACCGGCCCGGCGGCGTTCTCGCCGAAACGCGCGCCGCCCGCCTGCACGACGCGGCGGTTGCGGGCGAACGAGACGTTCCCCTGCGACCACGCGAGCGTGCCGGGCCGGCGATCCTTCAACGCGGCGAGCGCGACCTGCTCCAGCTTGTCGAGCAGGCCGCGCGTGTAGCGATCAATCGCGGCCTGTTGGTCCGGCGCGATGTCCTGCGAGAAAATGTTCGGCGCCCAATCCGTCGTGCAAGGCCCGCTGTGCGTGTGCGAATAGGCGATGGCGAGCTGGTGCTGTTTGAGGCCCGCGCTCTTGTAGAGGCGGCGGACGAGTTCCAGATACGTCGGCTCCGCGATGCCGCAGTTGTCGAGCGTGAGCAGGAGGGCCGGCCCGTCGGCGTCGGCGCCGAGCGCGAGCGCCTTGGCCCAGAGCTTCTGTTCGACGCCAATGGAATTGGTCCGGCGTGAGCCATAGCCGGTGAGCCGGATGGGCTCGGCGGGCGTGACATCCATCCGGGCGACGCCGATGGGAAGCACGGTCGGCTCCGCCGCCGTGGCCGTGGCCGTGACGAAGAGCAGACCGGACAACAGGAAAACATTTCGAGCGGCGAAAAAGAATAGTGTGCGCATAGAGATACGGCATGAGCAGCTTCCCGGTTCCGCGCGAAGTTTGTCAAGGTCACGGCGAAATCCTCGCAGAGGTGACTCCGCAATTACCTCCTCGCCAAAATGATTTCAAACTTTTGGCGGGTTCCGGCATTGTATCGGTATGCGCTTAACCAAGTGGTTCGTCTGCCTGGCGGGTTTGCTCGCCCTCGCGATTGGAAATCTCGCCGCCGCCACCACCACGCAGGTGCGCCTGGTGCTGGCCGCCGACGCCGCGCGGCCCGGCGAAACCGTGATGGCCGGCGTGCATTTGAAGCTGGCTCCGCGCTGGCACACTTACTGGCGCAACGGCGGCGACTCGGGCGGCCCGGCCACCGTCGAGTGGACGTTGCCGCCGGGCGTGACGGCGGGCGCGATCCGATGGCCCGTGCCGGAGAAACTGAACACCAGTTCGATCATCACCTACGTCCTTCACGATGAAGTCGTCCTGCTCGTGCCGCTCAAGCTCGCGGGCGACGCGCCCATTGGCCCGCACGAACTGAAAGCAAAAGTTTCGTGGCTCGAATGCGAGGAGGTTTGTGTGTCCCGCAGGACCAACGTGAGCGCGCGGCTAATCATCGGACCGGAGCGCAAGCCTTCCGCCGATGTCGCGTTCCTGGAGGCGGCGAAGAACAAACTTCCACTGTCCGGTGGCACGGTGGCCGCGCGCGCGCAGTGGGAGGCGGAGGCGGACGGCGAATCGCGCGGATTACTCATCGAGTGGGATTTGAACGAGAAGCCGGCGGTCGTGGATTTTTTCCCATTTGAGAGCGACGCGTACACGGTGGGCAACGCCACTGAGCGCGTCGCAAGCGCCCCGGGCAAAATTGCGCTGCATAAGACCGTGGAAAAGATTGGCGGCAACTGGCCCGCCCAGGTCGCGGGCCTGCTCGTCAGCCGCGCGACGCAGGAAGCGCCGCCACAGGCGCACGAAGTCACGCTCGCCATCGCTCCGGGGGCGGCGGGTTCGGCGGCGGTGCCGGTGGGTGGGTCGTTGCTTGCCATGCTGGGCTTCGCGTTTATCGGCGGACTGATTTTGAACATCATGCCGTGCGTGCTGCCGGTCATCGCGCTGAAGATTCTCGGCTTCGTCAACCAGGCGAAGGAAGCGCCGCAACGCGTGAAGCAACTCGGTTTGATTTACGGGCTGGGCGTGCTCGCGTCGTTTCTCGTGCTGGCGGGGCTGGCGATTACCGTGCAACGCGCGGGCGGGTTGGCGGGCTGGGGCTCGGCGTTTCAGAACCCGCAGTTCCGCGTGCTGATCACGACGCTCATCACGCTCGTGGCGCTGAACCTGTTCGGCGTGTTTGAAATCACTCTCAGCGGCGGCGCGATGGGCGCGGCCGGCGACCTCACCGCGAAGGAGGGCGCGGGTGGCGCGTTCTTCAACGGCGTGCTGGCCACGGTGCTGGCGACGCCCTGCACTGCGCCGTTCCTGGGCGTGGCCATCGGGTTCGCCTTCACGCAACCGGCGCACGTCATCGTGCTGGTGTTCGTCGCGTCGGGATTGGGGCTGGCCGCGCCGTTCGTGTTGCTGTGCTGGCAGCCGGCGTGGTTGAAGTTTCTGCCCAAGCCCGGCGCGTGGATGGAGCGGTTCAAAGTGGCAATGGGTTTCCCAATGCTCGCCACGGCGATGTGGCTCTTCTGGCTCACGGCGACGCGGCTGGGCAAGACGGGCGTGCTGTGGCTGGGCTTGTTCCTGGTGACGCTCGCGCTGGTGGCGTGGGTGTGGGGCGAGTTCGTGCAGCGTGGACGCCAACGCAGAACGCTCGCGGTGATCGTGAGTCTCGCGCTGGCGGTGTTCGCGTACGGTTTCATTTTGGAGAAGCAACTTCATTGGCGCGCTCCCGCCGGCGCGATGCAGGACAAGATTAACTGGCAGCCGTGGAGTCCCGAAGCGGTCGCCAAGGCGCGCGGCGAAGGGCGGCCCGTGCTCGTGGACTTCACCGCCGATACGTGTCTCAACTGCCAGGTGAACAAAGTTGTCGCGCTCGACATCGCTCCCACGCGCGACAAATTGAAGGAGATAAACGCGGTGACGCTGCTCGGCGATTACACGGATGAGAATCCCGCCATCGCGAGGGAGTTGAAGAAGTTTGGCCGTCCCGGCGTGCCGCTGGTGCTGGTGTATCCGAAGGACGCGAGCCAGCCGCCCATCGTGCTGCCGCCGGTGCTCACGCCGGGCATCGTGCTCGACGCGCTGGACAAAGCGGCGCGGTGAGCGCCGCCGCGCTACCAGCCGTTCAACACTTCGATCATCTGCCGCAGCCGTCCGTAGTCGCGCCGGTTGAAAGTGAACGCGATGCGCGGCAGGTCCACGAACTGGTTGTCCTCCCGCTCCTCCGGCGTCGCCTCGATGATGCGAATGGGTTCGTCGTTCATGACGAGGTCTTTGAAATCCTCCGTCAACGCCGCCACCGCCGTCGCTGCGGGTGCGTGCTTCAACCGGATCACCAGCACCTCATGCACGAAGCGCATCGAGTGATAGTTCCGGTAGAAGCGCGTGATGATCTTTACCGCTTCCGCCGCGTCGTCCGTGACGGTGTAAAGGTCCAGGTCGTCCTTGGAGATGTATTGATTGCGCAGCAGATGTTCGCGGACGTGTTTATCCCACGTTTTCCAGTACGCGCCGCCGGGACGGTCCATCAACACCAGCGGCATGATGCGGCTCTTGCCCGTCTGCATGAGCGTGATCGCCTCGTAGCCCTCGTCCATCGTGCCGAAGCCGCCGGGGAACAGCACGATGGCGTCGGAGTGCCGCAGGAACGTGAGCTTGCGCGTGAAGAAATACTTGAAGGTGATCAGCTTCTTATCGTGCTGGATGATCGGGTTGGCGCTCTGTTCCCACGGCAGGCGGATGTTCGCGCCGAAGCTGCGCTCCGGTCCCGCGCCCTCGTGGCCCGCCTGCATGATGCCCGGCCCCGCGCCGGTAATGACCATCCAGCCATCGTCGGCGATCATCTTGGCGAAGTTCACCGCCTGCGTGTACTCGGTCTTCGAGGGCGGCGTGCGCGCGGAGCCGAACATAGTGACTTTGTGAACGTGCGCGTGCGGTGCGAACATCTTGAAGGCGTAACGCAGCTCCCGCACCGCCGTCTGGATGACGCGCACGTCGCCGCGCGCCTCGACGTCGGTGAGGATCTTGATCGCCTGCTCGATGAGGTCGGCGACGAGGTCTTCGTTGTGGCCGCCGCCTTTGAAGGCGATCAATTCCTGCACGCGCCGCCGCAATTCCGGGTCCGCCGGTGGCTTCTCAAATTTTTCCATGCGCCGAAAGTAGCGAGTCGGCGGGCAAATGCAACCGTGTGCAAGGTGGACGGACGCTGGTGCAAATTCGCTGGCCAGCGGGGGAATATTGAGTAGGGTTTCGCGTGATGTTGAAACGGTTGTTTTGTGCCGTCACGGAATTGTCCGCACGTTTATGAAGACGGCCCTGCGCGTTCTCATCGTCGAGGATTCCGAATTCGACGCGCAGATGATGGTGAGCGTCCTGCGTCGCGCGGGCTACGAAGTGTTTTTTCAGCGCGTGGAAACCGCCGACGCCATGAAGGCTGCGCTGGCCGCCCAGGGCTGGGACATCATCCTCGCCGATTACAATCTTCCCGAGTTCAACGCGCCCGCCGCCTTGAAGATCGCACAGAACAGCGGGCTGGACCTGCCGTTCATCATCGTCTCCGGCGGCATCGGCGAGGACATCGCGGTGGCTTCGATGAAGGCCGGGGCGCACGATTACCTGATGAAGGGCAACCTGAACCGGCTCGCCCCCGCCGTGGAGCGCGAGTTGCGCGAGGCCGCCAACCGCGCCAGCCAGCGCGCCGCCAAACGCGCGCTGGACGAAAGCGAACACCGCTACCGTTTGCTGTGGGAAACGTCGCCCGACGCCATCATCCTCATGGACACGACGAGCAAGATTCATTTCGTCAATCCCGCCGTGAAGGACGTTTTCGGCTACGCGCCAGAGGAAGTCATCGGTCAAAATTTAACCATGCTCCAGCCGGACCGGTTGCGGGGAGTGCATCATGCCGGGCTGGAGCGTTATCTTTGCACCGGCATCAAACGGTCGAACTGGCGCGCGACCGAAACCGTGGGGCGGCGCAAGGACGGCGCGGAGATCCCCATCGAAGTGAGCTTTAGCGAAATGGAACTGGACGGCGAGCGGCGCTTCGTCGGTTTCGTGCGCGACATCACCGAGCGCAAACGCGCTGAGCGCGAGTTGCGCCAGAACCAGGAACAGTTCGCGGTCGCGCGGGAGATTCAGCAGCGGCTTTTCCCCAAGAGCGCGCCGGCGCTGCCCGGCTACGACATCGCCGGTGGATCGTATCCCGCCGAGGCGACGGGCGGGGATTACTTCGATTACCTCCCGATGTTGAACGAACGGTTGGGGATCATTGTGGCGGATGTGACGGGCCATGGCGTCGGCCCCGCGCTGCTCATGGCCGAGACGCGGGCTTACTTGCGCGTGCTGGCGGGTCGGCGCGAAGATCCAGGCGAAATCATCACGCGCGCCAACGGTATCCTCGCGGAGGACATCGGCAACGAGCGGTTTGTGACCCTCTTCCTGGCCTGCCTGGATCACCGTGCCCGCTCGCTCGTCTATGCGAGCGCGGGCCATCCGGCCGCGCACATAATGGACGCGATGGGAAAAATCACAACGACGCTGCCGCGCACCGGCGTGCCGTTGGGGATGCAGCCCAACACGCAATACACGACCTCCGCGTCCTTCGCATTGACCGCCGGCGATCTGGTGTTGCTGGTGACTGATGGCATCGAGGAGTCCATGTCCCCGGACGAAGAGATGTTCGGGATGGAGCGTGCGTTGGAGGTGGTGCGGGCGCATCGTGAGCGACCGGCGCAGGAAATTGTCACGGCGCTTTACCGGGCGGTGCGCGAGTTTTCCAAGAACACTCCGCAAATGGATGACGTGACGGCGATCGTGATCAAGGTGAAGTGACGGGGCGGGGGTCGGTTGTAGTCAAACCCGCCACTGGCTGACCAATCCGGGGAACTGGCAATCCGCGCAAAGCGCATTGGAGTGTTCGCAAAAATCGCGGACGATCTGCAACAAACCCTGCTGCGCCGCCGCGCCGTTCAACACGCGCCGCGCCGCGCCGCCGAGCAGGCGCTGCCGCGCCAACCGCAACACCGCGTTGTCCTCCGCCGCCGGCCAGGACAGGTAGCGCCGCTCCATTTCATCCTGCAACGCGCGGTTCCCGCCGTCCGCCGCGCGCTGCCAGAGCCACGGCAGCACCACATTCACGGCCAGGTCTGCAACGCGTGTGGCCCCCAGGAGTGGTTGCGCCTTCGCCATGCGTTTCGAGCGCAACGTCCAATGCCACGACCAGAAGTCGTCTGCCGGCACTCGGAGCGCGTCGAGCAGCGCGGGGGTGAAACTGCTTTCGCCCAGGCTGGCCATGCACCAAC
This sequence comes from Verrucomicrobiota bacterium, assembly GCA_031378375.1. Lineage (GTDB taxonomy): Bacteria > Verrucomicrobiota > Verrucomicrobiia > Limisphaerales > JANNEF01 > JANNEF01. Next base: position 12,945 of record JANNEF010000123.1, on the reverse strand, counting down.
TTTCCAGGCGCGCGACCAAATCGCCGCTGGCCAGCCAATGCGCCGCCAGGGCCAGCCGGCGTTGCGGATGATTGGCCGGTCGCAGCCCGTGAAAGCGCCACAAGGTTCGCGGGAGCGCGCAATCGCTGAACGCTTCGCGCTCGCGCCACCAGACATCCCAGAGACGTCGCACGTAGTTGTCAGTCGCGGCTTGCGCGCGTGGCAGTTCGTCCGGCAACAAGCCGCCCGCGCCGAGCAGGCGCGCCTGGAGCGCGAGCGGATCAACACTCGCGGCCGTCGGCGACAGCCGCGGGCGCAACTCCGCCAGCCGCAGCATCGGCCAGACGTTTTGTTTGTAACCCAGGGCGCGGAACAATCCTTCCCACAAAGCCTGGTCCCAGCCCGTCTCCCGCGCGCGGGCGTGGAATTGCGCCGCCTTTCCCTGCAACCGCACCAGCGCGGCCTGGTGCAACAGTTCCGTCAATCGTTCCGCCGGCAGGTCGCGCAGCGGCGCGCAGCATTGCCCCGTCAGTTCTTCTGGGAACGACTGGCCCGCTTCACCGCCGAGCCATTGCGCCAGTTCCGCCAGCGGCGAATCCAGAACGCCGTTCAGCGCGAGTGTCGGCAGCGCGCTTTTGCTGTCACCCTCCCAAACGACGTGAAGGACGACATTCTTGTAATTGGGATTTGTGTCGTGCGCGTGCGCGTGCCAGCCGCCGGGCTGTAAATCCACTTCCACGTCTCCAGCGCGCGGCGGCTCTCCGTCGAACTGCACGACCGCGTCGCGAAAATCCGGCCCGGCCTCGCGATTCCAAAAACCGGGGTGCAGCACGCGCACCGGACGACCGTCCACCGTCCGCAGTTGCTCCCGTCGCAGGCGCTGATGAAACCAGACGCTTTGCAGCAGCCGCTCCGGCGGCGTGGATGCGCCCTCGCGCAAGGCCGGCACCACGCCGCTGCGGGCGCGCCACTCGGCGTAGTAGTTGGTGATTGCGCGGGCCACGTGAGCGTTGCTTTTCGGGAGTTGGTCTTTCAAAGTCAAGCGCACAAATTTATGACGCTGAATTCAGATCCCCAGTTGAACCTGCGACGCTGGCTGCCACTGGCCGCGTGCGTGTGGGTTCTGTTCCAACCGCGCGCTCTCCTGTCCGCCGTCGCCGAGGCGGATGTGCGCCGCGACGCCGCCGTCGAGGCCGTGCAGCGCGTGATGCCCAGCGTCGTGAACATCGCCACCGAGACCATTGTCGCCACGCGCGATCCGCTGGAAAACCTTTTCCGCGAATACTTCGACCCGTACTACCGCCGCCGCCAGCCCAACACTCAATACAGCCTCGGCTCCGGCGTCATCATTGACGAAGAGGGTTTCGTCCTCACCAATTTCCACGTCGTCAACCGCGCCAGCCGCGTCTGGGTGAAACTGGCTGACGGACGCGAGCTCGAGTGCGACAAGATCAGCGGCACCAGCTTTTCCGACGTCGCGCTGCTGAAGATCCGCGCGAAAGCCGGCGAAAAATTCACCGCCGCCCGCCTCGCTGCCGACGACGATCTGTTGCTCGGTGAGACCGTGCTCGCGCTGGGCAACCCGTTCGGCCTGGGCGGTTCCGTTAGCCGCGGCATTCTCAGTTCCAAGAGCCGCCGTCCGCCGTTGGAGAACGAGCCGCTCGACGTGCCGGACTGGCTCCAGACCGACGCCGCCATCAACCCCGGCAACAGCGGCGGCCCGCTCGTCAACCTGCGCGGCGAACTGGTGGGCATCAACGTCGCCGTGCTGGGTCAGGGGCAGGGCATCGGCTTCGCCATCCCCGTCAAACGGGTCTGTCAGGCCGTCTCCGAAATTTATTCGCCGGAGCTGATTGATAAAATCTGGTTCGGCGCGCGCGTGCGGCCCGGCGGCCTGCCGCTCCAGGTGCTCTCGGTGCAGGTGGACAGCCCGGCGGGCAAGGCCGGTTTGCGCGCCGGCGATCAAATCCTCCAGTTGAACGGCCAACCCCCGCGCAGCTTCACCGATTTTATCAGCCAGTTGCTCGCCGTGAAGGATCAGCGCGACCTCAACTTCCTCGTCCAGCGCGGCGCGGCCCGCCGCAGCGTCGTCGTCCGCATGATTCAGGAAAGCGCCTTCTTCAACGCCGACCTCGTCCGGAAAAAGCTCGGCGCCACCGTGCAGGACATCACGCGTGAAGTGGCCCGCAGCCTGGGGCTGAGTTCGACGGCTGGTCTGCTGATCGCCGGGGTGGACAAGACCGGTCCCGCCGCCACGGCGGAACTGACGCGCGGCATGGTGATCGCGGCCATTGACGGCCAAAACCTCGACGGCGTCGTCACCGCCGCAAAAGTTTTGCACGGCAAAGCCCGGGGTGACCGCGTGAAACTGGACATCATCGCGCCCGTGCAACGCGGTAACTTCATCCGCATGACGCAGGGTTCCATCGAATTGCCGGTGCGATGAAAGGGTCGTCGCGGCGCGTTGTTTCGCCACCGCCTGGCCAACTGTGACTGGCCCCGTCCCACTTTGGGACAGCACGGGCAGACACTTTGATATGCCGGCCCTCCGCCATCACCAACCCCCCGGCGCGTCCGCCTGTCGCCGCGTCCGCTTTGCGACCCCGCCTCGGGTGTCAATGATGCCTCCGGAACCAATCTGCGACACCATAACGAGGCGCAAAGTGTATCCCAAAACCAGTGACGAACACCGGATCGCGCCGGCGAGTGATGACCACCGTTGCTTTTGGACACCCTATTGACCGTCTGGGTGCTGTCCGGAGTTGCATTTGCCCACCATAGTGACGCTCCGTACGGTGTCCACTGTTGCCGTTGCCCATCACCTTGAACATCCCGGTGAAGTTCGGAACTGCTTTTGCTCACCGTATTGGCGCGCACAGCGATGATGAAGACCGCTCCCTGCGAACGGTTTGGCGGAAACGCCCTTGCCGGCCGCGCCTGCGGCCACCCCGCCGTCCGCCGTCGGCAACGCTTCTCGTTGACTCGGTCAATGCGCCCGGGCCCCGCCTGCGTCCGTCATCGAAGGTCCGGTGTGCGTCCTGTCTCGAAAATGGACACCACGTCCCTCCCTCCGGCGAACCCCGGGTGATCACCACGGATTACACGGATGGACACGGATGGGAGGCCGAAGCCATCGGTGCCGCACGGTGGTAGCGCAGGCTTTCCAGGCTGCGGGTGCGCGGGGCTTTCCAGCCCCGCGACGCTTGGAGCCTGTTTTGAAAGTGGCGCTGGCGCCCTCTCCAGTGAAAGTCCTGCGGGTGCCTCGCCCGCAGCCAGCAAGGCGGGCGAGGCACCCGCCAGACCCAGTCAGGCGTGGGTGCCTGCCCCACTACTCATGTTCAAACCGCCTCTTGGGGCCGTCGGTTTATCGCGGGACTTGGAATTCCCGCGCACCCGCGCGCTGGAAAACGATTCCAAAAACATCGCGCTTGACACTTCCGGCTGCGCCTGCTTGACTCCACCCAAGCCATAAGAAATTTCCCATGAAACCAACCGGCATGTTCTGGTTGTACAGAAAAGCCAGCCGCCCGCTCGCGTTGGTTTTCCTTGCGGGAATGCTTTGCAGCTTCGCGTTGCCCGCTTCGGCGCAGCCGCAACGCCTCGGCGACCTCGACTCCGATAATCTCGCCACCGTCACTGACCTCGTGCGCCTCATCAACCACGTCAACGGCACGAACCTCCTCACCGCTTCGCTCCTGCCTTACGGCGATGTGAATGAAGACGGCGTCATTGACCAGCGCGATGTGGACCTCGTGGCCAATGCCATTCTCGGCATCATCCCGCTGCCCAATCCTTACGCGGCACCGGTCCTCAACGCGCCCGTCACTGCCACCAACGGCTCCTCGCTCCTCATCACCGGCGTCGCGCGGCCCAACCGCCAGATCCTCGTCACGGGTGGGCGGTTTGCCGTGTTCGGTGCCGCCGACAGCAACGGCCTGTTCTCCGTCAGCGTTGATCTGCGGGCCAACCAGTTGAACCACCTCTTCGTCACCGCATCGAGCAGCAACTTCCCGGCGGGCACGCCGCAGCCGCTGCGCATCCTGCAAGATTCCCAGCCGCCGAGCCTCTACATTGATTTCCCGACCAATGGCGCGACCCTCTTCACCAGCAACACCGTCATCGCCGGCCGCGTCGGCGACATGCTCTCCGGCTTCCTGGGCCTGAATGTGTCAATCGCCCTATCTGCCAACTCCCAACTCCTGGCTTCCAATCTCCCCGCCAACGTCAACGTCGGCATCGGCAACAACGGCACCTTTGAACGCAGCCTCGTGCCGCTCGAACTCGGCACGAACGAGATCACCGTCACCGCCAGCGATGTGTTTGGAAATTCCGTCATCCGTGTCATCCGCGTCATCCGCGGTCAACTCACCGGCCCGCGCCTCGAACTCGTCTGGGGCGACATGCAGGCCACCAACGTCCATCGCCGCCTCGCGCAACCCCTCATCGTCAAAGCCACGCAAGCCGACGGCGTGACGCCCTTCGCCAACAAGCTCGTCACCCTCGAAGTCACCCGCAGCGACGGACGCCTGTCGCCTGTGGACCTCAATGCCGTCGCCAATCCGAGCGCGCTCACCAACGACATCACCCACACCGTCCACGGCAACATGTCCCTCCAGCTTTTCACCGACGCCAACGGCGAAGCCCGCGCCTGGTGGGCCTTGGGCGGCGACGCCGGCTGCGGCAACAACCGCGTGTGCGCCATGAGCGCGGGCATTTCCAACGCCGTCTATTACTGCGCCAGCGCCAAGCCCGCCGCCGTCCACCAAATCAACATCGGCACCGGCAACAACCAGAAAGCCGAGACCGGCGGCTTCGTGCCGGAACCGCTGCGCGCCTGGGCCAGCGACAGTTGCAACGGCATCGCAGGACTGCCCATCACCTTCACCGTGATTCAAGGCGGCGGTTCCCTGGTAGCAGCCGAGGTAACGAGGCTCACTTCAACGAACGGAAATCAGAGCCTCCTCACGTCGGCTGCTACGAGTATTACGGTGACCTCCTCCATCACCGGCCACGCCGAAGTCCTTTTCCAACTCGGCCCCGACGCCGGCCAGAACCTCATCGAAGCCAACTACCCCGGCAATCCCGGCCTCCCCGCCACCTTCATCGCCTACGGCGTCGCGCGCGATCCCGCGCAGCCGACGCGCTTGAGCGGACTCGTGCTCGATAACACCAGTTGCCCCCTCGGCGGCGCCTATTGTCTATTGTCTGTTGGCGGTCAGCAATTCACTACGGCCACCGACGCGCAGGGCCAGTTCCATTTCACCAACACGCCCGCCGGGCCGGCGTTTCTAACGGTCAACGGCGCCACCGCCACCAACCTCCTCGGCGCGACCATCCCGAGCAACAGCTTCCCGTCACTGGAGTTCGCGCTCATCCTCATTCCCAACGCCGAGAACTCGCTGCCCAGCCCCGTGCTCCTGCCGCGCCTGAACCTCAACAACCAGCGCCTCTACTACGGCACCAACGACCTCGTCCTCACCTGCGAAGGCATGGAAGGCTTGAAGATGACCATCAAAGCCGGCTCCATGCGCAAACCCGACGGCACCCTTGTGACGCCGGACAACCCCGCCACCGTTTCCCTCAATCAAGTTCACCACGACAACGTACCCATGCCGATCCCGGACGGCGCCAGCCCGCCCTTTGCGTGGACCCTGCAACCGGGTGGAGCCACGTTCGATCCACCGATCCAGATCGAATACCCGAACATGAGCGGCCTGCCGGCGGGAACGATTGCCTACTTCCTAAGCTTCAACCACGACACCCGCCGCTTCGAAATCATCGCCAGCGGCCACGTCCGCGAAGACAGCGCCACCATCGTCACCGACCCCGGCGCCGGCCTCTCCCTTGCCGGCTGGGGCTGCAACTGCCCGCCGTATGCTGTAACTGCAAAATGTTGTAAACCGACGGCGAATGGATGCGGTGCTGAAGGCGGCGCCCAATTTCCCGACATTTGGAACGGACACAGTTTTCGGCAAGCTTGCGACAATCACGACATCTGCTATGGCACTTGCAACAATCCGAAAATCGCCTGCGACCTCAGTTTTTATTTCGATCTAATTGCGACATGCGGCGGCGACACGACCTGTCAAAAAATTGCCTTCGTTTATTTTAACGCGGTCTTGTTTGGAGGCGGTAGCGCCTACAAGGAAGGACAGAAGAAATCATGTGAGTGCGAGAACGCTACGCCGTTGGCTGCCGCCCGCGCATTATTCCAAGCCGCCCTCCCAGAACCGCCCTTCATAGATGCCGACAAAGACACTCTCCCTGACGACTGGGAAATCTCCGTCGGCCTTGATCCATCGAATCCTTCGGATGCAATGGCGGATTCGGATGGTGATGGTCTCAACAATATCTGGGAGTATCTGAGTGGAAACCATCCATTCAATCCAGACACGGATGGCAATGGTGTCCCGGATGGCATCCAGTTCCTTTTGGAAAACCCTACCAGAACGGCTTTGGATAGTTCGTGGACGCTCACGGTGAACGGACAATCTGTAAATTCAGAACCGTTCGGTACTTTTTCCGTCGCTAATGTTTCTGCCCCCGATCAATTCGGCCCCGGCGGTGTGCCGGATTTTTTGAGCGACGATTTCCTGCGCCTCACAGGCACGAGCACGAAGAACGGCATCACCCGCTACGTCTTCAGCGAGCGCTTCCAAATCAGCCGAGGCGAAACCTACTCCATCGGCGACCTCACCTTCACCGGCCTCCCGCCGCGCAAGCCGGAGGCGCTGTCTATTGGTGCGCCCACTAACGTGATGACGGTTCTGGGTCAGAGCAATCAATTGCGGGTCATCGCCCGTTACGCCGATGGGGGGACGAACGACGTGACGCCGAAAACCTCCTGGACGACCTATCGGGTGAGCAATCCGAACATCGCCACGGTGACGCCGGACGGCGCGGTCGTCGGGCGGGCGCGGGGGGTGGTGTATGTGACGGCGGTGAATGAAGGGGTGGCGGCGGTGGTGCTGCTGGCGGTGTCGCCGGACGACACGTTGACGACGGTGGTGGGCGTGGTGCGGGACACCAATGGCGTGGCGGTGGCGGGCGCGACGGTGACGGCGGGCGCGCTGGGCATGAGCGGCCTCACGGACGCTGACGGGCGCTTTGTGATCTCCGGCGTGCCGTCCGGCCTGGGAGCATTGACGGTGACGGCGGTGTTGTTGCGGGAGACGAATGTGCCGTTGGTGGCGGTGTCCGCGTTGCTCACGCCGGTGCCGGGCGGGGCGACGGATGCGGGCGTGCTCGTGGCCCGCCCCGGGTGGCCGGGGATGGTGTTCATCCCGGCGGGTCCGTTCACGATGGGGGACAGCTTGGATGGAGATTCCGCCGCCTTGCCCTTGCACACGAACCAGGTCAGCGCGTTCTTCATGGATCAATACGAGGTGACGAAGGCGCTTTGGGACGACATTTACAACTGGGCGATCACGCATGGGTACGGCTTCGAGTTTGGGGCGCTGGGGAAGACGAACGATCATCCGGCGCAGTCGATGACGTGGTATGACGCGGTGAAGTGGTGCAATGCGCGGAGCGAGCAGGCGGGGCTGGTGCCGGCGTATTACACGAGCGCGGCGCAGACGAATGTCTATCGGAGCGGGCAGGTGAACGTGGACAACGGCTGGGTGAAGTGGAATGCGGGTTTCCGGCTGCCGACGGAGGCGGAGTGGGAGAAGGCGGCGCGGGGCGGGGCCAGTGGGAAGCGGTTTCCGTGGGGCGACACCAACGTCATCACGCACAGCCGGGCGAACTACTACAGCAGTACCAGCTACGCTTACGACACCAGCCCGACGCGTAACTACCATCCGACGTTTAGCGGAGTTTCTCCCTACACGAGTCCAGCAGGCTACTTCGCGCCGAACGGTTACGGCCTTTACGACATGGCGGGGAACGTGTGGGAGTGGTGCTGGGATTGGTATGGCTCGTATTCGAGCGTGGCGCAGACCGACCCGCGTGGCCCCACGACAGGCTCGTACCGCGTGCATCGGGGCGGCGGTTGGTTCAGCGACGCCGTCTACTGCCGGGCGGCGGACCGCGGCGGCAACGGCCCGTCGTACGGGATCAGCAGCATTGGGTTCCGCTCGGTCCTGCCCCCAGGTCAGCCATGAGTTGGAACAGAGCGGAGCAGTCGAGACGGAGCGAGGGACGAGCGGAGTCTGACTGCGGAGCGGGTGTGAGAATGCAAGTTGAGAGAAAAATGAAAAGGCCAACGCGAACCAACTCTGGAGTGCGCCACTTTGGAGCGCGGCAGCTTGATGCCGCTTTCCCTTCCGCACGTCCAAGGACATCCCCACGTCCCAACGCATTCGCACCTCCTTCGTGGTTCGAAAGTGAAAGCTGCGTCGAGCCGCAGCACTCCATATTCGAAAGCGAGGTCGAGCACCCCATATTTGGAGCGCCGAGTTCGAAGTTGCGGGCGGGTGGATGAGAGTTGAGCGAAGAAAAACCGAATCCCGAATGAACGCGAAGCGACATGAATCAGTCCGGCCACGCCACGAAGATCTTTTGTGTTGCGACCCGCCGCAGGCATTGCACGCCCTCGACATTCGCGCGGGCGACCAACCCCATGCGCCGGGCTTGAGTATCGAAGTGAGGGTGACGCAGGAAGCGGCGGAGGTAAAAGGCGGCTTCGCCGGGTTTCACGTCGAGCCAGACGAGGCAGTAAGCGCGATGACAGAGGCGCGTCTTGAAGAAATCTTGGTCTTGCGTGAACAGGGTGACCCGTTTCAAGCGATGGAGCAACGGGATGATATTGGGATCCTGAATGCCGTACCGGGAGATGTCGCGACCGATCAGGCGGTGGGGCACCCGCCATTCGCGGAGCAGCGCCGCCTGATCCGCCGGGAAGTTCTCGTCCAGCAGGGTCAAGCGGCGTGCAGGAGTCGCCCGTGTTTATCGAGCAGTGCGCGCCGCGCCAGCTTGACGGCCTCCGCGACGGCGGCCAGCGGAAGGCGTCCGCCCCAGCGCTCGCGGCAGATAAATTCCCAGGAATGGCCGTCGGCCACGTCATCCAGGATTTGCCAGACCATGATGCGCGTGCCTTTGAAGGTGGGTTTGCCGTGGCAGATGAGGGGGTCGGCCACGATGTGGTCGCCGAGTTCCACCCGTTTGGCTTTGCCGTTTGCTCTGGTTTTCATGCTGATGGAAGGAATATGCGCGGCGGCGGCAAGGTTTGCAAGGGCGGGCTTTGCTGGCGAAACAAATGGTGCGGTTGTGCAGGTGCCGGCGGCGCGGTGTGGAGTCCGCCGAGTCCGCAGTTGCGGGCGGGTGGTTGAGCGTTGAGAGCATCATGAAAAAACCAACGCGAACAAACTCTGGAGTGCGGTCGCTTGAGGCCGCTTTCCCTTTCGCCCGTCCCGGCGCGTTCCCATCTCCCTCGCCGTCCGCCAGTAAAAGCGATGTCGAGCCATCGCAGTGCAAAGGTGGAACCGCCGAGTCCGCAGTTGCGGGCGGGTGGTTGAGAGTTGAGCGATAAAAAACCGAATCCCGAATGAACGCGAGCGAGGCGAAGGATTGGGAACGGTGACTTGACGCTGGCGGTTCTTCGCCGGAAGCTTGAACGATGAAAACGGTGACCATTCAAGAAGCCCGCAGCCAGTTGGACCATTTGTTGGGTCTGGTGGCGCAGGGCCAGCCAATCGAACTGACCGATGACACGAAGCCCGTGGCCCGGCTCGTGCCGGTGGGCATGGCAGCCGAGGAGGCTGACGTGGATTGGTCCGACGCGAAGCGGCGTCTGGAGTCGCTGTGGGACGGGCAGTCCGCGCCGGGAAAGCCGGCCAGTCAAATCATCATTGACGACCGGCGATGAGGGTCTATTTCGACTCCAGCGCGGTGGTCTGCCTTTACGTGGCGGAAGCGCGCAGCGCCAAGGTGTTGGATTTTGCGCAGTCGTTGCGGCGTCCGATTCTGCTGAACTCGCTTCAGGAATTTGAGGTGCGAAACAGTGTGCGGCAAAAGGTGGTTCGCGGAGAAATGGAAGAGGGCATGGCGGCCCGCTGCCTGCGCGCGATGGATGACGACCTCATCGCCGGAAGGCTGATTCGCAAGCCGGTGGTGTGGGACGTGGTTTTCGAGCGAGCGGAGGAGTTGTCGCGCCGGGTGTCCCTGCGCCGGCCGGCGCGGGCGATTGACTTACTGCACGTGACGGTCGCGGTGGTCAGTGACGTGCGGCAATTCGCGACATTGGATGACCTTCAGGCACAGGTGGCGCAGGCAGCGGGCTTGGAGGTGGTGGAGTTGAAATCGTGAGAATGGCAGGCAGGAACCAGATGGACACGACCTTGAACCTCTTCAGCGTGGCCACGGATGACGCCGGAACCTACTGGCTGGGCGTTTCCAATGTGCTGGGCATCGCCACCAGCAGCAACGCCGTCTTGAGTTCGAGTTCCTCTTCGTTGACGCGCAGGGCGGCGTATTGCAAGCAGGCGTCAAGGTCGTCGTTTTCAAGGTACGGATACGCGGCAAGGACTTCCGCGCGCGAGCGGCCGACGGCGAGCAGGTTCAGAATGTTGCCGACGGTCACTCTCAGGCCGCGAATGCAAGGCCGCCCCGTCATGACAGCGGGATTGATGGTGATGCGATCCAGTTTATTCATGCTGGAGCCATTCTATCTGTCGGCCGGGAATTTGGCAAACTCGCAGAACGCCCGGCGAATCGCCCGTGGTAATGAACGTGGGCACGACCACATTCACGCTCACCGTCCCGGACGGACGGGGTCCGCCGAGTTCGTAGTGGCGGGCGGGTGGTTGGGAGTTGAGAGCATCATGAAAAGGCAAACGCGAACCGACTTTGGAGTGCGGCCGCTTGAGGCCGCTTTCCCTCTCGCCCGTCCCGGCGCGTGCCCATGCCCCTCGTCGTCCGCAACTGAAAGCTGCGTCAAGCCGCAGCACTCCATATTTGGAGCGCGGCGGCTGGACGCTGCTTTACTTCCACCGCGAGCACGCGATTTTATTGACCCGTGAGTGAACCCTCCGAATTGCACGAAGCGGCCGTTGCTTATGGTCGGCCCGCGGGAACCGCCGGTGCGCCATCGGAGGCAGCCCGGCCCGAGCCGTGGTCGCATCCCTGGCACGACCAGCTTGGGTTGCTCTACCATCGGGCCATGGCGGAAAAGATTCGTGGCCGGCCCGAGCTGCTGGACATCGCCAAAAGCAATCTGCGCCGCTGGCTGGCCGCTGAACCGGGTGCCAACCCGTCCGCGGCCCGGCGGGAATGGCAACGAAACCTTGAGACCGAAAGTGTGGAGGAAATCATCCGCGTGATGACGGATCCCACCGAAGAGGGGCATCGCCGCCGCCAATCCACCCCGTTCGTCGGGATTTTGACGCCGGAAGAGGTCCAAGCCGTTCGCCGGCAGTGCCCCGATTGAGGCCATGACACGAACCCGCTTGATGCATCTCCTGCGCCGCGCGACTGAGTTGAGCGGCGGTCAACGGCTGATTTTGGCGGGTAGCCAGGCTTTTTACGCAGCGGCTCCGTCCGCGCCCGAACTGGTGGAACGGTCGGAGGAAGCTGACTTGTTGCTGGTCGGCGTCGAGCGGAGCTTGTTCCAGCGATTGAATGAAGCGCTGGGGATGGAGTCGCCCTATCTGCTGGAAACGGGTGTGTTTGCCCACCCGGTGGGTCCAGGCACGATCACCTTGGTCGCGGGCTGGGAGGAGCGGCTCGTCCCGTTCGGGCGCGAGGAGGGTCTGGCCAATGTGTGGGCGCTGGAGATTCACGACCTGGCCGCCAGCAAGCTCATGGCGGGAAGGGACAAGGATTTCGAGTTTTTGCACGCGCTGCTGGAGCATGGCCTGTGCGATTTCTCCACCTTGCTCGCTCGCTTTGAAGCGCTGCGCGCCAGCCCCTACGCCAACGCGGTGCCGGACCGGCTCACCAAGCTCGCCAACCACCTGCGCGCGTGGAGGCGTGACGATCTCGCCCGAATCATCCAACCGAAGCCATACACCTGACCTGCCTTGCTATGACAACAAAACACATCTTCATCCTCGTCGTGGCGGCGGCCCTCCTGCCGTTCCGATTGTGCGCGCAAACTTCCCTGAACGTCGGCAACTTGCCGGGGTATCCGGGCGCGACGGTGGCGGTGCCCGTCGCATTGCGGCAGGCGGCGAACGTGACTGCCGCGCAGTTCGACGTGGCGTATAACGCGGCGCGCGTGACGGCGGGAGAGTTTGTGCCGGGCGCGGCGCTGGCCAACCATGTAGTGCGCACGCGCGAAGTCGCGCCGGGCGTGCGGCGGGTGTTGATCTATTCACTCGCGAACGCGCTGATGCCGACCAATGGGTTCAATGCGACTCTCCCCATCAGCCTGCCGCCCACGGAGCGAGTGGGTTCCGGGCCGTTGACGCCGGGCAACGTCGTGGTGGCGCATCCGGACGCAACGGCGGTGGTCTCGGTGGTCTTGAAGGCGGGCGAGGTGTTCATCACACCGGCGCGGCGCAACGCCGATGGCACGGCGAATTTCTTCACCGCATCCGAGCCGGGCACGAACTACGTCGCGCAAGCTTCGACGAACCTGGTGCAATGGACGAATATCGGCACGAACGTGGCGACGGATGTGTGGCTGGATTGGCTGGACGTGGACGCGGTGAATTATCCGTATCGGTTCTACCGCGCGCTGCCGGAGCCGTGAGGGGCAGTTGATAGGCGGGGAGTGATGGTTGATGGGGAGGGAGGGAGGCGTTGTCCATTCGCATGACGTTTGCGGGCGTGGCTGTTCCAATTCTGGACAGACCGGTGGCGTGCGGCCGGCTTTCGCGTGAGTGTTTGTGGTCAATTCAGGCGGGAAGCGGGTTTCTTTGAGCGGAGGATCGGGTTGGCACGCCGTTTGCAAATGGAGTGGCATGGTCACAAGACCACGACAAAGAAACTAAAAAACAGAAAGGTAAACATCATGATCATCACCAATCGTCCGGTATTCTATGCTGACACCCGCCAGTTCATCGCGGGCCTCGCCCTCTACGA
>JANNEF010000112.1:0-2744 GCA_031378375.1 Verrucomicrobiota bacterium | reverse complement strand
TTTTCCCAATCTTTTCCCCCGGGGGGGGGGTCTCCCCCCCCCCGGGGGGTTCGGGGCCACCCCCGCCGCTGTTTAATTTCCGGTTCCCCCGGGGGGGTTTGGAACCCCGCTACTCATTTCCCAGGCGGCAGGGATGCCGCCGCTCCCGTAGCCTTTCAACGGCGTGTCGCTTTCATGATAAAGCCGGATGGGCCGCAAGCCGCAGTAGAGCTGAAATTTTTCGCGCAGATCAATCTGCGGCGTCATCTCGCGGCCGTCCGGCCAGCGCACGCTCGGCAGTCCCATCGCACCGAGCAGCACCGCATCCGCCTTCGCACAGCCATCGAGCGCTGCCGCCGGGAGCGGATTCCCACTGCGCAAGTATTCCCCCGCACCGACCGAGTATTCGTGATAGGCGAACTTCACCCCATCCAGCGACGGCGCGAGCGCTTGGAGCACGCGCACCGCCTCGCGCGTGACATCCACCCCGATGCCGTCGCCGGGCAGGACTGCGATATCAAATGTGCGGACGCTATGAGTTGTGACGGTCATGTCAGTGCATTGATTTGAGATGATGCTGGCAAAACATGTCTTTGGCGACCATGCGTAATTCCGTATAGGTCCTGTGGTTTTGCCGCAGGAGCAGCGGCAGGATCGGCGACAGGATCGGCGGCATTCTTGCCGCCGCCCGTCAACCCGGCGGCTGGGAAGCCGCCGCTCCGATGATTTGAAAATGTCCAAAAAACGAATATCCAAGAGCCGCCCGGTTGTGGCGCTGCTGGTCGAGACCTCGAACGCGTTCAGCCGCGAATTGCTGCACGGCATCCGCGACTGGATGCGTGCCCACGGCTCCTGGGCCATTCACCTTTCCGAGCAAGGGCGCGGCAACACCCCGCCGCTCTGGCTCCAGAACTGGCGCGGCGACGGAATCATTGCCCGCATCGAGACGCGGAGAATCGCCGATGCCGTCCGCGCGTGTGGAGTCCCTGTCGTCAACGTGAGTGCGTCCGGTCTCGCCACGGAATTCTCCATCGTCATCAGTGACAGCGCGGCGATTGCCCGGACGGCTGCGGAACACTTGATGGTGCGGGGATTGAGCCGGTTCGGTTACTGCGGTGATGCGCGCTTTGCCTGGTCCACCACTCACGGTCAACATTTTGCGGCGGCGGTGAAGGCGCGGGGATTTCCCTGCCACGTTTATCCAGCCGTAGCCAGAGACAGCGCAGACTGGGGACGCGAGCAGAGAAAACTTGCCGCGTGGCTGAAGAAGTTGCCGAAGCCCTGCGGAGTGATGACCTGCTACGATATTCGCGGCCAACAAGTGCTGGACGTATGCCGCGCCCTCGGCCTGCGCGTGCCCGAGGACGTGGCCGTCATCGGCCAGCACAACGACGAGTTGCTCTGCGAATTGTGCGACCCGCCGCTCTCCAGCGTGACCCCGAACGCCCGGCGCATCGGACACGAGGCCGCGCGGACGCTGGACTCGTTGATGCGCGGCCGACGCATCGGAGAACCCATGCTGTGCATTCCGCCGAAAGGCGTCGTCGCCCGCCAGTCCACGGACCTGGTAGCCGTGGACGACCCACGTCTGGCCAGCGCCATGCGCTTCCTTCGGGCGCACGCCTTCGAGCCCATCGGCGTGGAGGAGATTGCGCGCGCGGCGGGCATGTCGCGCTCCCTGCTGGAACGCCGCTTCCGGCCCGCGTTTGGCGACAGCCCGTGGAACTTCGTGCTCCGACTGCGCGTCGATGCCGCACGCAACCTCCTGATCAACACCCCGCTGCCCTTCGCCGACATCGCGGAACGCACCGGCTTCGGCACCGCTGAACATCTGAGTGCGATGTTCCAACGACTCACGGCCCAGACACCCGGCCAAATCCGACGTGGCCGCTGAGGCCACGGCAGCGATCTGTTTGAAGACGGAGTGAGCTTACCTGGCCCTGGCTTTGTCGCGACCGGCCGGCTTCGCGGCGGCATTACCCGGCGGCGCGGCATTTTTCAGAAACGCGTCGAGACGCGCGCGAAGTTCCTTCACCTTGTCCGGCCGCGACGCCGCGAGGTTCTTCGTCTCGCCGATGTCTTCGGCGAGATTGTACAGCTCCACGCTTCCTGCGGATTTCACGGCGTCATCCGGCGCTTCCTCGGCATTCTTCTCGCTGGCGTTGAGCAGCAGTTTCCAATCGCCGATGCGCACGGCGGCTTTGCCGGGCACGGTGCCCAGGAGCAGGATGGCGTCGTGCGGAGACTTCGCGCCTTTCGTGAGCACCGGCCAGATGTCGAGTCCGTCAGGCGCGAGCTTCTGCCTCGTGGATGCGCCGGCCAGTTTGAGCAACGTGGGATACCAGTCCACGGCGTGCATTGGTTCGTGGTTGGTGGTGTTGGGCGAAACATGACCCGGCCAATTGGCGAAGGCGCACACGCGCATCCCGCCTTCGTAGATGGTTCCTTTGCCCGCGCGCAAGGGCGTGTTCATGGTCGCCCGGCCCGGATTGGGACCGCCGTTGTCGCTGGAGAAAATAATGAGCGTGTCCTTGCGCAGGCCCTTCTCATCGAGTGCCGTTGTAATTTGTCCGATGGCCTCATCCACCGCCGCCAACATGCCGGCGATGGTCCGGCGCGGCTCTTTCAAATCCTGATACGGCTCTTTGTAACTGTCCGGCACTTGATGCGGTCCATGAATCCCGTTGAACGGCACGTAAAGGAACAGCGGCTTCTCCGCCGGCTGCGCGCGGATGATGCGGCAGGCCTCCTTCGCGACCAGATGC
>JANNEF010000104.1:0-15306 GCA_031378375.1 Verrucomicrobiota bacterium | reverse complement strand
GGGTGTTTTCAGACATGGCCGGAGTGGTGCGCACTTTGGAGGCTGGCCTGCCACGGCTGGCTTCGGATCGAGATCGCGTCCGGAGCATCTGCGCCTGGCCCTGGATAGTTAGTCTCACCTTGAACGCGAACTAGAATAAGCCGCTGCGCAGGCGCTTTTGCAAGCGCAATCAAGACTGACAATTTTTCGTACTACTTCGTGTCATCGGTACAGACCGCGCAAATCGTCTCCATAACCGCCGACACGCCGCTTCGCCTGCCAAGTGCAGGGGCGGATTGATCGAGCCGAGAAAAATCGGAGCAATGCCCCAGAGCAGGTGTCCCGGTAGCAGCAACTGACGGCCTTCACCAACAAAGAAACCCGCAGGTCACCCTGCGGGTCTCTATGAACCACACACACCGCGCCATTCAGCGCGGGTTCAGAACCGGGAAAACACAACTTAACCCGGCCCCAAATTGACATCGCGGTTCCAGCGGCCGGACAAAGTTCCATTGGCCCCTGCTCCGCCAGAGAGGAGCGCATCACTCTCTACTAACTCAAGCGGACGTTTCCGGGGTTTCGTTAGCAGAAAAATGAAAAAATCTTCCAAACGCTCCAGGCCAAGGCCGGTTCGAAGCGCCGCTTGGGGGTGGGGGAACAGGGGGCAAGCGTACGGTCAGACCGTCAAAATACCGAACCGGGCAAGCCGGGAATTGACTTTTCGGTTCTCAACCCGGTCGCCTGCACCGACCTCAAAGTGCGCCTTGCACAACCGTCTCCGCGAAACTCAACGGATGTCGAGGTGCGACGGTTTATGGCCCGGTCGGCTAGTCACGCGTATCACCTTTTGATCCCAATCGCGGACGGATTAGCAGCACGAGTGCGACAGAAATGACCGCCGTGCCGGCGAAGGCGCTGAAGATGACATTGAGCGGCACTTGCGCGTCGCGCATCGCGCCGAAGCCCCAGTCGGCGAAGCCGCCGCAACTGATGCTCACGAGGTTCATGACGCCGTAACCGGTGGCGCGCAGTTCGGGCCGCACAATCTGGCAGAGGATGGGCATGTTGTTGCAATCGAAGAAACCCCAACCCAGTCCGAAGAGCGCCAGGAACAGGACAGCGACCGTGAGCGTGCCGGCGTTGCCCACGCCGAACAGCGCCGGGATGATCAGGCTCATGCCAATGGCGCTGACGAAGATGCGCCCGCGTTCGTGGCGGCGCATCCAGCGATCCGCCAGCCACCCGCCGAGCATCGCGCCGACGATGGCGGCGGCCTGCCAGTAGAACGTCGCGGACACGCCGGCCTTGCCCTGGCCGATGTGGAATTGTTGTTTGAGGATCGCGGGCATCCAGTCGCGCACCACCCAACCGGCGAGCGCGGGCAGCGTGAAGTAAAGCACCAGCAGGATGAACGAGCCGTTGGTGAGAAGTTCCTTTGCGGATTGCGCGACGGAGTTTTTCGACGCGGCCACGGCGGCCGCAGATTTCGGCGCGTCGCGCAGCAGGAACGCCAGCGGCAAGGCATAAACAATTCCCACAAGTCCGCACACATCGAACGCGAAACGCCAGCCGAGCGCGGGCGCGTCCGCAATGTACCCGCTGAACCCACCGACGATCACGCCGAGATAAATCGCCATTTGATGCAGCCCCACAGCGCGCGAACGCGTGTGGCCGGTGTGATAGTCCGCGATGAGCGCGAGCGCCGCCGGAATGTAAAACGCCTCGCTGATGCCCATGAGCGTGCGCGTGAGCAGCAGCCCGTCGTAAGTCGTGACGTGCCCCGTCACCCACGTCACCGCCGACCACACGAACAGGCTGCCGCAAATCGTCAGCCGGCGGCTGTAACGATCCGCGATGTAACCGCCGATCGGACTGAGGAACGCGTACACCCATTTGAACTGCCCAAGCATCCTCCCCCAGTTCGCCTCCGAGCCGATGTCCGGGATGTCGTGCATCACGGAGAACTTCATCGCCGCGAGCATCTGGCGGTCGAGGTAGTTCAACAGCGCGACTGGAAGGAGCAGCGCGACAACCACCCAGGCGGTGCGGGCGAGTGGTGTGGAGTCCGAAGTCATCCGGGGAAAGTGTTCAGTGAACCAGTAATCAGTTCAGCGAGCCGGCGGTGTCGTGATGGAGGGGCGCGGCGGCGGCTTCATGCCGTCACCGAGGTAAAAGCCAGGCTGGGCTGGCTGGTTGTAGGCGACGTTCTGCCACGCGACCGCCAGACGATACTGCGGGTCGTGCATCAGCGTGCGGAGGCGGTGCCTGGTCGGAATGGTCGTGGTGAAGATGCGCAGTTCCTTGTTGTCGCGGGTACGCGCGATGATTTCCTCCCGCCAGTCGCCGAGAATATCCGCGGCAAGGCACGGATTGGCTTTCGAGCCGTTGTTCGCAGCGCAATCGTGGTCCGCGCCGTTGAACAAGCGGACTTCGACGCCCTGCTCGTAATCCCACTTGCTGATGGCGACGCCGTTGAGCAGTTCGCGCAGGAGGTCGCCGTCCCACCACACGGCCATGTTGCAGGAGCGGGGCTTGGGGCCGATGGCGTCGCCGCGCGCGTTGTAGAGCGCGTTCAAGCCGGGACCGGCGGCCCAGCATTCGTAGCCGCGATGGCGCGGGTCAATGTCGAACGCCACGCCCCGGCCCACGTCGGGCGACGGTTTGCTCCAAAGAATTTTCCCAGTCTTCGCGTCACGGAAATCAATCCCGTGCTCGTGGCGCGCGCGTTCGTGGATGTCGAACACTTCCAAGCCCGGACGGTCGGGGTCGAGGTCGGAGAGATGGAGCGCGTCGCCGTGACCAAGGCCGGTGTTCCAAAGCCCCTTGCCATCGTCGTCCACGCACATTGCGCCATAGACAATTTCGTCGCGCCCGTCGCCGTCCACGTCGCCGACGCTGAGGTTGTGGTTACCCTGGCCCGCGTAAGCCCGGTTCCCCGGCGTGCCGGCGTGCGTGTCGAAGACCCAGCGTTGAGTGAGCCGCCCATCACGCCAGTCCCACGCCGCGAGCACCGTGCGCGTGTAGTAGCCGCGACACATCACGAGGCTGGGCCGCCGCCCATCGAGATACGCGACGCACGCGAGGAAGCGGTCCACGCGATTGCCGTCGGCGTCGCCCCAGTCGCCGACGTTGCCGCGCGCGGGCACGTAGTTTGTCGTGACGAGCGCCGCACCGTTGCGCCCGTCGAAAATGGTGAGGAACTCCGGCCCGTCGAGAACGCAGCCACGCCCGTTGCGATGGTCGGCCCGCGCGTCGCCGATGACTTTGCCCGCGCCGTCCACCGTGCCGTCGGCGGTCTTGCAGGCGACTTCGGCGCGACCGTCGCCGTCCAGGTCATACACCATGAACTGAGTGTAATGCGCGCCTTCGCGAATGTTTTTGCCGAGGTTGATGCGCCAAAGAAACGTGCCGTCGAGTTTGTAGGCTTCGAGAATCGGCTCCGTCGTTGTGCCCGACTGGGAATTGTCCCGCCCACGACCGGCCTGGTGCAAAACGATTTCATACTCGCCGTCGCCATCGAGGTCGCCGACGGAGGCGTCGTTGGGCGTGTAGCCGGCGGGCGTCCGCAGCGGGATGGAGAGATACGGACGGGCGGGCGCGTTGGACGCCAGCCCGACGGTCGCGCCCGCCTTTTGTTCCTCGCCCTTGAGCACGGGCCGGACAAACCAAGCGTTGGCCTTGTCCGGCTTCACGTCCGCGTCCACGAAGTGCGTCGCATCCTTGAGCGGTGCCGTGTTGAGCTTCACGGGCGAGCCGCCGTCCGCAGAGCGGTAGAGATTGAAGGCGATGTCCTCCGGGTCGGTTCCGAGCAAGCGCCAGCCGACGAAAACCTTTCCGTCGTCCTGCTTCACCGCAATCAAACCTCGTCCGAGGTTTTCCATCTGCCGCTGCGCGTCCGCAGGGCTGACCGCAAACATCAGCGCGCCGACGGCTGAGATGATCCGGCAGGCATGTCGGGGAATCACAATTTGCTTTCGCTGAACACAACGTCGGCGCGGCACGTCAAACGCGCCGAATGCGTGTGCAGCTTTGCCTGTTGTTCCTCTGGACCGGTGGTTGCGTCCTCGCGGGTTCGACTCCCGCGCCCACAAACAGCGCCGCGCCTGGCGCTGAAATTTTCAACAAGCCGACGCTCCTTCGTTTCCAGATCGCCCTGTCCGCCGCCGATGCCGACTCGCTGCGCCGCGCGCCGCGCGCGTGGGTTCCGGCAGACGTGCTGGTGGACGGGCGCAAGTTCGCGCGTGTCGGCCTCCACATCAAAGGCGCGCAAGGCAGCCTGCGGCCGTTCGACGAGAAGCCGGCGCTGACGCTGCGATTCGGCAAGTTTGATTCCGGCCAGCGGCTCCTCGGCCTGCGAAAGATCCACCTGAACAACTCGGCGCGAGACCCGACCTACTTGTGCGAGGACCTCGCCGGCGAGTTGTTCCGCCGCGCAGGCGTGCCGGCGCCGCGCGTGGCCTGGGCGACTGTGGAGTTGAACGAACGCAAGCTCGGCCTGTACGTGCTCAAGGAAGGGTTCAGCCCCGAGTTTCTCGGACTCCACTTCACCAACACTCACGGCAACCTTTATGACGGCGGGTTGCACCGCGAAATCTCCGAGCCGCTGGAACTCGAATCCGGCGACGGCCCCAAGGATCACGCCGACCTGCGCGCCCTGGCGGACGCCGCCGCCGAACCCGACGCCACCCGCCGCTGGCAACGGCTGACGCGGACGTTGGACGTGGACCGCTTCGTATCGTTCATGGCGATGGAGGTGCTGGCGGGACACTTTGACGGCTACTGTCTGATGCAAAACAACTACCGGGTTTACTTCGACCCCGCAGCGCAACGCGCGGTGTTCCTGCCGCATGGCACCGACCGGATGTTTTACGAACCGCAAGCGCCGGTGCAGCCGCCCATGCGGGCGCTCGTCGCCAACGCAGTGATGACCACGCCCGAAGGAGTGAAACACTACCGGCAGCGCCTGGCCGAACTGGCCGGGCAGGCGTTTCAAGCGGAATGGATGACCAACCGCATCAATGCTGCCGTGCGGCTGCTCGACCCGGTGGAGCCGCTGGTCACGCGCGAAGCCCAACCGCTGACGGAGCGAGTCGTGGCCCGCGCTGAATTTCTTCGCGTCAAAGCCGCGTTGCCCGGACGGAAGGAACCTTGAATGCGGTCGCCGCGTCACTGCGTCGTCGGCGTCGCGCTTTTGTTTTCGGGTGGAACTTTGCAGAAGAAGAAGAAGTCCGCAGCGGCTATGGCTTCCTGCCGAGGAACCCGCGGTCGCCCATCCATTCCTCGAAGCGCGCCGGCCACGCGCCGGCGGGAGCGCGATTGGTCGCGCGCAGGCCGAAGCCGTGCCCGGCCCCGGCGTAAATGTGCAGTTCCGCCGCCGCGCCCGCGCGCTTGAAGCTGAGGTACAACTCCGCCAGCCCTTCCGAGATGTTCTGCCGGTCGTTGTAACCGCAGGCGAGGAACGCGGGCGGCGTGTCCTTCGTCAGTACCATGTCGCGCGGGATGGCCGGATAGACCAACGCCTGGAAATCGGGCCGCGATTTCTGACGGTCCACGTCGTCCGCCGTGTTGCCCAAGTCCACATCGGGGCGTGTGGCAGCCAGCGCGGCGATCTCGCCGCCCGCCGAAAACCCGATGATGCCAACGGCGGACGGGTTGACATTCCACTCCGCCGCGCGACTGCGCACCAATCGGATGGCGCGTTGCGCGTCGGCGAGCGCGTGGGTTTCCACCTTGTAGGTCGAGTTCGTTTCACGCGCGAGGCGATACTTGAGCACGAAGCCGGCGATGCCGCGTTCGCTCAACCACTGCGCCACCGCGTACCCCTCGTGTTCAATCGCGTGAAAGCGGTGCGCGCCGCCCGGACAAATGACGACGGCGGCGCCGGTGGCCTTTTCCGTTGGCGGCAGATACGCCGTGATGGAAGGATTGTGGATGTTGGCCGCGCGGCCCGATTCCAGCAATTCCTTCTCAGCCTTTCGCGCCTCCGAACCGGGGGCACCCTTGGGCCACAAGGGAATTTGAGTTGGCGTCTCGGCCGCAACGCCGATACTGGCGGCGAGCAACGCACCGACCAGCAGGAGAAACCAAGCGAGCGTTTTCATAGGTGCAAAACTTCTTCCACCTCACGCTTCCGGCGTAAGCCCCATCACGACGTCGAAGCGCGCCGCCAGTTCGCCCGCGCGCGAGGCTTTCATCGGCGCGAACGCAATCGTCACGGACTTGCGCGCCTGCTCGTCCTTGAGGTTTTTCCAGATGCCGTCCTTCTCGTTGCCCGGATGGCCCGCGATGTAGCACTGGGTGATGAGTTCCTTGCGCCCCTTCATTTTGATCGCGTAATGGATGTGCGGCGCGCGGCCCGGATACGGCACCGGCTTGATCGTGCGGAACAAATACTCACCCGTGCTGCCCGTGAGGAACCGCCCAAAGCCCTGGAAGTTTCCGTCGCGCTTCTCGCCATTGCCGCTCCCGCTGTGGAGATAGGTGCCGTTCTGATCGCACTGCCAGATTTCGACGAGCGCGTTGCGAATCGGCTGGCCACGCGCGTCGAGGACGCGCCCGCTCAACCACGTCACTTCGCCCACGGCGGGCGTGATGCCGTCGTTGATGACGAGCAGGTCGTTGTCCGTGTCGAGCGGCAGCTTGTCCGGATAGAAAGGCCCCTCGGTCTGTTTGGGCGTGAGTGTGAGCTGTTCGGCGAATGCGCCGGGCACGGTGAAGAGCGCAGCGCCCAGGCCCAGACCGCGCAGGAAACGGCGGCGATTTTGCGGCGCGGCGGTGAGTGGGAGAATGAGTTCGGTTTTCATATTGGTGTAAGACATTCTGGGCCGGTCCGGGTTACGCGCAAGTTCCTTTTGACCACTGCGCCGGTTCAATCTTGCCCCATGCCGACGGGCACCCGTTTCCGCGCTTGCCCCGCCCTGCCCCGCTGTTGTTTCATCGCGCCATGACAACGCCCCATTTCCGCCGCACGCTACCCCATCTTCTTCTCGCCGCGCTGCTGCTCGCGCCGCTCGGCCTTGGTGCCGCGAGTGCAAAGTCCGCCGCCGGTGCCGCTCAGCCACTGGTTTTCGTCGGCACGTACACCGGCCCGAAGAGTAAGGGCATCTACGCCTACCGCATGGACACCGCCACCGGCGCGCTCGCCCCGCTGGGACTGGCGGCGGAAACGGTGAACCCCACTTTCCTTGCCGTGCATCCCAATCAGCGCTTCCTTTATGCCGCCAACGAAATCAGTTCCTTCGACGGCAAAAAGAACAACGGTGCCGTGAGCGCGTTCGCCATTGATGCCGCCACGGGCAGGCTGCGCCTCATCAACCAGGAATCCAGCGGCGGCGGCGGGCCGTGTCATCTCGTTGTGGACAAGACGGGCTGGAATGTCCTCGTGGCGAACTACGGCGGGGGCAGCGTGGCCGCGTTGCCGGTCAAGGCCGATGGGCGACTGGGCCAGTCGCGCGCGTTCATCCAGCACGCCGGCACGAGCGTGAACCCGCAGCGCCAGGGAGCGCCCCACGCCCATCACATCGTCCCCGACCCCGCCAACCGCCGCGTTCTCGCGTGCGATCTCGGCCTGGATAAGATCGTCGTTTACCGTTTCGACGCCGGCCGTGGCACCTTGACCACCAACGATCCCCCCGCCGGCGGCACGCACGCGGGCGCGGGGCCGCGCCATCTGGCCTTTCATCCCGGCGGCAAGTTCGCCTACGTCATCAACGAACTGGACTGCACCATGACCGCGTTTGAATACGTGGTGAAAAAAGGCACGCTCACCGAATTCCAGACCCTGTCCACCCTGCCGCCGGGCGAGGACAAAAAAACCGGCCACAGCACGGCGGAAGTCGAGATGCATCCCGGCGGCAAATTCCTTTACGGCTCCAATCGCGGGCACGACACCATCGTCGTCTATGCCGTGGACCAGCGCACCGGGCAGTTGACGCATGTGGAAAACGTTCCGAGCGGCGGGAAAACCCCGCGCAGTTTCGGCATTGATCCCAGCGGCAGCTTCCTGCTCGCCGCCAACCAAAGCACCGACAACATCGCCGTCTTCCGCATCCACCCGCAGACCGGGCGGCTCACCGACACGGGCCACCGCGCCGAGGGCGTGGGCGCGCCCGTGTGCGTGAAGTTCGTGCCCGCGAAGTGAACCGCTCCTCGAAACCATGAAACTACTGCGCATAACATTTTTCATCCTGTTCGCCGCCGCGCTGGCCGCCGCCTGGATCGGCTGGCGGAAAGCCACGCACGCCGCCGGAGTCATCGCGTCCCTCCGCGAACAACTCGACTGGCAGAAGGAACAGCAGGACGCCGCGAACGAAGCGCAGGCGGAGACGCGCGAACGCGAATTGCAACGGCTCCGCGCCGAGGCGGCCGAAGTCGTGCGCCTGCGCGGCGAGATTTCCCAGCTCCGCGCCGGCGCGAAGGACGCGGAAACCGTGCGCGCGGACAACCAGCGCTTGCGCACCCTGGCCGAACAATCCCGCGCCGCCGCCGCCAGCGCGCCCGCACCCGCCGCCGCGCCGGCGGATCAATTCCCCCGCGAGAGCTGGAAATTCTCCGGTTACGCCACGCCCGAAGACTCACTCATCTCCGCCGTGTGGGCGATGAAGGAAGGCACGCCCAAAACCTACTTTGAAACTCTCTCGACCGAGGAACAGGCGCGCACCACCAAACTTTGGGAAGGCAAGAGCGAGGCGGAAATCGCCGCCAAGTATCAGGGCGACGTCGCCCGCATCACCGCCGTGCGTGTGCTCGGACGCGAGGAAATCTCGCCCGACGAAATCCAGATGCGCGTCTATGTGGGCGGCGTGGATCGCCTGGAAAAAATGTCCCTCAAGCGCGTCGGCGCGGAGTGGAAATTCAACGGCCTCATCCGGCCGCCCCCGCAATAGCTCCTACGCGGACTTCACCAACCGCCTCACCACCTTGTCGCGCGCAGGAACGCCAGCAAATCGGCCAGTTCCTGACGGCTCAACTGCTCGGCCAAACCCTGCGGCATCACGCTCACGGTGCCGGGGAGCATCTGCGCGATGTCGGCGCGGGCGATGCGCGTCTCCATGTTCGGCCCCGTGGCCAGCACCACCTCGTCGGGTGCGTCCCGACGCAGCACGCCGTTGTGCGCCTCGCCGTCCCTGGTCTGCACCAGCACCGGCTCGTAACTGCGCACAAAACTCGTGCTCGGATACACGATGGCCTCCAGCAAATCGCGCTCGGTGCGAATCTGCCCGATGCGCGTGAGGTCCGGCCCCACGGTGCCGCCGAGATAGCCGATGGCGTGACAGGCCGAACACGCCGTCTTCGCGCTGTTGAAGAGCGCCTGCCCGCGCCGAATGTCGCCGCCCTTCACGGACGCGAGCATGTCATCAATGTGCTTCTTCTGCTGTGCCGCGTCGGTGTTGAGCGAGGCGAGCAACGCCTCCGCCCTCTGCTGCACGACGGTGGGAAAGTTCGTGAGATGCGGCTTCACCGTCTCCGCTCGGAGCGAGGCGAGCGACTTGGATTTTTCCAACGAGGCGATGAGCGCGAGTCCGACGTTTTCATTCGTCGCGCGAGTGAATGCGCCCAGCAGTTTTGGCAGTTCAATCGGCCCGGCGTCCTTCGCTGACTCTGCGAGCGCGAGCAATTGCGTCTCGTTCAACCTTGCCTTGGCCAGCACGCTCGCGGCGGCGCTGCGTTCCGCGATGGAGTTGGTGGAGGCAAGTCCGGCGCGCAAAAACTCGAAGGTGCCGGCATCCGACGTGATGGCGCTGCCTGGTAATGCGGCGAGGGCGGCAAGCCGCAGCTCTTTCGTGTGGGTCGTGTCTCTGGCGAAGGCCAGCAAAGGCCCGGTGAGTTCCGTCTGATTCTTCTTTGCGCTGGCAAATGTGGTCGCGGCGGCGATGGCGAGTTTCTGGTGACCTGCCCATGACGATTGAAGACCCACTCGAACACCCTCACCCCACGCAGTTGGAATCTCAGTGAGCCGGCTCCTCGCCATTGCACTCAGCGCGGTGGCATGTGCGGCGGGATGTCCGGCCAGTTCCACGATGCGCTGTTGAACCTCTGCCTGCCCGCTGCCACGGGCCAGTATGTCGGCGAACTGAGGATTCTCAAACGAGGAACTGACAAACTTGAATCTGTCTTGAATCCACCGCGCCACCTCGCCGCCCCATTCGGGATGATGGCCGATGATCCACAAAGCCGTTTCTTTGAGTTTTGCGTGCCCTGACTCAAGCAACGGCAGAATGATTTGTGCCTTCAATCCGCCTTTGGGCATCTGATCGAGTGCGATCAACGCCGCGCGGGAAATTGCCGGGTTTGTCGAATTCAATCCGAGTCTTGTCGCTTCCGCATCTCCAATCTCGATCAGCGCGTGGATGATGGCGTGTTCCAGCGCCCGATCCGACCCGGCATTCGCCGCTGCGGAGAGCAGCCACTCAGGGCTGCCATCACTGCGTCCTAGCAGTTCAGCCGTCACGCGGCGAACGTGAGGTGCTGTGTTCTCCAGCAACTTCTGGGCGTACTCGGTGGCATAAGATGACTGGTGCGTTGCAGACGCATTCAACGCCGAGTGAAGGACACTCGGATCAGCGTCAGCAAGTCCGGCTTGTAGATAATTTATGCTCGCGGCTGATCCCCATTGCGCCAAGGCCCAGACGGCGTTCCGCCGCGCGCGCACCGAAGAGTGTTGTCGAAGCGTGTCTACCAAACCGTAGATGCTTTCGTCTCCACCTCGCTTGACGAGTTCCTGGATTGCGCGTTTTTGCACTGCCGGTCGCGGATCATCGAGGGAGTTGAGGAGGTGGGACACCGTGGTTGACTGCCACTCAGTCAACGTTCCACGGGGATTTTCCAGCTTTGGAACACCTTTTCTACGCACGCGATAAATCCCGCCCAGCACATCCGGCTTTTCGAGTTGCGAGGTCGGGCAACAGAGCTTGTACCAGCCGCCGGTGTCCACGACGAGGAGCGAGCCGTCGGCGTCTTCGAGCACGTCGGTGGGATGGAAGTCGGTGTTGTCGCTGACGAGGAAATCAGAGTCGGTGGTTTTGTAGGTCGCGCCGCTCGGTTCCATCACGCAGCGGACGATCTTGTGCATGTTGAAGCAGGCGACGAAGAGGTTGTTTTGAAAATCCTTCCCGAACACGTCGGACTCGTAGCGCATCAGGC
Organism: Verrucomicrobiota bacterium; assembly: GCA_031378375.1. Classification (GTDB taxonomy): domain Bacteria; phylum Verrucomicrobiota; class Verrucomicrobiia; order Limisphaerales; family JANNEF01; genus JANNEF01. The sequence goes on along the minus strand of JANNEF010000104.1, from coordinate 4,185 downwards.
CGGCGGGTGCGGCAGCGCCGAGATGCGTCATCATCGGCAGCAAATCGCCGGTGCGCGGATGGCCGTCGAGCACGTCGTGGTCTTTGCCATAGACACCGCCGTAGAGCGCGTGGATGAGTCCGTCGCGTTTGCCGCCGGCGGGATGTTGGAAAAATGTGCCGGACAAGATGCGCTCGCCCTCGGGCGTGAACGCGAGTCCCACAGGATTGTCCATGCCACCGGTCATCACCGGCTCGACGCCGGTGCCGTCGGGTCGCGCGCGGAAGATGTGCGAGGCGCGCGTGGTGAATTCCTTGCCGTTCGGAAGCGTGTAGGTCTGCTTGGCGAAGGCGCCTTTGCACCAGTAAATCCAGCCGGCCGGCCCGGCGTAGGGACCGTGCAGATCATTCGCGCAGCCGGTGAGCGTCTTGCCCTGGAACCACTCGACGCGCACATCGGCCACGCCGTCGTTGTTCGTGTCGGTGAGTTTCCAGATGCTCGGTGGCGCGGCGACGTAGAGCGAGCCATCGAGCCACATGCAGCCTTCGGGAAACATCATTTTGTCCGCGAAGACGATGCTCTTGTCGAACTTGCCGTCGCCGGCCGAGTCTTCGAGGCGCACGACGCGGTGCGGCTTCTCGGCGAGTTGCTTCTCCACCTTGTCGTTCGAGCCGGAGGAGTCGGTGACGTAGAGCCGCCCCTGCTCGTCGAAGTCCGCCTCGATGGGGCGAGGGACAAGATTGGTGCCGGCGACGAGTTCGATCTCGAAGCCGTCGGGCAGGGTGAAGGTATGGGCGAGGAGTTTGAATTCGGCGGCGGCCGCGGCGGAGGCGTATGCAAGCGCGACAGCGCACAAGGCAAGGCGGGCGGAGGTTTTCATGACGGCGAGGGATGATTGTCCAAACGGCATTGTGGCATGAGTGGATTCAAGCGCCCCGGGCGGGACTTGGCGAGAGCAAAGGCGGAGGGTGGCGGGGGGGAAGCTCAAAGTTCAAAGATCAAAGCTCAAGAGAAACTGCAAGGACCAAACACCAATCGCGCGCGGTGCCGCCCGGAGACTTCGTGAACGGACTTGGAGCTTTGGCATTGGTGCTTCTCTTGAGCTTTGATCTTTGAACTTTGAGCTTCGCCCGCGCACACGCGGCCGCGCGTCCGCTTTGGGATTGCCGCGACGCGGGCGGACGGGTTAAGAAGTGGCTGGTCCAAACTCCGCTCCGGTTCGCCCGCAGCGGCCGGACCCTTGAACCATGAACGAATTGCTAGTCATCGGCCACCGCAACCCGGACACCGACGCCATCTGCTCGGCCATCGGCTACGCGGAATACAAACGCCGCACCGGCACGCCCCACGCCGAGGCCGCGCGCTGCGGCGACACGAACGCGCGGATTGATTTCGTGCTGGAGTCGTTCGGCGTGCCCGCGCCACGCTTCGTCGCCGATGTTTCGCCGAAGGTGCGTGACGTGATGGCGACGAGCGTGGTGAGCGTGCCGCCCACGGCGACGGTCGCGCATGCGCTGGAGGTGATGGACGAGCGGAACATCCGCGTGCTGCCGGTGCTCCGGCCCGACGGCGTTTGCGCGGGGCTGCTGTCGGTGTTCAAGATGAACAATTTTTTCCTGCCCACCCGGGGCCGGCTGACAGATTCCCGCCGTGTGCTGGCCTCGATTCGCAATCTGGCGCAGACGCTCGACGCGCGGATCGTCTTCGCCGTTCACGCGGACGAGGAGGAGGATCTCATTTTGATGATCGGCGCGATGAACCGGGAGTCGTTTGCACAGCGGCTGCCGAAATATCCGCGCGAGCGGCTCATCGTGGTGGTGGGCGACCGTCTGGAAATCCAGGAACTGGCCATCAGCGAGCGCGTGCGGGCCGTGGTGGTCACCGGCGGGCTGCCGATTTCGCAGGCGATGGTGGACTTCGCGGCCAAGCACGAGGTGTCGCTGCTCAGTTCGCCCCACGACACGGCCACGACAGCGATGCTGTGCCGCGCGGCGATCACGGTGCGGCACATGACGCATGAGCATTTCCTTTCCTTCCGCGAGGACGAGTCCCTGGCGGCCATCGAGGCGATGGCGGTGGCTTCGAGTTTCCAGGCGTTCCCGGTGGTGGACGCCAACGGACGCGCGACGGGCATTTTGTCGAAGTCGGATTTGCTCAAGAAGGTGAGCCGGCAGCTCATTCTGGTGGACCACAACGAGCTTTCGCAGGCGGTGCAGGGCGCGGAGCAGGTGGAGATTCTCGAAATCATTGACCACCACCGCCTGGGCGCGATGAAAACGAGCCAGCCGATTCTGTTCCGCAACGAGCCGGTCGGCTCCACGAGCACCATCGTTGCGGATTGTTTTTTCCGCAGCCAGGTGGAGCTGCCCCGGCCCATCGCCGGCCTGCTGCTGGCCGGCTTGATCTCCGACACGCTCAACCTGACGTCGCCGACGACCACGGAACGGGACGCGCAGATTTTAAAAAAGCTGGAGGAGGTGTCCGGCGTGGACGCGGGCGCGTTCACGGAGAAGCTGTTCGCCAGCGGATCGGTGCTGACGGCGCTGCCCGCCGCCAAGGCCATCGTGGCGGACTGCAAGGAGTTCAAGGAACAGGGCCGGGCGTTCAGCGTGGCACAGATTGAGGAGCTGGGCTTCGACCAATTCCGCAAAATGAAGGACGAGGTGATCGCGGCGCTGGAGAATTACCGCCAGCGGAAGAGCTATTTCTTCTCGGCGCTGCTGGTGACGGACGTGGTGAGCAACAGTTCGCTGCTGCTCATCACCGGCGCGGAGAGTTTTGTGAAGCAGATTGATTATCCGGCGCTGGAGGAGGGCGTGTACGAACTGGCCGGCGTCGTGTCGCGCAAGAAGCAACTGCTCCCCTACCTCACGCACTGCCTGAAAAAAGGCGGCGGGAGCGCGACGGCGGCGTAGCGCACGCTTTCCAGCGTGCGCTACAGCTTCGACTGTTTCACCGCGCCCGTGGAGGCGGACTTCATGCGCTCCAGTTCCGCCGTCATCTTCTCAAACTGCGTCCGCTCGGCCGTGAGTTCAGCCGCCAGTTTCTTCGCGGCGGCCTCGTGCTTCTTCACCTCGGCGGCCAGGGTTTTCGCCTGATCTTTCAGTTTCGCTTTCGCGGCGGCATCCTTGGCGGCGGCAAGGTCTTTCTCGCTTTGCCGGGCCGCCTCGCGGCTGGCGGTGATGGCCGCGAGCAGATTTTCATGCTCGCGCTTCTTCGCCGCCAGACTCTCGCGCACGCGGTAAACGGAGGATTGGACCTGCGCGGTCTTCAGCCGGGCAACCGCAGCCGTGGCCTCATTCAACGCGCGCTGCGGGTCCTCGGCCTTGGCCTGCGTGAGTTTGTCGCGCGCGGCGGCGGCGGTTTTCGTTTTCGTCTCCACCACTTCCGTGGCGTTGGTGGTCGCTGCCCGCGCCTTGAGCCGCGCGGCGCGGGCTTCGAGAAGCTTGGCGTCGGTGTCGGGCGGAGCGGAGCTTTTCGCGGCCAGTTCCTTCAAACGCGCCACTTCGTTTTCCCTGGTCGCCTGCTCCGCCTTTGCCGTTTCAAGAGCCTTGGCCGCTGTTTCCAAAGCGGCGGTCACCGTCGCCAGTTCCGCCTCCGCCACCGTCAAAGATGGCGAAGGACCGTTCCCGCGCTTTTGGATTTCCTCCACGCGCTTCTCCGCAACCGCCAGACGCGCGGCCAAGGGCACGGGGTTCGCGTCGAGCTCTCCCAGGCGCTTGCCGTCAGCGGCGTTCCACGCGGCAACGCGCCCGGCAAAATCCGTGGCGAAAACGCGCCCGGCATCGTGACTGAACGCGGCGCGCAGCGGCGTCTCGCCAAAGAATTCGAACGAGCGCTTCTTGTCGCCGCTCGCATCCCAAAGCGTCACGTTGTTGTCGCGCCCGCAGGTGATGAGCCGTCCATCATGGGCGTAACTGACTGCCAGCGCCCCGCCGGCGTGCGCGTTCCAGGTCTTCGCCTGCTTGCCCTCCTGCATCTCCCACAGCTTCACCGCGCCGTCCTCGCTGGAGGAGGCGAGGATTTTCGAGTCGCCGCGCCAACTCAACGAGGTGACGGCGGATTTGTGACCGGGAAGAGTGAACAGTTCCTGGCCATTGTCCGGATCCCAGACGCTGATGCCGCCATTGCGGTCGGCGCTGGCCAGTTGTTCGCCGCTGGGACTGAAGGCAAGCGCGGTGACCCAGTCGGTGTGCTTCTTGATCT